>CAYTKK010000029.1:0-1799 GCA_964438355.1 uncultured Lachnospiraceae bacterium | reverse complement strand
TACAACAAGGATTATAAAAAAGGTTTGCAACTGTATTCCAACGGCGTACTTATAACCGATAAGTGCGAGGAACTTTTGCCCGATTGCTTCGGATTCGTGCGCGGCGTAGTGGATTCTTCGGATTTGTCGCTTAACATTTCGCGCGAAATGTTGCAACAAGACCGTCAACTTCGCGCGATTGCAAGCGGCGTCGAAAAGAAGATTGCCGCTGAATTGAAAAAAATGCTCGAAAGCGACCGCGATACTTACGAGAAACTGTTTGCCGAGTTCGGACTTACTCTTAAGTTCGGCGTTTACAACAATTTCGGCGTTAAGAAAGACGAATTAAAGGATTTGCTTCTTTTCCATTCTTCGACGCAGGAAAAACTTACTACGTTGAAAGAGTACGTCGAGCGTATGCAGGCGGATCAGAAGTTCATTTATTACGCTTGCGGCGACAGCGTCGAGAAGATATCCGCGCTTGCCGTAACCGAACTTTTGAAGGAAAGGGGCTACGAAATATTATATATGCCGGATAACGTAGACGAATTTGTCGTCAAGACGCTTATGACGTACGACGAAAAGGAGTTCAAAAGCGCCGCGTCTGCGGACCTTGGCTTGGATAGCGACGAGAAGAAGGAAGAACTTGAGAAAACGAGCGCAGAGCACAAGGAAATGCTCGACGAAATGAAATCGGCTATCGGTGACGAGGTAAAGGAGGTTAAACTCTCCACGCGAATGAAGAACAACGCCGTTTGTTTGACCGCCGAGGGCGAAATTTCGCTGGAGATGGAAAAGGTGTTCAAGAGCATGAAGAACGCTTCTCCTGTCCCGGTGCTTGCGGATAAAGTGCTCGAACTGAATCCCGAGCATAAGATTTTTGCCAAACTTGTCGAGTTATGGAAGTCCGGCGATAAGGAAAAACTCGGAAAATACGCGCGCGTGTTGTTCGCGTCTGCAATGCTTGTAGAGGGTATGGAAATTGAAAATCCTTCCGAAGTCGCCGCTACGCTTGCCGAACTTTTGGCATGATGGCGCTTGTAAAAGAGGGGATATCTTAGCGGATTTTTAACGCGAGTCGGCGTCGTGTGCGGAAGTTTGGCGCTTTTGTTTGTGTTTGGAAATGTCGTCTAAGATAGCGGTTTGTAAAGTTATAAGGAAAATGAGAGGACGTGTTTCGTTTGTCGCGGAACTCGTCCTCTTAGTTATATCGTTTTAGATTCCGCGTTGCGAGATGTGCGTTTGTGATTTAACGGAAACGATTGTTGTGGTTTTTTTCGCATTACGGTGTAAATTGATTGAGTATAAGGCGCAGAAGTATTTTTGTTAAATTAGTCGCTTTACGTAATGTCAAACGGGGTCGATACCGATAATTTTGCGAATTAGGAGGACGAAAGCTGCCGTAAATCGTGCAGTTATGTTTGGTTAGACGAATTATCTACTAAAAAATTTTGCAAAACTACGTAAAATAAGTTGATTTTTTTGCCGCGGTATGCTATGCTATTATAGCACTTTTTGTGGCGGCGTAGCTCAGTTGGCTAGAGCATTCGGTTCATACCCGACAGGTCGATAGTTCGAATCTATTCGCCGCCACCACGTTGGCCCCTTGGTCTAAGGGTTAGGACATCACCCTTTCACGGTGGTAATATGGGTTCGAATCCCGTAGGGGTCACCAAATAAAAAAGGCGGCACCGTCAGGTAGCCGTTTTTTTTTGTTGACCTCTCGAAAGGAGAAGTGTGCGAGCGAAGAGAGCGCAGGTTCGCGCTTTGCGAAGCAATGCAAGGGAAACAATCGAAGATTGCGACTGTCGTCTCGTAGG
>CAYTKK010000028.1:0-14887 GCA_964438355.1 uncultured Lachnospiraceae bacterium | reverse complement strand
TGGCAATGCGCTTTGTCGATATCAGAAAGCGTATCTACACCTTCCCGAAGATGGGAGAAAAGGCGTTCTTTATCGCTATACCGACTTCTGCAGGTACCGGTTCCGAAGTTACTCCGTTTGCGGTTATCACCGACGAGAGCACCGGCGTTAAGTACCCGCTTGCCGATTACGAGCTTATGCCGAATATGGCAATCATCGACACCGATTTCCATATGAGCGCGCCCAGGGGACTTACTTCCGCTTCCGGTATCGACGCCGTAACTCACGCGCTCGAAGCATATGCTTCCGTAATGGCTACCGATTATACCGACGCGTTGGCTCTTAAGTCGCTTAAGGTTATATTCGAGTATTTGCCGAGAGCTTACGACAACGGTCAAACTGACGTCGAGGCAAGAGAAAAGATGGCAAACGCCGCTACTATGGCAGGTATGGCCTTCGCAAACGCATTCTTGGGCGTATGTCACTCTATGGCTCATAAGCTCGGTTCGTTCCATCACCTCCCGCACGGCGTAGCAAACGCTCTTATGATTGACGAGGTTCTCCGCTTCAACGCAAGCGAAACGCCCACCAAGATGGGTACGTTCTCTCAATACGACCATCCGCATACCATGGCTCGTTACGCCGAGGTCGCAGATTATCTGGGAATTAAGGGTAAGGACGACGAGGAGAAGGTCGAGAACCTTATAAAGGCTATCGACGAGCTTAAGGCAAGAGTCGGAATCAAGTCCACCATCAAGGAATACGTTCCCGACGAGGCAGACTTCCTCGCTCGTCTTGACGAAATGGTAGAGCAGGCGTTCGACGATCAGTGCACGGGCGCTAACCCGCGTTACCCGCTTATGAGCGAAATTAAGCAAATGTACCTCAACGCTTACTACGGTAAGCACGAGAGAGTGTAAGATAAGGAGGAGAGAATTATGAAACTGGATACCATTATTTCTATCAGAAACTCCAAGACGGTATACCGTGACGGCGATAAAGCAATCAAGGTGTTCGACGAGAGTTATTCTAAGGCAGACATTCTCAACGAGGCGCTCAATCAGGCGCGCGTAGAGGAGACCGGACTGCTTATTCCGAAGATTCATGAAGTAACGAAGATTGACGGAAAGTGGGCTATCGTTCTTGACTATATCGAGGGCAAGACGCTTGCTCAGATTATGGAGGAAGACGCCGCAAATAAGGATATTTATCTTGACCGTTTTGTCGCTCTCCAACTCGAGGTGCAAAGCAAAAACGTACCGCTTCTTAACAAACTCAAAGACAAGATGAATCGTAAAATTAACGAGTCTCCGCTTGACGCGACCACGCGTTACGAGCTTCACACTCGTCTTGAGGGTATGCCCAAGCACAAGAAACTTTGTCACGGCGACTTTAATCCCAGCAACATCATCGTAGCGGCAGACGGCGATTACATCATTGACTGGTCGCACGCAACTCAGGGCAACGCGTCTGCAGACGCAGCGCGCACCTACTTGCTGTTCTGGTTGGCGGGAGACATTTCCGGTGCGGAGAGTTATCTTGATAAATTCAGCGCAATGTCCGACACTGCGAAGCAGTACATCCAGAAGTGGATTCCGATTGTTGCTTCCTCTCAGCTTGTTAAGGGCAAGCCGCAAGAGCGCGAGTTCTTGCTCCACTGGGCAAACGTCGTAGATTACGAATAATAACTATAATTTTGCTATTGCTTGCGGTGCGTCTTGCTTTTTGCTTACGCGCCGCAAAAGCAAGACGCAATCAGGAGGGAAATTATGGTAAAGGTAGAAATTTGTATCGGAAGTGCTTGCCATACCAAGGGCGCACAGCAGGTTCTTGTAATTTTTCGCGAAAGAATGAAAGAACTCGAACTTGACAACGATGTTGAACTTGCGGGAAAGTTCTGTATAGGTAAGTGCACCGAGGGCGTGTGCGTAACCGTGAACGGCGAACTTTTTTCCGTTGAGCCTAAGAACGCGAGAAAATTCTTCGATAACGAAATTGCGGCAAGGGCAAAAAAGTAAGCGTCCGAATAAGGAGCATTAGGAAAAACAAAAGGCTTTACCGAATTTAGGTTCGGTAAAGCCTTTTTCGTTGACAAGCGATGCGATGCGGTGGTATTATTTACCTCAGAAAAACAAACGGATTTTCGTTCTTTTTATGGAGTATTATGAAAATTAAAGTAGCGACTTATAACACTCAGCATTGCAAAAATTATCTTTCCGGAGAAATTGATTTTGACGCGATGGCGAGCGCTTTGGTTAAACTTAACGCAGACGTTGTCGGCTTAAACGAAATGAGGTCGGCGGGTGAGCGTTTTGATTACGCGGACCAAACCGCCGTTTTGGCGAGCAAGGCGGGATACTCGCACTATTACTTTGCCAAGGCAATCGACGTACGCGGCAACAATCCATACGGCAACGCCATATTGTCCCGGTATCCTATCGAGAATGCGTCTACCGTAATGATTCCAGACCCGATACAAAGGACGGATTCTTCTTTCGAAACGCGTTGCGCGCTGGTTGCTGATATAGTAATAGAGGGAGAATGCGTACGTTTTATAGTTACGCATTTCGGACTCAACGGTTCCGAGCAAGTAAATGCGGTAGAAACAGTTAGAAGTCTTTTTTGCAAGCGGTGTGTGTTTATGGGCGATTTCAATCTTCGGCCAAGTAGCGAATTGCTTGCGCCGATTCGTGCTCTTATGCGCGACGCGGCAGATAAACTCTTTTCAGCCGGACTAACGTTTCCTTCCGATAATCCGACCGAAAAAATTGATTATATTTTCGTCAGCGACGACATCGAGGTCGTCAGCGCCGACGTTCCCGAACTGGTTGTTTCTGACCATCGTCCGCACACTGCCGAACTTTTGACGCGACGTTTTTAATGCCGAAATCGAATTTTACCGCACTCAAATCGGCGGGTACATTCGCGAAAAACGCGTGTGCGAATGAGATAATGCGTTTGTGTGTCGTATTTAGGTTTATCGAAAATATTATGTATAATAATCGTTTTTCTTTTTATACTAAGGGTATGGGAAAAAAGCGAAAAGAGGTAAAAGTAAAGGATATGCTCAAAAGTCCGTTCGACCCGAACGGAAGTTACACGGGAATTTCGCAAGAAGGGACTCCTACGCAGGACGTTGACGATTTGTAGAGCATGCGTTTCGTCGAGCGCGGCTACGGGTGAGCAGACCCAAAACGTATAGTGGCGCAAATAAAGACCGATTATCGAAAGCCGTAGGGCGAGTTTGACGCCTTATAGTATGCTATCGGATAGTCGGTCTTTGTTGTTTGCGTGAAATTATCTTATGAGCTTGAACTTAATAAGTGACTTGAGAGATGGTCGGTCTTTGTTATTTGTGCGAAATTATCCAAAACGCTTGCGCCCGGGCGGAGAGCGTGTTATAATTTACGTATGAATAAGAGATTTGTAAAAGTTCTAGCTGTAATTGCACTTATTTTTATCGTGCTGTTCTCGGTCGCGTTGGTTTTAACGTTGCTGGATAAGACGATGTTTAACGGCGCTATCGGCTATTTTGCTCTTGTGAGCGGTGTTGTCGGTATCGGGTTGTTTTTTGTTGTTCGAATCAATTCTGTCGCGATAAGGACGGCGGAACAACTCGAAGAGGAAGAACGAAAAACTTCAAAAGAGAAAGAGCGGAGCGATGAAAAAGCGGACGAGACTTCGACGAGCGACGAGTCCGAAAAAATAAACGCCGAAAACGACGCGAAGAAGAATTAGTTTTTCGCGAATACGGCTATCGTTATCGACAGCGCAAGACAGACGCACGCGGAGAAAACATAGTAAATTGCGTACCCGGTCAACGGCGCTACGGCGAGTAAGACAAGCGCGGAAAACATAAAAGCGCCCGCACGCGTCTTTTTTACGGAAGATAGAATTTCACCGAGAGTTTTTCTTTTCCGTTTTTCCGGCAAAAAGTCGGATTCACGTCCGAGTCGCTTTATAAGAGCAAAAACTTGTGCGAAATCTACAAGTTTTATCTTGATGTCCGAGACGGAATTGCAAAACGCGGCGGCTTTTGGCGAGTATGAAAGCATAAATATAGTGACTTTGTCGATACCGCGTCTGCGCGCATAAAAAACTATTTTTGCGACTTCGTTCGCGTTTATCGGTTCGGGCAAAAATTCGCAAAAGAGCGCCGTTTCGTTTACCGATAGATATTTGTAGCGTCGTCTGACGTCGGTATGCGGAGATAAAACATCGAAAAAATAGTCGCGCGCGGTTTTCGAGTCGTGTTCGGAAAAGAATTTTGCGGCGACTTCTTCGGCTTTTGTTTTGCGGTGCTGTTTGTTGAGCGAGAAAAAATGCAGATATAGTTGCGACGCGCACAGCGAAAACACGGCGCCGAACAGTAGTCTGTCGATTAGCCTGCTCGTAAAGTACGCTCCTATTATACAACCGAGAAAAAGCAGCGCGAACTTGCTTATTAAGCTGTCTAGTAATCTTGAGGTGTTATTCATAAATAAATTATCGACGATAACGAAGCCGTGTAAACGTAAAAACTAAAAATATCGGATCATATGACTTCGCGAGTTTAGAGGAGAAAAATGGAAACCAAAATTTATTGTCCGAGTGCCAAAAACTTAAGCGAGTGCGCGCGAATAATTAAAAACGGCGAGTTGGTTGCGTTTCCCACCGAAACGGTTTACGGACTGGGAGCGAACGCGCTTTCGCGTGAGAGCGTGAAAAAAATATACGCGGCGAAAGGTAGACCCAGCGACAATCCGCTTATAGTGCATATCGCAAAAAAAGAGGACGTTTTTGCGCTTGCTTCCGAAGTGCCCGAGAAGGCTCTTGTTGTAATAGAGCGTTTTATGCCGGGACCCGTTACGATTGTGCTACCCAAAAAAAGCATTGTGCCGGACGAGACAACAGGCGGACTCGGCACCGTCGCTATAAGAATGCCCGCCAGCGAAATTGCAAGGACTTTGATAATCGAATCAGGCTGCCCGATTTGCGCGCCGAGCGCGAATACTTCCACGAAGCCGAGTCCGACATGCGCGGCGCACGTTTTTGACGACTTATGCGGAAGGATTCCCGCTATTATCGACGGCGGTGAATGTTCGGTCGGAGTCGAAAGCACTGTTATTGATTTTTGCGACGGCAAAGTAAGATTGTTGCGCGCGGGCGGAATGCCCATAGAGGAGCTCGAGGCGGCGATAGGCGAGATAGAGGTAGTTCGTTCGTCGACCGTAGCGTTGTGCCCGGGAATGAAGTACAAGCACTATGCGCCCCAAGCTGAGGTTTTTGTGGCGTCGATTGGCGAGGATGTCGACCAAAGAATGCTCGCGTTTTACGAAAAAGCCGTTTCCGGCGGCAAAAAACCCGTTATAGTTGCGATGAACGCCGAAACAAGATTTGCCGGGAAGGCGCTGTTTTCGGCGGGCGAAAACTATGCGGATTATGCTCGCTCTTTGTTTGCGTTGCTTCGAAAAAGCGACGACGATGGTTACGATACCGTCATATGTGAAGGCGTCGGCGATGAGGGAATGGGCAGGTCTGTAGCGAACCGTTTATCTAAGGCTAGCGGAGGAAAAACGTTATGACGGCACGTCGCCACGGTACCGTTAAAGGTAAAAACAATAAAAAGAGCGCAAAAAAACCGACCAAGCTAAAAATTACGTTTGTTTGCACGGGTAACACTTGTCGCTCGGCAATGGCTCAGCTGGTTATGCGCGACAAAATAAAAGCAGCAGGGGAAGCCGATTTTTTCGACGTAAAAAGCGCGGGACTAATCCCGCAAATCGGCGAGGGAATGAACAAATTGGCAAAGTCGGCGCTTAAAAAACGCGGATATAAATTGTACTCGCATAAAGCCAAGCCTCTTTCTCCGTCCATGAAAAAAAGCGACCTTATAGTTGCTATGACCGAGACTCAACGTGACAACGTTGGCGGAGAAAACACGTATTGCGCTCGAGATCTTATCGGAGAAGAAATACCCGATCCTTTCGGCGGTAATCTTTCGGATTATTTGAAAACGTTGGAGCGTATAGAAAGATTGTGCGATAAAATTTTCGATACGGCTCAAATAATTAAAAACGGCGAAAAACATTGATTGTGCGTATAAAAAGTCATAAAAGGCTTAAAAACTCTTGATAAAAAACGCAAATTAGTTTATAATCTATGCGTTATGACGAGCGAATAGCTCTTATTACTAAAAAACAAGGAGAAAAGATATGATAGCGATTGCTTGTGACCACGCGGCGCTGAAACTTAAAAACGACATAAAAAAGCATTTGGAAGAACAAGGCTTCGAAGTTAAAGACTACGGTATTTATGAAGAGGGTGCCGTCGATTACCCCGATTATGCCATTTTGGTTGCCGAGGCAGTTTCTCGCGGCGAAGCTGAAAAGGGTATTCTTATTTGCGGGACGGGAATCGGAATGAGTATTGCCGCAAACAAAGTAAAGGGAGTACGTTGCGCATTATGTTCGGATACTTTTTCGGCGCACGCTACGCGCGAACATAACGATGCAAATATTCTTGCGTTCGGCGAGCGCGTTGTCGGGGCGGGGTTGGCTATGGATATAGTCGATACGTTTGTTCATACCGCGTTCAGCGAGGCGGAACGTCACGTCGGCAGAATAGCGAAGATAACGGCAATTGAGAATAAGTATTTCAAGTAATTCATTTTGCGTTTCGGCGACAGAGGCGGGTGTTTGCCGGGAACTGTGCGTGGCAATAAAACCGAAATTCAGAAATAATAGATGATAGATTGTTGAAAGGAGTTCTGAAAAAAATCGAACTCCTTTTTTGATATCAAGAAAAGCTATGCGATAGTCGCCGTGATTCGAAAAGTGCTGTAGCCGATGAGATCGAGAATGCTCGTTCGTTAACTTCTATAAGGTAAGATAAGCGCATAGTTGCGAAAGCAAATTCATTACAAATATTCCGTGTTGTGTAAAAGAAAAACGATATAAATAAAGAACATTTTTTGCGGCGCATTTGAGAAAACAAGGTCGCCGCGGTGTAATATTGTCTTTTCGTCGCACTTAAAATTGCGTTTTTGAATGATATGCGAGAGTAACTTTTTCGAAAATAAAACAAAAAGCCTGTTCAAAATGGTATCTAAAAGCGAATAGAATGACAAAATTAACCGAGCGCGGCGGTCTTTGTTCGTGACGCGGTTTCGTGTTTTAGCGGACTACGTTTTTGAATGAACTTGGTCGTGTTTACGCCAAAATCGCTGTAAAATCGCGTGAAAAGGCAACGAATAAATAATTATTAACTATTAAAGAATAATTATGCAACGCGGTTGTGCGGCAAAAGTTTGTGGTGTGACGAAACGTAAAAAGCCGCATAAAAATACATTAAAACAGTTGAGAAAACGAGCGGCTTGTGGTATAATAAAGAAGAAGAAAGACAAGTCCGCGTTTTTCGCGGTAATCGGAGGAGAAATGGCTAAGAGCTATGACGCAAAGGATATACAAATCCTTGAAGGATTAGACGCCGTTCGCGTGCGCCCGGGAATGTATATAGGTTCGACCGGAACGCGCGGACTGCATCACATTCTTTGGGAAATCGTGGATAACGGAATCGACGAGGTTGCAAACGGCTTCGGCGACATGATTAAAGTTATAATTAAAGAGGACGGCTCGGTATCTGTTGAAGATAACGGCCGTGGAATCCCCGTCGATATTCATCCCGTGATGAAGGTTAGCGGAGTCGAGGTCGTATTTACGCAACTGCATGCGGGCGGTAAGTTCGGTAACGAAAACTATGCTCATTCAGGCGGATTGCACGGCGTGGGCGCGTCAGTTACGAACGCTCTTTCTCGCTGGTTGGAAGTCGAAGTGTACAAAAACGGCACGACGTATTCGATGCGTTTCGAGAGCGTCGAAAAGGACGGCAAAGTTCGCGGCGGCGTAGCGACCGCTCCGCTTGTCGATAAAAAGATAAAAACGAAGCATACGGGCACTAAAATTACGTTTATGCCCGACGACAGAATATTCGAGACCACGCGTTTTAATACCGAAACGATTTCGCGCAGGCTAAAGGAAATTGCGTTCTTGAACAAGGGCGTAAAAATATTTCTTGCCGACGAGCGCGTCAAGATGGGCGAGAGCTATTTCAAAAAAGAATTTTATTATGAGGGCGGCTTGGTCGATTTTGTTCGCGACTTAAACGAGACGAAGAATCCTGCATTCCCCGACCCCGTTTTCTTGGCGGGCGAGTATGAGGGGATTTCGCTTGAACTTGCGTTTCAGTATACCGACGCGTATACGGAAAATCTTTTTTCGTACGTCAACAACATACCGACTGGCGAGGGCGGAACTCACGAAACCGGGTTAAAAATCGCCATTACCAAGGTGATGAACGATTGGGCGCGTAAGCTCGGATTGCTCAAGGAAAAGGACGCTAATCTTATCGGCGACGATTATCGAGAGGGAATGACCGCGGTTTTGTCCGTCAAGATGCAAAACATTCAATTCGAAGGACAGACCAAAACAAAGTTGGGCAACACGGAGGCAAAAACCGCTGTCGACGTCGTCGTCGAGCGCGAGTTGGACAGAATATTTTCAAACGACAAGCATCTTGCGGAGATATGCATAAAGAAAGGACTGCTTGCCGCAAAAGTTCGAGAAGCCGCGCGAAAAGAAAAGGAACTTACTCGCGCAAGAAACAGCATTGACAGTTTCAATACCGTCGGAAAATTAAAAAGTTGTACCGGTAAAAAACCCGAAAATAACGAGCTTTTCATTGTCGAGGGAGATTCGGCAGGCGGAACGTGTACGCAAGCCAGAAACAGGTCGTTTCAGGCGATATTGCCGCTTAGGGGAAAGCCGCTTAACGCAGAGAAAAAGCGTTTCGACCAGGTTTTGGCAAACGAAGAGATTCGTACGCTCATATCCGCGCTGGGCGCAGGTATAGGCGAAAGTTTTAACGTGGACGACCTTAAGTATCATAAAGTCGTTATTCTTTCCGATGCGGACCAAGACGGTATGCATATCCGCGCGATTTTGCTTACGTTCTTCTTTAGGTATATGAAGCAACTTATTTTGGACGGTCACGTGTATATCGGTTTGCCGCCGCTTTATCGAATAGCGAAAAAATCGCAAGTCGAATACGCATACGACGACGAGGCGCTTGAAAAGCTTAAAAAGGAAATGGGGCGCGGCGCGGAAATACAGCGCTACAAAGGTTTGGGCGAGATGAACGCGGATCAGTTGTGGTCGACAACGATGGATCCTGCGCACCGTAAACTCGTTCGCGTTACGATAGAGGACGGCGCGCTTGCGGAAAAACTGGTAAGCACTTTGATGGGGGACGCGATAGAACCGCGTCGCAACTACATTATCGAGCACGCAAACTTTAACAAGCAAGATACGTTTATCGACATAATCGGGTAATAAAAATGGAAGAAAACAACGGAATCATTATAAAAACCATGGAAGAGGTGATGCACGAGTCGATGGTACCGTACTCGGAATGCGTCATTTTGGACAGAGCGCTTCCCAGAGTGGAGGACGGACTTAAACCCGTTCAGCGCAGAATATTGTTCGATATGCTCGAACTCGGACTTTATCCGGATCGTCCGTATAAAAAGTGCGCCAGAGTCGTGGGTGACTGTATGGGTAAATATCACCCGCACGGCGATAGTTCCGTATATAACGCGCTCGTAAGAATGGCTCAACCGTTCAACATGGGTGCGACGCTTGTCGACGGTCAGGGTAACTTCGGCGACATCGACGGAAACGGCGCCGCTGCTATGCGTTACACGGAGTCCCGCCTTACGCCGCTAGCGCTCGAACTTTTGCGCGACATGGGTAAGCCGGAGGACGAAATAGTTCGTTGGGGTTGTAACTTCGACGACACGCTTAAAGAACCCGAAATTTTGCCGGGTAGATTTCCCAACCTGCTTGTCAACGGTGCGTCCGGAATTGCTGTCGGACTTGCGACGAATATACCTACGCACAACCTCGGTGAAGCGATAGACGGTGCTGTCGCGTACATAGATAATCCGCGTATAAAACTCCCCGAAATGATGAAGATAATCAAGGGACCCGACTTTCCGACCGGCGGATATATTATTGCGGACGAGGAACTGGTCAAGGCGTACGAGACGGGCAAAGGCAGGCTCGTGGTACGTGCAAAGATACACATAGAAAACGACGGTGACAAGCGCTTGATAGTTATAGACGAACTGCCGTATCAGGTTAACAAGTCGGCGCTACTAGAGAGCATTCTTAAACTCCGCGAAGAGAAAAAAGGCGTACTTTTGGGTATTAGCGACATTGCCGACGAATCCGATCGCAACGGAATCCGCGCGGTAATCAAGGTGAAAAAGGACGGTAACGTAGACGCCATATTGGCTATGCTTTTTAAGTCAACGAGTTTGTCTACGGGGTTCGGCGTAAACATGGTAGCGATTGCCGAGGGCAAGCCGCGTACGCTGGGATTGATGGAAATTATTAAATATTACGTCGACTATCAGCGTGAATTTATCGTCAAACGAACGCGTTGCGAACTGGATAATTGTCGTAAGCGCGAGCACGTGCTCGAAGGACTTGTTATCGCGGTGCGTAATATCGACGAAGTGGTGGACATCATCAAGAAAAGTCAGTCGACGTCCGAGGCTCGCGACAAACTGCGCGCACGCTTCAAACTTTCGGTTATTCAGGCAGACGCTATTCTCGATTTGCGCTTGGCGCGTCTTACCCACCTCGAGGTGTATAAACTCGAACAAGAACTTAAGGAACTTCGCGAGAGGATAGAACGCCTTACCGCAATTTTGGCAAGCAAAAAACTGCAAATGGAAGTCGTAAAGACCGAAATGCTGGCAATCAAGCGCGAGTATAAAACGCCGCGAAGAACCGTTATCATTAAATCCGAGAAAGAGTATAAAATAACCGACGCCGGCGCGCCGAAGGAAGCCGGCGAATGCGTGGTGTGCTATAACGTTCTCGGAAACATCAAGCGACTGCCGCTTAAGAGTTTTTCTATGGCGACGAAAACGTTTGCGGATAATTCGACGTGCGGCGAGATTTGTTCTTCCATCGTCAAATGCAAAAGCGACGAGCGTTTGCTGTGCTTTACAAACAAAGGTAATTGCTATAAACTTGACGTCGACGCTATCGACGAGACTCGTTGGCGCGATAAAGGAATGCCGCTTAAAAAACTCACAAACGGCGCATGGACCGACGACGAAAGAATTTTGTATATGCTTCCGCTTACGGATAAACTTCCCAAAGGTAATCTTCTTTTCTATACAAAACTCGGAATGGTCAAAAAGACCGAGTGGAAGGAGTACGGCGTAGTTAAATCCTCGTATCAGGCGATAAAACTTAAAGACGGAGACGAGGTCATCGGAATCGAGCAGGAAAAGGAACAGTGTACTTTGATGTTCGTTACTAAACTCGGAATGACGTTAAACGCCGATATGAGCGATATCCCTCTGCAAGGCAGAGTGACTGGCGGAGTAAAAGGAATCAACCTTTCCGACGGCGACGAGTGCATTTTTGTCGGACAAACATATGACGGTGGGGAAATAGCGATAGTCACCGAGAAGGGATATGCAAAGCGTGTTCTGGTTGCCGATATAGACGTTATGGCGCGTTATCGTAAGGGCGTTAAAATTACCGACTTAAAGGGGCGCGGCGGTTCTAAACTCATATTCGCAAGTTACGTTACGGAGCCGTATTCCATAGTGCTTGCCGTAGACGACGATTATCTCTCTGCGTTTTCGACCGAGGCGCTCGCTATCGAAAGCCGTTCGCACGGAGGTAAACCGCTGGTTAAGGGTAAGGCGGAGATAAGAAACGTATTTATCTATAACGATCGACTAATCAACGGAAACGGACTGCAATGAGTATACTAAGGATTAAAAATTTATCGCATACGTACGACAATAAGGTGCTGTTTAACAAAGCCGACCTCGTCATTAACAACGGCGAACACGTCGGGATAGTCGGACTTAACGGCGCAGGAAAGTCAACTTTTATCAATATAATAGCGCAAAAGCTTTCGCAGGACGGCGGAGAGGTCATATGGCTTAACGGTATACGTTACAGTTATCTTGACCAACACGCCGACATAGACAGGTCTCTTACCGTCATGGAATATTTGCAAAGTTCTTTTGCTCATCTTTACGAGCTTGACGCAAAAATGCAAAAACTCTACGAGCAGATGGGCGAAATCACCGATATGGACGAACTGGACAAACTTATATCCAAGACCAACCGAATGCTCGAAACGCTTACCAACGCGCATTTTTACGATATAGACGCACAAATTAAGAAAGTAGCAAACGGTTTGGGCGTGCACGTGTTCGGATACGATACGCTTATATCCACACTTTCGGGCGGACAGCGCGCTAAGTTGATGCTTGCAAAGCTCATTTTGGAAGAGCCGGATGTTATGCTTCTTGACGAGCCGACTAACTTTTTGGACGTAGAACACATAGAATGGCTGATAAAATTTCTTAACGCAAGCGAAAAGACTTTTATGGTTATTTCGCATGATACCGATTTTCTTGACGGCGTGTGCAAATACGTCGTAAGCATCGAAAACGGAACGATACGCAAATATACGGGCAATTATTCGCAATTTCTTGTTCAGCACGAAATGGCTATGCGGCAGTACGAGGAGGATTATGCTCGTCAGCAAGCGGAGATTAAGCGAATGGAGGAGTATATCGCGAAGAATAAGGCGCGTGCGGCAACCGCGGGAATGGCTAACAGCCGAAAGAAAATGCTGGACCGAATAGAGGTTATGCAAAAGCCGGTTACGATTGCCGACGCTCATTTCGAGTTTCCTTGCGTCATGCTTAACACGAAAGATATGCTTAACGTGCGCGGTTTGGAAATAGGTTACGACAGCGTGCTGTTACCGCCTATAGACTTTAATATGCGCGGCGATACGAAATTGTGGATACGCGGCACGAACGGAATAGGAAAATCCACGATGCTGAAAACGCTTATGGGAATTATCCCGAAAAAAGGCGGGTCGTTCGATTTTCATATTGCGGCAAAGCCTGCGTACTTAGAGCAGGATTTATCTTTTCGTCGCACCGAGCAAACGCCGTTCGAGTATATTTCCGATTGTTTCCCGAGAATGAACGCTCGCGAGATAAGGACTGAACTTTCTCGCGTTGGAATAAAAGGAGAGATGGCGCTTCGCCGCATTGCCGAAATGTCCGGCGGCGAGCAAGTCAGGTTGCGACTTCTTACGATTATGAACGTTACGTCCAATATACTCGTACTCGACGAGCCGACGAATCACCTTGACGTTCGCGCAAAAGACGTGTTATCGGATGCTCTTAAAAAGTATGAGGGCGCTGTTATACTAGTTTCGCACGAAAAGCAGTTTGCCGAGGGCGTTTGTAACGCCGTATTCGATTGCAAGGAAGAATAGTTTAATTTTGTTGTTTGCGAGTAAGTTGTTATGAGACGCGTTTTTTACGGCGAAATGCGTAGGACGAAACGGATAACAGATAACGCGTTGGCAAAGATTTGCCTTTTATAAAACGGAGAATAAAGCAAAAATGGAATTTGGAGTTTCTACGGCGTGTTTTTACGGCACGGAAAACGTTGAGGATACGTTTGATATTTTAAGGGCCCAGGGCGTAAATTTGACCGAGGTTTTTCTAAATACGTTTTCGGAATACGATGAAAAATTCGTTCGTCGGCTTGTGCAAAAAAAGGGGGATATCCGTGTGCACTCCGTGCATGCTCACGGTACGTGTTTCGAACCCGAACTATACGCCGATTATTATAGGGTGTCGGACGACGCCGAAAAAATTTTTCGGTCGGTTTGCCTTGCCGGACAAATTCTCGGCGCGAAGTTTTATACTTTTCACGGACCGTTTGTAAAAAAGGGCAGACCGCCAAAGATAAATATGGAAAGGTTTGCCGAGCGTACTAACCGATTGTGCGATATTGCTGCCGAATACGGTATAAAAGTAGCGTATGAAAATGTAAACTGGGCGTATTTTACAAACGTCGAATTTTTTGATTTTCTTAAGTCGCGTTGTCCGTCTCTTGCCGCAACGCTGGACATAAAGCAAGCTCTTTATTGCAATCTGGACGTTTATAAATTGCTTGAATGTATGGGTGAACGCCTTGCGACGGTGCATATATGCGACCTGGTGGACGGAGAGCGCCCAACCATGCCTTTTCGCGGCAATTTCGACTTCGAAAAATTTATTGCGCGTTTGTCAAAGACGAATCCGTCGGTTAGTGTGCTTTTGGAGGTGTACTCGTCGTGTTACCGCGACTATGACGATTTGGGAGACGTTTACAGGCACCTGCGGCGCGTTGCGGAAACGAGTAGCAAATAATATACGCGCGGTCGCAGCTTAATCGTGTACGCTAATAGTAAATCGTAAGACGCGTTGAATTTTTTAGCGTCCGACTTAGAGAACGATAATTGTGCTTTTGTTAATTGCTAAAATCGGCAATGTCGCACTTAAAACGGCTGAAAACGCAAAAAATTTTCGCTAAACGCGCAAAACAGTTGCCATTTAATTTGGCGTGTGATATAATCATCAATAGGCAATCGGTGCAAAGCAGTGGTTGCCTATGCGTAATAAAGAAGAAAATAGTTAAAAAGGAGATAATTATGGCAAAGAAGAAGTTTGTTTACTTGTTCACCGAAGGCGACGCGTCCATGCGCGAGCTTCTTGGCGGCAAAGGCGCTAACCTTGCCGAGATGACCAAAATCGGTCTTCCCGTTCCGCAAGGTTTCACCGTATCCACCGAGGCGTGCACACAGTACTACGAGGACGGAAGAAAGATCAACGCCGATATTCAGGCTGAGATTATGGAAAACATCGAGAAGATGGAGAAGATCACCGGCAAGAAGTTCGGCGATCTTGAAAATCCCTTGCTTGTATCCGTTCGTTCCGGCGCAAGAGCGTCCATGCCGGGTATGATGGACACGATCCTCAACC
>CAYTKK010000027.1:11300-15073 GCA_964438355.1 uncultured Lachnospiraceae bacterium | reverse complement strand
GCCTCCGCTCGCCCGATCCTGCGGCTGACTGCCCCTGTGAAAGCCCCTTTTTCGTGGCCGAAGAGTTCGCTTTCGACCAGATTTTCCGGGAGAGCAGCGCAGTTCAGAGTGACGAACGGTTTGTCCGCGCGCGGGCTGAGCTGGCGGATTGCCTTTGCAACCAGTTCCTTGCCGGTTCCTGAACTGCCGCGGATCAGTACCGTCGCATTGCTGGGGGCGACTTGCCGGATCAGCGCGTAGATGTTCTGCATTGCGCGGCAGTTCCCGATCAGTTCGCCGGGATTGCCGCCCTCGGTCAATGCCTCGCGCAGGCGTTTGTTCTCTGCAAGAAGGCTTTCGCGCTCCTCCCACTCCTGATGATAGACCGCAACCGCGTCCGCCATCAGGTTGCCTACGATTTCCAGCAGTTTCAGATCCTCGTCCAGTTGAACTCCCGGTATAACCTTGCGGTCGATTCCAAGCGTCGCGATCACTTTTTCGTCCTGAATGACCGGAACGCACAGGAACGCAACCGGATTGCTGTCGAGCTGATGGCGTCCGGTTCGGCTCAGGAAGCGTTTGTCTTTGGAGATGTCCGGCACCAGACAGGGAATTCCCGTTGCGGCAACATGCCCCGTGATGCCTTCCCCGAGTTTGTATCTGCCGCGTTTCTTTTCGTTTTCATCAAGCCCCTGCGAAGCTTCTATGATGAAGATATCTCCCTGGCGCAGGGTGAAAGTGCCGCGCACCATTCCCATTTTCCTGTTCAGGATATCAAGCACTTTTCCCAGCAGAGCGCCGACATTGCGCTCATGGACGACAGCGGAACTGATTTCCTGCAGAACTGCGATTTCCGTCTTCAATTGATCCGGCATAATGTTTCCCGATTGGCAACAGGCGTCAGAACAGCAGGAACTTGCAGAGCTGCGCCACAAGAATTGTCCCCGCCGCCATGACGAGCGAGTCCGGCAGCAGAGGAGAGTTTGTTAATTTCGCAAGACAGCGGAAAGCGAAAAATCCGGCGGCGAGCCAGCCGACCCACGGAATCATCAGGAGCAGTGTGCAGAACAGCCCGACCGCGATCGACACGGACAATGTGGACCTTACTCGGACGTTTGCAAGAAACATGGATGTTTTCAGCGCCGCAATCATTACGGCAAGCAGAATCAGGAATCGAACTAAGACCCATATCATATCCATGACGGACTCCTCCGGCTTCCGGGGTTGCCCCCGCGGTTGTATTTCTATCGAATCCCGTCCGGAGAATGGTCTTCCCCGGACGGGAGGTAATCTTGAAGATTATCTGGAAAGCTTTTCGCAGAATCTTGCGATTCGCGCGGCGGCTTCCCTGATGGTCTCCTCGGAACAGGCATAGGAGACACGGAGACTGTGATCGTCGCCGAATGCCTTGCCAGGAACTCCCGCGACCTTTTCCTCCTCCAGCAGGCGGTTGACGAAATCCGTCGAGTTCAAGCCGAAGCTGGAAACGTCGAAGAACAGGTAGAACGCACCGGACGGACGGATCGTTTTGATTCCGGGAATTGCGGAAATCAGCGAGTAGATCAGGTCGCGGCGCTTTGCAAACGCCTGCCGCATCTGTTCGACGGGCTCCTGTGTTCCGGTCAGCGCGGCGAGCGCGCCGTACTGCGCAAAACTCGTCGGATTGGAGGTCGTATGGCTCTGGAACGCAATGATGCGGTCCGCCAGCCATTTCGGGGCGGCGAGATAGCCCAGCCTCCAGCCCGGCATGGAATATGCCTTGCTGAACCCGTTGATCGTGATCGTGAGTTCATTCATCTCAGGAGAAACCGAGGCGATGCTCTTATGCCGGAACTCCGGATCGTAAACCAGTTTTTCATAAATCTCGTCGGACATGACCATGATGTTGTTTTTCAGCGCGATTTCCGCGATTTTTTCAATCGTGGAAACGCGGTAGACAGCACCGGTCGGGTTCGACGGCGAGTTGAGAATCAGCAGTTTCGTGCGGGGGGTGATCGCCGCCTGAAGCTGTTCCGGCTCAAGCTCGTAATTGTTTTCCGCCTTGCATTTGACGATGACCGCGGTTGCGCCTGCGGCCTTGATCATTTCCGTATAGCTGACCCAGTAGGGCGCAGGGACGATGACCTCATCGCCGGGGCCGCACAGAGTGCAGATCGCTGCAAATCCGCTGAATTTTGCGCCGGGGGAGACAATGACCTGATTGGGTTCGACCTTGATCCCGTTGTCGTTCAGGAATTTTTCCGCAATTGCCTTTTTGAGTGCGGGAATGCCGGATGCCGGTGTATATTTCGTCTCGCCTTTCATGAGTGCATCGACTGCCGCCTGTTTGATATGTGCGGGCGTATCGAAGTCGGGTTCGCCGGCTCCCATAGCACACACATTTTCACCTGCCGCTTTCAGGGCCTTTGCCTTTGCTGCAATTGCAAGAGTTTCGGACGGGGACAGGAACGCCATCGTTCCCTTGGTTGCCTTCAGATCATTCATTTAGGCGTGTTCCTTTACTATTGTTTCATTGATGCGAGATGAGCGCGGATGATCGCGGCCATCGGATTATTTTGAATCTTGATGATCTTGGTTTCGCGTTCAAAACTTTCTTTTGAGTCGGACGCATGAGCCGTATTGACCATGACGTCATGGCCGAATTCACGGCGGATCGTGCCGCCGGGCGCCTTGGTCGGGTCCGTCGGACCGAGCACGTCACGGATCTTCCTGACCGCATCGGGACCTTCATAGATCAGGATCATGCATTTGACCTTGCCCGGACGGTTCAGCTCTTCCGTCGGGCATTCGTCGGGACGGCGCCCGGACATGAACTCGACGATCTTGTTGAACTGGTCGTCCGCGTAATCTCTGCCGATGGATTCTGTAAGCATCTGTTCGGAATCCGGATGGAATTTGAGCCCGAATTCCTCGGAGAGCTTGTCATAGGCCTTTTTGCCGATGACGGGAGCCAGTTTCTTGCGCAGGGCATTCTGAACCGGACCGTAAAATTCCAGCGCTTCCGCAACGGACATCTGGTAAATTTTGCATCCGACGATGCGCAGCCCGGTGCGGCTCAGCATATCGATGATGTTGCCGGGTTTGACGCTCGGACATCGCCAGTTGTCGGGCTTGATGATGACCAGGGTGCGTTCGCTGTTCGGTTCCTGATGAGTCGTATTCGTCACGATGTTTTCGCTTGCTTCCGCAAAATCTGCAAGCATTCCGAGACGCTCCTGACAGGCGTCATACAGCGGCGGCGTGAAAACGGCGGGCTCGAAGTAGTTGAGCGAACCGTCACGGTTGAAAACGAGGTCTGCATAAGTGTCGCGGATGGTTTCGCCGATGATATTGGTCTTGCGGTTCTTGGCGTTCGGGAGCTGCCCGACGACGGCGGAAAGTTTGGCACAGGCATCTTCGCCCTTGAAGAGGAGCATAAGGACGCGTTCGCGTGAGCCGTCGGGAAGCGGTGAAAGATTGTCAAGCATGTAATCGCTGAAAAGTTTTGCGGCGAATTCATCACGTTTTCCGACATGTTTTCTCATGGATGCGGCGTAAGTCTCTGCGAATTCCTTGGACGGAGTGAGCATTTGAGCTCCGACGAGATCAAGGTCCGTCCGTGAAAGCAGTCGTGCGATGATGCCGCCCGTTCTGGATTTCATGAGCGAGTAAGGGGTGATCAGAACGAATGAAAGTTCCACTGCCATAGTAACAAATTTCTCCTCTTTAATTTGTTGATCTTGGTAATCTACCACAATTTCCCGCTACAATCAAGCGGGATTTATGTTGACTCCGTGATTTTTACGGAAAAATAC
>CAYTKK010000027.1:0-11200 GCA_964438355.1 uncultured Lachnospiraceae bacterium | reverse complement strand
GAAAGAACAGAAAACAGGCGTAAAACTATAGATTTTGGAGTCTTGAGAACGATGAAGACGAAACGATCCGCATTCAACCTGATAGAGCTCACACTGGCGATCGCCGTCGTCGGTATCGGCATAGCCAGCGTCATGGCGCTTTTCATCCCCGCGATAGATGCATCCCGTAGTTCTCTGATAGATATTATGACTGCTGAAACCGCTGATACTTTTACTGCTTATATTCAGTCTGCGTTTCGTATCAACTGGGAAAATAGTGGTATTCCCAGAGAGAAAAAAGCTTCAGCTATTTCTATCATGGATCGTGCAGATAATAGAAATCCTGCCTCTTGGACTTCAACAGTGCCTGGCTTTGATAATCTTTATGAATTAAGTGGTGCTGATGGAGTTTATGGGATAAGGAGCGGCAATGATTTTGCTGTGCATCTAAGAATCTGGTATGAGGAGATTTCTGATTTTTATGTGCCGACTGGCGTTACTGCTCCTGATACTACCTCTCTTTCCCAATTACGGCGTGTAACTGTTGAAATTTCCTGGCCGTTATTAAAAGAACATGCAAAACGGGAAAAAAGATATTATATAACGGAAATATTCAAACCGGAAACAATAGCAGTCAGGTGATACAAATGAAACATAAGTATAAAGTCCGTTTTTTTACTCTTTTGGAACTTCTTGTTTCAATGGGGGTTTTTGCCATATTGATGTTGGCCTTGATGCATTTTTTCACCTCGGCGCAAAGTATTTGGCTGCATTACGGGGCAAAGGATGATGCTGGAGGAAATGTCCGTATTGCTATGGAATTATTAAAGAATGACTTGCAGAATTTGTATTATGAATCCGGACATGCCACTACGAAATCTTTTTTCTATTTGCCTGCTACCAATACAGATGAATTTTGGATTATGGGGTTTGTTACTGAACGGGGAAGTGAAATTGCGCCTGATGCAACATCTTCTCTGGTAATGGTTTATTATAAATATGATCAGTCGAAGGGGCTTTTTCAGGCAAAAGTAGTCAGTGATGTGGATTTGACTAATTCGGCAGATTGGATTACAGGGAAAAATTTTACCTCAAATACATGGAATACCTACAATACTACTGAAAAATGGTTGACTTTGGCTGAAAATGTTGTGTCTTTTTCGCGTCCTCTTTTCTTTTGTCTGCCGCTTACGTCAGGGAGTTCCGGTTCTTTAAAAATAGCTCCTGCAACGATTCCCTATCGGATACTTTTCAAATTTGCGGTTATCAACGAAGAAGCCAAACAGAGATTGCAGGCAATGGATCCGACTATGACATATGCGAAGATGTATGAGGTATCACAGAAAGAACTCGGGACATCTGCTGTTAGCGATATCGCAAAGCTTGGTATTCAGTCCTTTTCTCTAGCAATAACGATTGAGCGATAAGAAGGAGTTTACATCATGAAAATGAATACTTCTACATTCAGGAAAGCAATAAAGAAAAAAGAACGTGGAGTTGCTTTGATTTTCACTCTTGGCATTTTGGGACTTTTGACAGTTATGGCTTTGGGGTTTGCTTCCACTGCAATGATGAACCGTAAAATTTCTTATAATTCCACACAACTCAGAAGTGCAAATTCTCTTGCTCGTCTGGGGGCGCAGAGAGCATTGTTTGCTCTGTCACAGTTGCCGCAACTCTCAGCAGAGCGGATTTTTTCTAAAGATAATGGTCCCCGTTCGACCTCTGATTCTGTTAAAAGTTGTGATCGAATTACTGCTTTAGCTACAAAAATAAATGGAAATACTATTTATGATTTGCCTTTGAAGTATGATCCGGCAACAGATGTATCGTGGCAGTATGTCAGAGATTCCGAGGAACCATATATCTTGCGTGGACGTTATGCTTATGTGGTGCTTCCTTGTTATGGTCGCTTGAATCCGGCAGTTCATGATGGAAGCGGATCGCGTGATCATGTGACAGATCCTCATGCGATAAACATGGAATCTGATTTAGCGAAGCAGGTGGAGGCAATATTCAAACGGAGTGGTGTGGTATTGAAACTGAATTCTGATGCGAGAAATGTCTCGAATTCCCGTCGTTTCTTTGATATGGGGGATTTTTTCAAATCAGTTTCCTTGACTGGTTCTACGAAAATAGCGAAATTGACATCTCTTGAAGAACGCTATCCCGTTGAATATTTGCTAAAGCGTTCTATTGGCATTCCGTCACAGTCTTACCCAGAGGCCTATTGGATGGATTATAATAACTCAAATCAGCGGACTTCTGCAAATTATTTCCCAAGGTTTGATTTGCAGGCATTTGCAAGAGAATGCGCTAGTGCTGATACGCTGACCAAGGCAAAAGATTTAGTGGAAAAGCTTGCACCATCCGGAAATACCGAAATCAAAACATTTGCCACAAGTGAATCTGCCGATCTAATACCGTGGATTGCCAACTGGAATGGAACAAATGGTGACGATTGGAGCAGTAAAAAAATGGCGAAGCAGATTGCAGCCAATATTGTACAGTATAATCGTTCTGACAACGTCAATTATGCTAATGTGCATGATGGAGCTTCTGCTACTGCTATTGATCCGGCAGCTGATACAGCTTCTGAACCATCTTATATGGGGTTGGGCAGAAATCCTTATATTAATGAAGTCGGCGCGACAATGCTGATATCTGCCAGTATCACAGAAACACCGAATGCTGACAACACGGAGTGGACCTATTCTTGCACATATAATGTTTCCGCTCGGTTTGGAACAGAACTGATTGATATGTTCTACATAAAAAATAAGCATGATATGCGGCTTGATCTTTACGGCAGCTACTCTTTCAGATATCGTGATGTGACTGTGGATGCCCCCGAAAATGGCAGTGATAAGGAAGATGATAAAAGATATTGGAAGACCTGGGCTGTTGCTGAACCGGTGGATGATGCGATACCTTTGGTTCACTTGGTTAAGAGAACGATATCCGTTTCTGATTGGGAGAGTATGATTGGATATACAAAAGCGGATTCTTTTTGGGCAAAAAGCGCGGATAGCCAGGTTTCTCCTGCTACTAGTCCTACTGTGGAGAGAAAGTTTGATCATCAATTGACTGATCAGGAAAAAGCATATTGGTTTCGTATCAAGGATATAACTCTTCATGTTCGTTCTGTAATTCTCAGGGAGCCGTTTTCGTCTACTATGCCTGTTGCTGAACGAGATTTTTCGAAAGTTCAGGAATTGCCTACTCCTTTGGCTAATCCGGTGGAAGAAGTCAGAAACTTAGGGAACACAGACTTTGTCGTCGGATATGATTTTGCTGGTAAGCCCGTTAGAGTTTTTAATGTTGCTTGGCAGGTTCAGGATCCGAGAGTGAATCATTATCCTTCTGATTGGACGCTTTCGTCCAATACGAAAATTGATGCTTCTGCTTCATTGGGAACAGATTATGATGTGGAAGGCATGGGAAGCCCCGGAAGAAAGAACCGTAATGTGTCTACCTTGGCTTCCGGAAGTCCTACCCAGGATTCAGAGAATCATGATGATCCTGCATTCAAAATTGATGGTACCAGTGTCAAGCGGCTTTCTTCCGCTTATATTCGTTGTGGGGAAATGGAGTCAATGGCAGAGTTGGGCATGATCCATCGCGTTGGTCCATTTCAGACATTGAATTTTAAACGGGCAAAATATTTTGAAGGTACTGCAAATACCGTAGATAAAATCGGTGGTGGTGCATATGCTGATGGTGACGGCAATATGTTGGACCAAATTAAATGGGGGGTGGAAACTTCCTCTTATGGAAAGATTAATATCAATACGGATTCCCATGAGGTGTTGGAGCGGTTGTTTAATGGAATTACATTCTTGGAGTTCAAGTCTATTTCTTCTGAAGACAACGCCGCATCCAATAAGCTTGAGGATTGGTGTGAAGCTAAAAAAGATATGGACGGTTCCATATTGACGACATATATCTTGCCTCGTTGGAACGGACTTCAAGATAAGGCAATCGGAGAAGAAGCCACTCATGCAACGGATTCCTGTCTTGCCTGTGCCATTCTTTTAAGACGAGCTGGTTTTGATTTTAAATCTCGCAGCGATTTACTGTTGGGGTATTCTTCTGCATTTACGAGCGATAATCAGAAGTGGATCCGTGAGATTCCCGGTACTACTTTTGAAACAGTTGCATCTTATATTCAGAATAAATCCCTGTTGTTAAGTGGTCCCTATTCAACTCTAGGAGTTACTAGGACTGTTCCTAATACCGATTTGGAGGAAGAACAACTCATCTTCAAAGTCATAAATTTGATCGAAGCTGAGCCGATCGAATATTATATTATTTCTGTGGGGCAGACAATTAAGGATGTTGGCGGGACAACGCTCTATAAGCGTTATACAGAGAAGGAAAAAGAGGTGCTTCCTGCATCTATTACAAATCTGACTGCACCTAATTACAAACTTTGGAGAAGATTGGGATACGTCCGTCCAATACAGGAAAATGACTATGTTGTAAGTAAAAATGACGGTTCTCCGGAAAAAGTAACTGTAAAGGCAAAGCAGATTATATCGTCCCTGCCGACTTTAAAAGAATCCGTTCCGACAGAGTTCGGCAGATATGATTGGACTGCTGACCTTATTGAGAGTCAATCAAAGCTTGTAATGGTTGTAAGAAAAGATCCTTACAGTCATACATGGAAAGTTGTGAGGTCTTTCAATGCTGACTAAATTGTTATCTGTTCTTTTCTGCATTAGTTTATTGCTCTTGCCTTTGTTGTCTCATGCGCAGAAGCAGCAGGCATCCGGTAGAACAGATTCTGCAATTGTGGAGAAAAGAAGACAGGAATTGCGTTTTGATCCAAGGAAGCCGCAGCTTCAAAAAGAGTTTATTGAAGCTGTACAGCAAAAGATTCAGAAGGAGCTTTTGAAGCGGACTTTTCCTGAAGATATGACTGACTTTTTGAACAACTCGGCAGGGTTTCATGATCATATGGTATTGAATGTATTGGCTAATTATGATGCCCTTATAAAGAATTTTGAACTGGAGGAAGTTACAAGGGTCCCTCTAGCATGGTATAAGAAATACAGAGAGCAAATTGCGGCATTTAATAAAGCTACGATGTTGTTGACTGATGCCCGGCTTACTAACAAGCAGGATATATATACGGCTGCTGTGGAGGCATTCAAGAAGCAGCAGGCGGCTTGTCTGGCATTTCTGAAGAAGAAACAGCCGAAGATCGGTTCGGAGCAGCTCATCAAGATTCGGAACGCGAATACGCGCAGGCGCAGAGCGGAATACAATGCGCGCATCAAGAAGGAGCGCGAAGAACAGTTGAAGAAACTTCAGGAAGAAAAATCTCAGAAAAATACAAACAAATGACGGATCTTTTTCCGTAATCCGGTGTCTGTTACATCAGAAAGCCATACTCCCGAATGTGGCCTTCATAAACAACTCTCTCCTTTGTTGTTCCTCGCATCGTCCCAAAGCGGTGCGAGGTCTTTTTTTACGGGGAATTCCTGCGGTATCAGTTTCTGCATATTCCGGCAATTCTTGCCGTTTTCAATTCCACTTCTCCCGGAGAGACTTCTCTGCATTGCCCGGCAGTGGAATATTTCAGAAATAATAACGGATCAGCGCTTTGGACTTGAGGTTGTCCGCATATTTTGCGCGCATTTCATTCTTGGCTTTCATATCCAGCTTCCTGCGGATTTCCTCGGATGCTTTTTCAAAGGGAATCCGTTCCTCGGGGACGATGGAGGCGATACGAATGAAGTAGTAGCCTTCCGGAGTCCTGACGGGACCGACAATCCGACTGGGGTTCACGTTTCTCATCGCCGCAGCGAATTCAGGGCGGAGTTTATCCTGATCCACGAACCCTACGGAACCGCCGCTTTCGGAATTCGCGGCATCGGAATTGTCGCGGACCAACTGGGTGAAGAGCGTCTCATCGGCTTTTGCAAGTTGTTCCGCAAGCTTTTTACAGGTCGTTTCCGGATCAGTGCCGGAACGTCCGCCGTCGTTGGCGATGTGGAGAAGCTGGAGCTCATATTTCGCCGGTTTCGTCCACTCTTTCTGATGCGCCGTGTAATAATCATAGACTTCTTTGGGCGTGATATAGATCGGGCGGTCGCAGTATTCTGAAAGCAGGATGTCTACGGCGAGTTTCTCCTTGACCTTCTCGCGGAGTTCCGGCATGGTCGTACCGAGTTCCTTCGCCTTTTTTATGAGTCCGCTGCGGGAGCCTCCGCCCATGGAGACGGCAAGGGAGTCCATCAGATTTTCGATATACTGTTCTTCGATCGGGAAAGGCTTCTCTTTGTAGGAGTCGTAGACCAGCTTGCGGACAATGATTTCATCGATGACCTGTTTGCGGAGTTTGGCGATTTCGCTGTAAAGGCGTGCTCCGGAGAACATGCTTGCCAGACGCATTTCCTCACGTCCGCTTTCGATCAGGACATCCAGCAGAGTGATCGGTTCGCCGTTGACCGACGCCAGAACCGAGTCCACGCGGGTCTCCCGCCCGATATCCTGTGCGGAAAGCGAAACGGTTCCGCAGATGAGAAACGCAACAATAATCAATGCCGGCAGTTTTTTCATAATCTTCTTTCCTCTTGACAATCAGTCTCTGTTTTCAATCTCATATTGTATTTGATAAATCCGAAAAATCAATAGCAGTTTCAAGTTTAATCACGATTTTGCGAACAGATGCGTGATACGGCTCAGCATCAGCAGGGCAATGCAGAAGAGAAAGCCGTGATCGGCAATCACGAGAAATGCCGCGAGAAGAATCCCGGAAGCGGCTCCGGCAAGCTCCATGCTCCACAACATGGCAGGTGCGTTTGCTGCCGTTTCCGTCCTGCGGATCATTTCACGCAGTACGGTTCCCCCGGACAAGCCTGCAAAAAACAGAAGAAGACCGAGAACGCCGAACGGCAGAAAGCCTTCCGTGAGCAGGGAAGCGGCGAGAAGCGCCGGCGGAAGAAAGGAGAGGCGTTTGAGCCAGAGACGCAGGGAACTTGCCCTGTCCGGCAGGAGAAGCCCCGAGGCGACGGCTATGCAGAGAACTCCAGCAAAAGCTCCCAGCATGCGGTAGAGCGTGCCGTAGCCGGTCTGGAAAAGGAACATGGAGAGCGTGAACAACCCCCCCAGGCAGAAACCGTTTTCCAGCGAGAAAAAGAGGCATTTGCGGGTGACGGAGGTTGAAGCGAAATAGCGCAGCAGAAGATACAGCAGCAGTATGCCGCCGATGATCCATTGCCGGTAGAAAAGACAGTGGTCAAGCCCCCGCAGAATATGCTCTGCGGGCGGCACCTGCGTGAAAACGGGGTGCCTGCGCCAGTAGTTGATGAGCAGCGGCGCGGAGAAAAGCCGGTTCGACTCCGATACGATGGAACGGCCGATGATTTTCTGGGTCTGCGCCTGCTGTTCCACCTGAGAGTGGAGGATCACGAGAAGCCCTTCCGGAAAGAACCCCGTTTCCGCCATCAGCCCCGCGGCGCGGGCGTCAAGAGTGTCGAGATCGCTTGTGATGTTCATGCCCCCGCCGATGGCGATCTGCGTGGTTCCGGGTGCGAAAATCACTTTCGGGAATACCTTGCGCATGGTCGCGGCGGTGATGCCGTGGAGCTCCGCAATACTCTCCCGCGTATATCCGTAAGGAGCGGGAAGAGCCGTTGCAAAGACTCCGCCGTCTGCAAGATGTCTGTATGCGTCCTTGTAAAACTCGTAAGAGAAAAGCCGGTCCGCATCCAGATTCTGGGGCAGGGGCGGCTCAACGAAAATCACATCGTAGACATGGAATGTGGAGTCGATGAAATGCACCGGATCGTCGATGACGACGCGGAAGCGCGAGGATTCGGGCGGCATGATATCCAGTCCGGTGGAGAGATCCAGGAGCTCTTTATCGCGTACAACGACATCAATCGAAGCCGTGATCGGCATGGAGGCGAACGCTTCCGGCAGCCCGGAGAATTCATTGCAGATCAGAAGAACCCGGATCAGTTTTTTATCCGGCTGGATTCCAGTCGTCAGGGCGGACAGACGGTCCTTTTCCGGATTGACCGGGAGCGTTGCGATACTTTGCCCGTTATTTGTGATCAGAAAGCGTTTGTCGGGCAGGCGCAGCAGCTCGGCGCGTCCATAGGGGGTGTCGATTCGGATTGCGTCTTTGCCTCGCAGGGGATCGGCATGGGCGAGGCGCTGTTCCAGATAACCGCAGGCGGTATGGACTAGTGCCGCTGCGGAAAGCAATGCCGTAAGAAGCAGCAGAATGCGCGGCAGTGTTCTTTTCAGCAGAGGCAGGTGGAGAATCAGGGAGAGAATCACCAGAAAAAGACCGGTCAGGAGGAGCAGAAGCAGAGTGTCGCCTAAACTGTGAACCAGAACCGCAAAGAGAATACCGGAAAATGCTGTGCCCAGATAATGGATTGCCAAAAGAAGCGGCGAACGGGCGGGTGCTGCCGGTTTCAGGGTGAAGTGAATATTCAGCCCGGAGAAGAACAGCGGCAGTGCGAGCAGGGGCAGCAGCACTGCCGCAGAAGTGATGCTCCTGCGTGTCATGGAGAGCAGGGGCAGCAGGAGGGGCAGCAGGATTGCGGAGAACAGAACCGGAAGCATGGATGGAAATGAACCTGCGGAAGAGGAAACGCGATTCAGAAACAGGCGTCCGGCAATTCCGGAACATGCGGCGAAGAACAGAAAAAGAATGCCGGGGACCAGATAGGCAAGTTCCATGGCATAGGTTCTGGCGGATATTTCACGAAGAAGAATCCCCGCGTAGGCGACGGCAAAGGCGCCGTTGAAGAAAATCAGCGGCAGAAGCTTCGGAAGCAATGCTTCCTCCCTGTTGTCTTCCTGAACATCCATAACTCTGTTTTCCGTTAATCAATAAAAAAAACGGCACTCGATCTGTTGGAACGAATGCCGTCTGGTGAATTCAGCGTGGATCAGGGAAGCTGGACAACCGTTCCTGCCTTGACCTTGCCGTCCGCGGGAAGCGCGGGATTCAAAGTCTTGATATCGTCTGCTTTGACACCGTATTTTGCGGCAATCGCGTCAATGGTCGTATCCTCCGCCGGAACGGCGGTATCCGTGAGCGACTGGGGCTCCACTGTATTAGCCGCGGGCTGATTGGTATCGGTCACAGTCTTGACCGCATCTTCGGACGCCAGCGGCTTGTCCGTTACGGGGGCAACCGCCTGCTCCGCTGCCGGTGCCGGTGTATTCACTGCCGGAGCCGGAACCGCTGCATCCGGATTCGGGATATCATCCAGAAGAATGTCTTCATTGACCGGAAGCGCTTTCTTTTCCTGCTGTACCGGAGCTTTTGCCTTTGCCTTGTTTGCAGGAACGGCGGATGCCTTGCCTGTCGGCAGATTCAATTTCTGACCGATCTGGAGACGGTTGGAAGATACGCCCGGATTGGCAGCTTCGATATCCGCGACTTTGACATGGTATTTTGCCGCGATTCTGGAGAAGCTGTCGCCTTCTTTCACAATATAAACTCCGTCTGCGGGAACAGTTGCCTTTTCCGCTTTTCCGGCTCCCTTTTTCCCGGTGGTCTTTTTGTTTTCCGCTTTCTTTTTCCCAGTTTTTTTATCTGTAACGGCGGGGGCGGCTTTTGCCGTCCTGACCGCATTGGAACCGGCGGGAATGATCAGCTTCTGACCGATTTTGATCGGTTTGCTGGGGGCGATGTTGTTATATGCCGCAAGTTCCGCAATGGAGATACCATAGGTGCGGGATATTTTCCAGAGAGAGTCTCCCTTTTTGACAATATAGGTCGTGTCTTTGTCCGTGATGGCCGGAGCAGGCTTTTTTGTCTCCTGCTGCTTCACGGGGGGAGTCGGTTGTACCTGTTCCACAGGTTCGATGGCAAAAGGCTCTTCCTTCTGGCTGACCTGCTCCTTGAATTCAGCTGTTCCCGGCGCCGGGCCGACTGCTTCCGGCGTGGTTTCACCCGGGACAGGCGTTTTGGATGTCGGCTGGGGAACATAAATGCCCGGAGGCATGGGGGGCTCTTCCGGTGCACAGCCGCCGGTCAGGAACATGCCGCCCAATACGAGGTGAAGTACTGCTACCGTTGATAAAATTATGATTACTTTCGCTTTCACGATCCGAGCCTCCAGTTATATTTTCATTGTTTTTTCATTTTACATGCATCAAGACCGCTGAAAAGCAGTCATGTCATATAGTACGCGACAAACTGGTATTTTTCAATGCCGATTCTCTAAAAATCCCGTATATTTTGTTGTTTTATGTCATTACGGCAGAAGCGCCCTCCGGGAAGAGCCGGAAATCTTGTGATGTTCCCGCATTTTTCTTTTTCATTCGGAAAAATCAGTTTGATACCGCGATGCTCTGCATCGCAAAAAGGTGATCGTGCAGGACTTTCAGTCCATAGACATTAAATTGTTTCGGAAGGACACTTCAGATTTACGGGAATTCCGTTGAAAAAAATCTTTCCCGGATTATATTGAAGATGGAACAAGGATTTTTTTATGGATGCGCCTTCTCTTGACATACCTGAACTTCTGTATTTCGGATGCGGCAACAGTCCTTCGGCGCAGTTGCATCAGCATGCGTTTTATCAGATTGAATTCTGCCTTTCCGGACAGCTTTTCTGTAAGAGCCGGACGGCGCGTTTTGCCCTTTCCCCCGGGGAATACTGGCTGATTCCGCCGGAACAACCGCATCAGTTTATCGATAACCGGGCCCCGTATGAATACCTGTCAATCAAATTCAACAGCATTCTTGCATTGCCGGAACACCGAGGCAGTGATCCGGTTTCCGTTTATTATCTGAATGCGATTCTGGACATCATCCGGAACGCGGGGGCAATTTCGGGATTTTCCCCGGACGGGAAATCCATCATTGAGAACCATCTTTTCGGAATCCTGCACCATCTGGCGACTCTTTCTTCCGCAAATGAATCGGAATCGCCCTTTATCATGGCGATCCCGCGAGGAAGTGTGCAAACGAGGCTATGCGGTCAATGTCGCGGAGCTTGCGGATTTCTTCCGGTATACACGTTCCCAGCTCCAGTACCGTTTTTCCAAAGAATACAACGGCAATACAAACCTCAAGCGTTTTATTGAAGAGATTCTTCTTGAACTTGCGGAGAAACATCTGCAGTATTCTTCGATGACTCTTACTGAAATCGCCCGGGAAATGAATTTTCCCTCCATTTATGTTTTTTCCCGTTTCTACAAACGGAAAACAGGAGTTTCCCCGCTTAAAAAACGCAGGAAAA
>CAYTKK010000026.1:0-15117 GCA_964438355.1 uncultured Lachnospiraceae bacterium | reverse complement strand
ACATCAAGTTATCAAAACATTATGAACATCTTTTTTCATTAATAGAACTCCTGGTTGTAATATCAATCATATCCATTCTCACCGCGATATTGCTTCCGGCCTTGAACAAGGCTAAATTGAGCGCATATCGCATCTCATGTCTGAACAATACGAAAACTATTATGTCCGGCATGACGATGTATGCGGACAACTACAAATATTTCCCTCCGAGATACGACGATTCCAACAAAGGGAGTACCTTTTGGTTTCTCGTGATTGCTCAGACATTGTCCGGAAAAGATGCTTCTGACATCGGAACGGACATTTATAAATACGCTCCTTACTATCGGTGTCCCTCCTACCGCTATAAAAAGAATCCGGATTATAATACTATTCCTTATGGAAAGAATGATAACTTAGGAGGTGTTTATCCCTCCGATACAAAGCCGATTAGCCCGGAACGTGTAAAACTTCCTTCGCTGAAAATTGCAATAGGCGACAGCTTAGATTCAGGACGTAATCAGTATATTATTTCCGGTGTGGGAGCTGCAAGTAATACTGCAGGAAGTCAAAGTTACATGCTTGGAAGAAGACATGATGGCAGAGCATCGGTTGCATTTGTCGACGGTCATGCGGAACATGTCAACAGCAACAGATATTCTCCGATTAGGATTCTTGGCAGCATGGATTATGAAACGGGAGCTCCGCTTACCGCGACAGAAGCCCTGATTCAGTCAAGTGTCAGCTCCGCGCCTCTCTTTCTGCGGCAGGCCTGGGGATTTCGCGGTCCCAATTATGACAATATGACTGGAGATGGGAGCATTATTTACTGAATGAAATTTTTGCTTCAGAGCAAGCTATCCGCGCGGCAAGCCACGCGGTATTACGCCCGCTCTTATACGGCTCGTAAACGAGCCGGACGCAAAAATGGAAAAAGCAAAGAACAAAAAGTCGCCCCAAGGGGCGAGGTATTAAACCCAATGGAATAAAACGCCAAGTGGCAAATAATCTTGCCACTTGAATAACAATAACATAAAAGAATAAGGAAGAAGAACCATGAACGTTAAGATGACATCCCTGTTGGCGGCCGTATTTCTGTGTGGCACACATGCATTTTCTGTGGAAGAGAGTGGCGCAAGGATATTTGCGGCCGATATGACGGGAAAGACTCCGATCACGGAGCAGTGGGTTTCCAAAGCGAATCTGAAAATTGAAAACGGCGAACTGAATCTCAAAAGTACGATAGGTATTCCGAAAATAGAACTTCCTGAGGAATATCGTATCCGCTTTTCCGGAAAGATCAAGGACGAGGACAAACAAATCAAAGGAGGTTTTCTGACCATTGGCATTGATGGAAAAATCACACTCCTTGTAAGGCTTGGATTACGTGGGCCTACTCAAATACTTCATCCCAATCCGGAAGATCCCAAGCGCAATATCGGAGCCGGTCGAAAAACAGATATCGAGATAGACAAAGAATTTCAAGGTGAAGTGCTCAGGGAGAAAAACAAAGACGGGAAATATAAGTATACCTTCATTCTGAATGGAACTTCAATCGGTTCGGTAGTCGAGACACCCTTGAAAACTCAGTTGCAATTTACATCCTGGCGAGTCTCACCGGTACTGACAAAACTTGAAATCTTTGATCTGAAACGATAATATAAAGAGGGGAATTCATGAAAAAAAATATTCTCAATATTTTTGCTGCTCTTTTTTGGGGCTGTGTCATATCAAGTGCATCTGCTGCACCTCAAGCTGGAACACCAATCTTTTCGGATTCTTTTGATTCGGTCGGGACTTTTGCAGAAAATTGGATATTCAGCGGCAAAACAAAATCCGAAAACGGAACCGTCACCGTGGATGGAACATTCCGACTGCGTCGCCCGTTGCCAAAGGAATTTTTTCTTGAATGCAATATCACCTTGAAACATGACATGAACAGGCCTCGTGGCTTTGCGGGAATGACAGTTGCCGGTTATCATTTCAAAGTGCAGCCGGATGGAAAATCCTTTTTGGTTTGGAAAACCGGATCGGATCAACGTGCCAAAGGCGTCTATAAAAAAATTGATGATTTTATCCCTGGTCAACCAGTGCATTGCGCAATAGCCAGAACGATTACGGGAACCCGTGTAACCTATACCTACTTCATTAACGGCAAATTCATAGGTTCTTTCGAAGATGTGTTGCCGGACGACACGGAAAAAGGTACATTTGCAGCTTTGGAATTCGGAAAGTGGAGAGTTGACAGTCTGAAAGTGAACGATTTCAAGCTCAGCATGGTCAAACGTTCTGAAGAGGAATCACCGAATTTGACAGTAAACAGTTCCTTCGAACATCTTCAAGATGGTTTTCCGTTGTATATCGCCATAAATACTCCTAAAAACTTCAGTTTGCCGGATTTTGCCATGGAGCGTTATCTGGAGACTTTCGGCATTGACGACAACGTCAAACGAAGCGGGAAATACTCTTTTCGCATGAAGTTGGACCCTTTAAATTCAGGAAGTCATACAGTTTTTTTTCATAGCACAGGAACGGCAAAAGGACAGTCCGGCGTGTTTTCTGCGTATTTGAAAGGAAATGACGAAGGACTGAAAGTTTGTCTCAATTATGGCGGAACGTCGAAGATTGTTTCCGTGGGAAAAGAATGGAAACGCTATGAGGTGGTCTGCCCCGCACTTCCCGCCCCGTCTACTTATTCCCCTGCAAAAATTTCCTTCCGCATCGGAGATGGAAATCCCATGGGGGCTGCAATCTGGATGGATGACATTCAGGCGGAATACCTGCCTTCCCCCGTCACGCAAGAGTTTCTTGCACAAGCGGAAAAAACAGACAGGATATTTGCCACACCCTATAAACCCAGTGAGCTCGACAAAGAAAAATTCCAGCCTGATGCAAAACCTTCCCGTTCCCCGTCAATTCAAATCCCCATGCTTCCTGCCGGAGTCCGTCCATCCGTTGACCTGGACAGCTGGGTGCATCATGCCTCAAAAAAAGACGATTTCCGCTACAAGAATGCATTGCCGAAACGGAAGACCGAAGGATATTTTGCCTGTGATGAAGATCATCTTTATGTGGGATTGCGTGTGTTTGGGGACGACTTTGCCGCACATAAAAAAGATATACGCGATTCTCTGACGGTTTGTCACCATGGCATGGAGCTGCTGATTGATCCCTCCGCATCCGGGAAAAAATGGATTCATCTGGGTGCCAATGCCGCAGGAACAATGCTTGATCTGGGATTCAGCGAGGATAAAGACTGGCTTGGGAACTGGAAATGCACCAGTGTCAACAACATTAAAAAAGGTTGTGTTGATTCTTTTCTGGTCATTCCGTTTTCTGATCTTGCCGGCAGTGATATCTCAGATCACTGGCTGCTGAATCTTGGAGCCAATGACAGTATTCATAAACAATACAGTTGTATCGGCTACAGTCCAAACGGAATGTATCGTGCAGTGGACTACTGGCCTGAAGCCGTGATTCCAGTCAGTATCGCACTTTCATACAAAGCGGGAATAAAACAGCTGTATACCTCCGCTAATACCATGGGAACTGAAAGTGTTATAGCGGATTTTGAAAACTGCACCGGCAAAAATAAAAAGGTTACAATTTCCATCTATACTGCGAATGGAGCTCATAAATTACTTGCGGAAAAAGAACTTCAGGTCAAGAACGGCAATACTCTTTTTGATCTGAATACAGCAGTTTCCGAGAAGAAAGTCAATGTTGTGGTTCGTGAAGAAGGTAAAATCATATTCAACCGCAACCTTCCAATTGAAAACAGAAAGTCACTTGTTCTACTTGGACGATTGAATTTTTATATGAATGAGCCGGAAGCCTTTTTTCAAGTCAGATCATCTTTGCCAAATATGAATCAGCTGCGTGCCGAACTGACTTGCAACGGCAAAAAGGCGGAAAGCAAGGTTTCCCCTGTATTCCGCATGAAGCTTCCGATTGCGGACTTTGCTCCCGGGACTTATGATGTGACACTTCGCATTTACAATGGCAAAAACATCGTTGCGGAAGCCAAAGATAAGCTACTCAAACGTGAATATTGGGAAGGTGCAGTGCAAATAAACCGTTTTTCCCGCTCCGTCATGCAGAATGGCAAAGCGATTATGCCGTTTTCCCTGTTTTTTGTTTCCTGGTATCCGGGAAAAATCGAGGAATACACAGCACAGGTAGTTTGGCAGCATAAGGAAAAATTCCGGACGCTTCATATTCTGTTTGATGCTCGCAGTCCAGAAAAAAATACTGCTGTCTTGAACGAGGCCCGGAAATACGGAATGCCTCTCGTCTACTGGCACGATATGAGGACATATACCCAGGAAAAAGAACGAACCAAGGTGGATGACAAGAAACTTACAGAATTTGCCAGAGAATTCAGCCAAAAACATACCAATATTCTCTCCCAGCTTGTATTGGATGAACCAGAGTTGTGGATGAAGTCCGACGATGCTCTTGCAATCTTGCGGAAAATCAGACCGAAGTTTCCCTATCATCCAGTCCAGATGAATAATACTGTCATAGGTCTGCCTAATAATTACGCCAATATGGAGACAGATATTTTGATGCTGGATGATTATCTCACCAACGGAGAGAAGAGAGATGTCCACTCCGTGATTCGTTATACGGACATGATGTGGAAAATTGGTGAAGCGGAAGGAAAACCCTGCTGGTATTTCCTGGTAGGCGGCAACTTCCCGCTCCATTACAGAGAACCGTCTTATGCGGAACAGATTGCTCAGTGTTACGGGCACATTGCTTCCGGCGGGACAGGCATTACCCTGTTTTACGGTAATATCCAAACACCGGGGAACTGGAAAGCGGTGAAACAGCTGAATGATGAATTCACCATATTAAACGATATCATAACCAGCGATGAACTTGTCCCAAATGCTTCCATAAGCGGTAATCCTGATTTGCTACGCATGCGAACAAAAAAATATCGAGGCTATCTTTATCTGATCGCTGCGAATATCGGAAACAATTCATATGAAAATGTCATGATAACCTTGCCGGAAGAATATCGCTATGCAGATCATGTGGAAGTCATGTTCGAGAATCGGGACATCTCATTGAAAGACGGTAAATTTACGGATAATTTCCCCGCATTATCCCGCCACGTCTATAAAGTGAAACTTCTTGATTGACGATCTACTCCAGCAAACGGAAAAAGCTTGGCCTTTTCCGTTTGCAACGGGTCAACTTTAAAGATAAAACCAGTGAAAGGTATGGCAATGACAACAACGGCAAATCAGTCTCCAGACATTTCCTATCAACTTTCTTATCCAGTTACAACAGTAGGATGGAATGGAAAGCTTATTGAACGAGAATCAGATGAAGCGTGGCTTCCAACCTGCCGAATCCTCAAGGAACTGGGAATCAACCATTTAATGCTGACTGGCTATGTGACTTTGGAGGATGCGGCTTTTGATATGATGGAGGAAACAAAGCGCCTTGGCGGTGTGTTGGACTCAATGGGAATGCGTCCGGCACAGCACCACGGTCTTTCTGCAACGTATGCCCCAATAGGAAAACCGCAGGAACCTGTTGTGGAGCGACTTAGGCGTTCCATCCAATATACGGCAAACCTGAACTCGCCAGTTCTTGTGATCCATCCGGGACATTATTATGATCCTGAAAACTGGGGGAAGGTTACCATTTTCGAGATGTTCGACAGGGAATGCGAACGGCACGGCAAAGAGAAAGTGATCCAGACCATGGTGCAAAACCTGCGGGAAGTAGTATCAGAAGCAGAGAAAAACTCTGTCAGGATAGCATTGGAAAACGTAGATCGTTTTGAACCTGTAGGAAATTCCGTTGATTTGATGAAGGTAATCAGGGAAGTGGATTCCCCGTACGTTGGGTTCTGTTTGGATACAGGGCACGCGCACTGTTGCGGACAGACATCTGTAACAGAATGGATAAACCTGGCCGGTGATAAATTGTTCACAACCCACTTCCATGATAATCGAGGTCCTCGAATGCAGGCTGGTTCTCAGAAATGGCTTCTCCCCAAAGGAATTGATGAACATATGCCTCCAGGCTTCGGAACAATTCCTTGGATTGACGTAATTCAATCCCTCTGGCAGACAGGATACAGAAATCCTGTGAATTTCGAATCAGGCGGCTGGCCTGGCATAGATGAAAAATGTGGATTTGAATCTGCTATTCATTTTTGGCGGACTTGTGAAAAACTGGCTCGGGACAAGCAGAAATCAAAAAAAGCATGAATATTCCTGATTGCAACTATTTTCTTGTTGATATTGACGGCACCCTGACGAAATATCGGGAGGGTGCCCTGTTTAATTTCCTTCACGGCAATTTTCTCTTCCCGATCATCCGGAATCTGATGGTTGAATCCGGCTGGCAGAAGGATAAAGCTGAAGTGGCTCTGCTTGAATCTACTGTAGATAATGTATTTTGGGATTATCCTGACTTCATTGCAGAATTCAAGCTCCCCGTGATCGAGACATTCCGGCGTTTCCGTCAGTGGCACGCGGAAAATATTCGACCATGTGAAGATGGAATTGCTCTTGTAAAAAAATTACATTCCAAAGGAAAAAAACTTTTTATCATGAGCAATAATCCATATAGTGGCTGTATCTTCAAATTACAGGCAGTTGGACTTGCAGATGATGATTTTCAATCGCCGTATTTTGAACGGATCTTTGGGACCAATATTCTTCACGGCTGTAAATCCAACCCGGAGGTATGGGAACGGGCTTGTACCTGCATTCCCGCAGGAAAAACGGAAATCTGTGTTATGGGGGATAATCCGCGAGAAGATCGGGATATTCCCGCATCCTGCGGGATTTCTCACAACATCCTGCTGCCACGTAATGAAATTGTCCGTGGAATTGATCAAAATAAGGGATACAACTGAATATGATATAATGAAGGACAAAGTTTCTCTTGCGGATAAATCAAAGTTTTAAACATTGGAAAAAGGTGAAAAAATAGATGGAAAAAGTCTTTTATCACGATAAAATTCGCGGTTGCTGGTTTGGCAAATGCCTTGCCGGAGCTATCGGAATGCCTTTTGAGGGGGTACCCTATACCGTAAATTTAACAGAAGACAAAATTTTTCTACAGGATGTTCCCAATGATGATTTGGAACTCCAGCTGGTTTGGCTTGATGCAATGAAGACTTACGGTCTTGCTCTGACTTATGAAAAACTGACTGAAACCTGGTTGAAAAAAATCAAACACGGATGTGATGAATACAGTATTGCCATTCACAACATGCAACACGGGATTTTACCGCCGGCAAGCGGATGGCATAATAACTTTTTCTCAAATGGCATGGGAGCAACGATCCGCTCGGAAATATGGGCTTTGCTTTTCCCGGAAAGACCGGATGTTGCTGCCTACTTCGCACAGCAGGATGCGGAGGTGGATCATTGGGGCGATGGTGTGCGTGGCGAGATTTTTATGGCGATGGCGGAAGCACATGTCTGTATGAACTCCAATATTGAGATGGCTTTACGTTTCTCCTTAAACCAGATGGATCATGGCTGTCGTCTGTATCGTTCGCTGTCCCGGGTATTTTCCATGTATGACTCAGGAGTAAATGAGGTAAAAGCACGTGAAAATCTGCTCCTGACGGAACAGCGTCATTCCAACTTTACCGATTGTGTGATGAATCTCTGCTTCATTGTGCATTCCCTGTTGTACGGAGGAGGAGATTTCCTGAAAACCGTTCTCTCGGCGATCGCTTTTGGACGGGATACCGACTGCACAGCGGCGAGTTGCGGTGCTTTTCTCGGCATTGCCAAAGGAATGGCGGTTTTCCCTGAAAAATGGCGAGATAAAGTAAAAAACAACTTGAGTCTCAGTTCGTTTGTGGTAAATATTCCTGATGTTCCTCTGACACTGGATGAGCTGTCTTCTCAAACCATTGAGCTTCATGACAAACTTGCGGAGACGCTTCCCGCAGAAAAATATCCTGCGTATGTGCCATATTTTACGAAAGAAACACAACCTGTGATCGACCATTCCGAATGGCTTATTCTTGATGGTTCAAAATTTGATATTCCATCTCTTGAAAAACGGCTTGCTGAAACAGGCAAATGTCCTGATGAACTCAAACCGTATATCGCCTCCTTCGATACTCTGTTTATCAATTTGTCCCGCTTTGCGGAAAACTATAATACCCTGCATCTCTTTTCGTTCCTCAATGTCAATCATACGGAAACGAAACCGGAGGAAATTGTGCTTTCCGCCACGGCTGATGTCGGACATCGCCTTTGGATGGATGGCAAACGTCTGATGAATCATCATTCTCGTCAGAAAATGTTACCGTCGTTCCATCGGGCAGAGGGAGGCGGGGCATTTGCTTTACCATTGAAATATGGAGAAAACCATCTGTTTCACTGGGAACTGTTTTCCTGTGCTGCTCCTGTAAGTGCATGTCTGATGTTTGGAAATACAATGAACGATCATCTGGATGGATTCGATTTCAGAATTTCATCACGGAGGTTGCCATAATACTTGGCAAGGTTTTTCATAAATATAGATAAGTTCTCATAACCATCCCATAGGGACGTAAAAATTGAAAGGTAACGGTGCATGAAAGACGCGGTTGAAGATGTACAGCTCCGCTTCATCGAACCGTTGAATTCAGTCTTTGCCGTCACTCCGGAGAATCTGCTGAGATCGGGGAAATAAACATCCCATACAAGCAGCGAGGATTCGGAAAACGAACCGATGGTGAAAGTCTGAAGCAGTATGGTGCAGGTCGCTGACCAGCTGCGATCCAACAGCATAAGTTGGTCGCAGCCGGACTGCGGCAAGGACAGAAGAATGCTTATCATCCATTCTTCCACCTCAAAGCCACCCCGGAAGCCAGGATTCGGAACCCAATAAAATGAACGGTCTGCATGGTGCGGAACCGCAGAATCTTGATCTTTTTCTCCGGGGAGTCTTTTTTTCTCTTTTTTTGAAGATATATTACCCGTTCAAAGCAACTGCGGGGAAATGAGCATGATTATGAACGGGCCGGTACCGCCGGAAAGACAGGCGGCGTCCAAATACAATTATAAGATTTTCGCACTCATCAACGGGCTTTCCTACATGTGCCTCGGAGAGACCGTGATCATCCTGCTGGCAGTTCAGCTCAACTGCAAAGACTATATCGTGTCGGCGCTCGGGGCGATGCTCTACTTCGGTTTTCTGCTCCTGCCGCTGGGAAAAATCGTAACGGCGCATGTCGGCGCGGCTCAGAGCCAGGGCATCTTCTGGGTTCTGCGCAACATCTCCGCTCTCATCGTTGCGGCGGCGACGCCGGTCTGCATCTATGTCAGCCAGACGCTCGCCGTGATCATTCTGCTTGCCGGCGCATTTCTGTTTTACGGATTCCGGGCGGCGGGCACGGTCATGGTTCAGCCTCTGCTCGGGGAGATGACGAACCGGAGCGACCGGTCGGCATTCATTGCCTTGACGACAGCCCTGTTCTACGCAACCTGTTTCATTGCACTGGTCGCCATCAGCATCGTGCTTCATTATACCCGCAGCATCTGGGCGCTCACGGGAATCATTATCATCGGCGCCATGTTCGGCTTCACCTCCTCGCGCTTCATCAGCCGGATCGACGAAACCGGCGCCATCCGCGACTCCGCGAAGAAACCGATCATGGGAGAGTTGAAAATCCTCTGCCGTGACAATTCGGTTCTGCGTCTGCTTGCCGGCGGATTCGTCATCAACCTTGCGGTCATCATGCTGATCCCGATCTCCATGCTGGCGCTCAAACGCGGCTACGGAATCAGCAACACCAACGCCCTGATGTTCGCACTGGTCCAGATGGCTGCATCCGTCCTGCTCTCCTACGTGATCGTCAAAGCCACAAGAAAACTGGGACCGCGCCGGATCATGATCGTCACCTACCTGTTCATGCTGCTGATCGGGCTCCTCTGGATGCTCGCTCCGGCAAAGTTCAACTGGCTTTACCTCATTTTTCCGTTCATTCTCTGCGGAGGAACCTATGTTTCCATGACCAATTCCATGATCCACTATTTCCTCCAGATCGTCGAAGAAGAACGGCGCGTGGCGGCATCCATCCTGATCGCAATCGTCACCGGAGCAGGCGCGGGCATTGCCGGAATGCTGATCGCGGGCGGACTGCTCGCCGCCATAGAGAAACTGACGGACAAACTTCAGTCGCCCGATCCCTACAAGGTCTATTTCATCGCGGCGACGATTCTGCTTCTGCCGGGGCTCTGCGTGCTGTCCAGCATGAAGCCCCTGCCCGTTGAAAAACGCATGATCAGAAAAACATGGTTTGACTTTCTGTGGTGAAAACAGTAAATTGATAGAACGAATTTTGAAACAGCAAGGAGCTCTGTGAAATGAAAAAAAATCTGCCCGGAAAACTTCATTTTGTCGGCGCGGGAGGCATCGGCATGAGCGCACTGGCGCAAATGGCGCGTTCCCTCGGACACGAGGTCACGGGCAGTGACCGGGCGCTCCATGCGCCGGAAAACAGCGCAATATTTCAGGCGCTCTGTGCACAGGGCGTCAAACTCTGCGAACAGGACGGTTCCGTCTATCAGAGTTTCACGCCGGAGGCAATCATCTACTCCACGGCGATCGAGGAAGACAATCCCGATTTCAAAAATGCGCCGGCGGGAATGGAACGGATTCACCGCTCCGTCGCTCTGGAGCGTTCCATTCAGGAACTGAGCGCCGAACTGAATTTCGCGGTCACGGGCACCTGCGGAAAAACCAGCGTCAGCGCATGGCTGGCGGAAGCGCTTGAAAATCTCGGGCAGAACCCCGGAGTCATTTCCGGCGGGCTGATCAACGCATTCCGTTCGGAAACTCTCGCGGGCAATTACCGGAAAGGCTCCGGCAGATACTTTGTCATCGAAGCCGACGAAAGCGACAAAAGTCTTTTGAACTATCCGACCGACGCCGCACTGATTCTGAATATCGGCACGGATCACTACTCCAAAGAGGAGCTGGCGCGGGTGTTCGGGGAATTCGCCGCAAACACCAGCCGCATTACTGTGCTGGAAGATCAGGCTTACAAAACAATTCGCAGTCTCCATAAAAAGGATTTTCTGCCGGGACATCAGGAAAAACTGCTGTTCAGCGCCGATGTTCATGCGCCGGACAGGATTGATGGAATCCGTGTCATCCGCCTCAACGGTTTCTCCAGCGGCAAGGACGGTGCTTATGCGGCAATCGACGGACACGCAAAAATACGCCTGCCCGGACCCGGTTTCTATACCGCCGCCAATGCTCTCGCGGTCTATACTGCACTTCTGGCGCTCGGCTTCAGCCCCGGCGACGCCATCGGCAGCGTGGAGTCATTCCACGGGGTATGGCGCAGGTTCAACGCGGCAGGAAAAAACGGCAAAGGCGCACTGGTCTTCGACGACTATGCGCACAATGTGGAAAAAATCATCTCCTGCATCGAAGCGGGACGGGAACTTTCATCAAACCGCGTGATTGCCCTGTTCCAGCCGCACGGGTTCAAACCGTTCGGTTTCATGCGCGAGGAGCTCTTTTCCGCGCTGGAGAAAAATCTCCGCCCCGAGGATCGTTTCATTCTGATGCCGGTCTTCTATGCCGGCGGCAGTTCCAGCTTCTCGCCGACAGCGGAAGAAGTCGCGGCGGAATATCAAATGAAAACCAGACATGCGGGACGCTACCTGACCTTCTCCGACAGGAAAGCGGCACAGGATTACCTGCACGAACACAGCGCTTCCGGCGACGTGATCCTTGTCATGGGAGCACGCGACAATTCACTCTCGAACTGGGCACGCACCATCGCCCAAACACAGGAGCAAAACAAATGACAGGACAGGAACAGCGGAATGCCGCTAAAAAGTTTGCCGCCGACTGGAAGGGGCGCGGATATGAAAAAGGAGAAAGCCAGGCATTCTGGATGACGTTGCTCCACGATGTTTTCGGCGTTTCCGAACCAGCTAAATTTATTTCATTTGAGGATCGGGTACATCTCGATCACACCAGCTTTATTGACGGCTTTATACCGTCTACCCATGTTTTGATCGAACAGAAAGGAATCGGCAAAGCTCTGCTGAAACCGATCAAGCAATCGGACGGAACATTCCTGACTCCGTTCCAGCAGGCGAAACGGTATTCTGCGGAATTGCCTTACTCCAACCGCCCGCGCTATATTGTAAGCTGTAATTTTGAAACTTTCATGGTTTACGATATGGAAAATCCAACCGGAGAACCGGAAATCATTCAACTGGCTGATCTGCCGAAGGAATATTACCGGCTTTCGTTCCTGACCGATTCCGGGAATTCCCATCTCAAGCGCGAAATGGAACTCTCCATCAAAGCGGGTGAAATCGTCGGCTTGCTCTATGATGAAATCCTGAAACATTACAACGACCCGAAAGCGGAATCCACTCTGAAAAGTCTGAACATGCTCTGTGTCCGGCTGGTATTCTGTCTTTATGCCGAGGATGCCGGGATTTTCGGGTACAAAAATCAGTTTCATGATTACCTGTCTCAATTTGAACCGCGCTTTCTGCGTCAATCATTGATCGACCTGTTCAAAGTTCTCGACACAAAAACAGAAGACCGCGATCCTTACCTGACACCGGAACTGGCAGCATTTCCATACGTCAACGGCGGATTGTTTGCAGATGAAAATATCGAAATCCCGTTACTGGATGAAAAGGTAAAACGCCTGTTGCTTGCCAAAGCAAGCGACGATTTTGACTGGAGCGAAATCAGCCCAACCATTTTCGGCGCGGTCTTTGAAAGCACACTCAACCCGGAAACGAGACGCTCCGGAGGAATGCACTATACCAGCATTGAGAATATTCACAAGGTGATTGATCCGTTGTTCCTTGACGAACTGAAAGCGGAATTTGAGGAAATCAAAAAACAAAAACAAATCAATGTCCGTACAAAAAATCTTCAGGCATTTCAGAAAAAACTTGCCGGATTGAACTTTCTCGACCCCGCCTGCGGTTCCGGCAACTTCCTCACGGAAACGTATTTATCCATCCGGCATATGGAAAATGAAATTCTGGAACTTCTGAACTCCACCGGACACATTGACTTTACCTATAATCCTATCCAGATAAGTATCAGCCAGTTCTACGGAATCGAGGTGAACGATTTTGCCGTCTCCGTAGCAAAAACCGCCCTCTGGATCGCCGAATCACAGATGATGAAAGAGACCGAAGATATTGTCCGCATGAATCTTGACTTCCTCCCTCTGAAATCCTACGCTAATATCACCGAAAGCAACGCCCTGCGCATGGACTGGAACGATGTTATCCCCAAAGAAAAACTCAACTATGTCATGGGCAATCCGCCGTTTGTGGGAAAAAAAGAACAAACACGTTCTCAAAAAGCAGAAATAGTATCTCTTTTCGGAAAAAAATGTAAAGGCATTGGTAATCTTGATTACGTTTCCGGATGGTATGCGAAAGCTGCACAGTTAATTCAAGGAACAAATATACGATGTGCTTTTGTTTCCACCAACTCCATTACTCAAGGGGAACAGGCGGCGATTTTATGGAAGCCTCTGTTTGAGATTGGTGTTCATATTGATTTTGCCCATCGAACCTTCCGCTGGGACAGTGAAGCCAGTATTAAAGCACATGTACATTGCGTAATAGTCGGTTTTTCTGTCGGTCAGATTGAACAAATCAGACAGATTTTCGATAAAACCGAAAATACCATTACAGCCAAAAATATTTCGCCATATCTGATAGATGCTCCAAATATTTTTGTCGAAAGCCGCAGTACTGCAATCAATGCTCCAAAACAAATCCTATATGGAAATGTTCCTATTGACTGGGGAACATTAATTCTATCAAAAGAAGAAAAAGATTTCCTTTGTAATGAATATCCTCAAATCACTCAGTACATCAAATTCTGTATAGGCGGAGATGAGTTCTTAAACAATAAAAAAAGATGGTGTTTATGGTTAGTCAATGTAAGTCCAGCTGAAATAAGAACGATGCCTGATATAATGGAAAGGATTGCTCTCTGCAAAGAGAAGAGGCTTCAAAGTTCAGATGCTGCAACGCGCAGTCTTGCAGAACGCCCCTCTCAATTCCGGGACTTGAATAATCCAGAGTCAGCTATATTAATTCCAAAAGTTTCATCAGAAAAAAGGGTATATATCCCAATTGGATTTATTGACAAGCAAAGTATTCCTGTTGGAACAGTTTTAATTGTCCCTAATGGTGACCTTTTAGATTTCGGCGTGCTGACGAGTAGCGTCCACATGGCATGGATGCGAGCGGTCTGCGGAAGATTGGAAACGCGATACCAATATTCCAAAGACATTGTCTACAATAACTTTCCGTGGTGTGAACCTACCGATAAACAAAAAGAAGAAATCGAACAGACAGCCCAGGCAATTCTGGATACCCGCACGCTGTATCCGGATTGCAGTCTTGCCGATCTCTACGATGATACGACCATGCCGCCGGAGTTGCGCAAAGCCCACCAAGCCAATGACCGTGCAGTCATGAAAGCCTACGGTTTCGCTCCGACCATGACCGAGCCTGAAATTGTTGCAGAACTCATGAAACGCTATCAGGAATTAACCAGAAAGGGAAAAAAACAATGCAAATAAAAATGATTCTGACACTCTGTCTTCTGGCGGCAGCCGCCCTGCCCTCTTTCGCCGCGGGAGAAAGCCTGATCGTCACCTCCGACGGCAAACGGATCAACACAAGCTCCATCACGGCGAAGCCCAACGGCGACCTCGAATATGTTTCGCCGGAAAACAGCAGTCTGCGCGTCCGGATCGCGAAAGGACGGTACCGTTACGCATGGGTCCCGAAACCGGCGGATGTCACGGAAGCGGACGCAAAGTATAAAAGCGGCGACTACAAGGCGGCGGCGGAACTCTATCTCAAGGCATATCTCAATTATCGGAATCTCGGATGGGATGTTTACTGTATGATGATGGAGGCGGACACGCTCGACAAGCTCGGCATGACGCCCGACGCCGTCAGCAGGCTGGAAAACCTCAAAAAGACGAGAGTCCTCAATCCGGATCTGGAAAACGACTACCAGCGCGCAATGTTCCGCCTGGCTCTGCTGTATCTGAAAACAGGCAGCACGGAAGCGGCGGAACAGTTGCTGGCGAAAGTCTCACAGAGCAGAAACGACGAACTCGCATCCTCGGCATTC
>CAYTKK010000025.1:11593-15565 GCA_964438355.1 uncultured Lachnospiraceae bacterium | reverse complement strand
TTTGAAGCTGGTCAATGTTGCCGCTTGCTTCCTTAATTGCCGTTACGTTTTTGTGTTGCTTGGCGATTTTTATCGCGGTTTCGGGCAGAATGTTTACGCCCGTGCGCGAGGGAACGTTGTACATAATTACAGGTAAATCCGTAGCCTCTGCAACGGCTCCGTAATGCGCAACCAATCCGTCCTGCGTGCATTTGTTGTAGTAAGGAGTGACGACTAAAAGAGCGTCTGCTCCTAACGAAGCGGATTTTATTGCGTTTTCCACCGTCTTGCGCGTACTGTTACAGCCGCAACCGACGATGACGGGTAAACGCTTGTTTACTTTTTTAACAGCAAAATCAATTACCGAATAGCGTTCCTCGTCCGACATAGTGGACGGTTCGCCCGTCGTTCCGCAAACACATAACGCATTTACGTGGCTGTTTATAAGAAATTCAATAATGTTACCGAACGCGTTGTAATCTACCTCGTCGTTTGCGTTAAACGGTGTAATTACCGCAACGCCGGTTCCGTGAAAAATCGGCATAGGTTCCTCCCGAAATGATTTTGTAAAGTTTTGCCGCGTTACGCACTTTGCAGGGTAACGCGGTCCTTTGTTGCTTTGCTAATTGGCAAAATCGAAGAAATTACTTCTTAATCGCGCCTTTCTTTATCAAAAGTTCTGCGATTTGAACTGCGTTGGTAGCCGCGCCCTTTCTGATGTTGTCGGCAACTACCCAAAGGTTGACGCCGTTTTCTACCGAGTCGTCCTTACGGATTCTGCCGACGAATACTTCGTCACGATCGGCTATTTCAAGCGGAGTGGGGTATACGCCGTTTGCTACGTCGTCCATTACCACCACGCCGTCTGCCGAGCGAAGAACCTCGGTTACGCTTTCGCGAGTAACGGGTTTGTTAAACTCCACGTTAATACTCTCGCTGTGGCCGTAGTATACGGGAACGCGAACGGTCGTAGCGGTGATTTTAAGAGAATCGTCGCCGAGAATCTTACGCGTTTCTTCTATCATCTTAACTTCCTCTTTGGTGTAACCGTTGTCGAGGAAAACGTCGATGTGCGGCAAGCAGTTTCCGAAAATGGGTTTGGGGAACTTCTTGGGAGCCTCGCCTCTTACGCCGCCCTCGAGGTCGTTATATCCGCCTAGACCTGCGCCGGAAACCGCTTGATATGTCGAGTAAACGATTCTCTTGATTCCGAACGCCTTGTGAAGCGGAGCAAGAGCAACGACTGCCTGAATGGTAGAGCAGTTCGGGTTTGCGATAATGTTGTGATGCCAATCTACGTCCTGCGGATTTACCTCGGGAACAACCAGCGGAACGGACGGATCCATTCTCCACTGACTGGAATTATCGACAACGATTGCGCCCTGCGCGGCGAAAACGGGAGCGAATTCCTTGGACGTGCCGCCGCCTGCCGAGAAAATAGCGATGTCGATTTGGCGCGCCTTTACGTTTTCTTCGGTAAGTTCGATGACAGTGTACTCTTTACCCATAAAGTTTACTTTTTTGCCTGCGCTTCTGCTGCTTGCAAATAAATAAAGCTCGTCGATGGGAAGGTTGCGCTCGGAAAGAACCTGAAGCATTTTTCTGCCGACCATACCGGTCGCGCCGACTACTGCAATGTTGTACTTCATAATATATACTCCTTAAAAATAAATTCTGTGATTCGGTATAAAAAGAAGCAGTCAAGCGCACAAACGTTTGACTGCTCTAAATATATCGGGCGAAAGTCAAATAATGTGCTTCATTCCGTCGAATGACAGTTGCAAGGTATTATCCAAATGCACCCAACGCAGTTTCTTTGCGGAGAAAAATACGCTTCGGCGATGATGCCCTTTCGTCGTTCGTCCGCCGCTACGGAACAATCGAATGACTACTAATGCTCACCGCTCCTCATTATTTGTCACTATGATAGCACAATTATCACCTCGTGTCAATCAAAAATACACAATAGCGTTATAAAACGATTGAAAAATTTTCTAAGATGGTATATAATGTAACGGACGGCGCGTTTTACGGCAAAATTGCGCCGAATGTCGGAGGTTCTTGTTTTTGATTGAAAACAAAAAACAAAAGACGACTAGCGGCGAAGGTATCGTTTGCGGCAATGACGGACGTTTTTTTTGCGGCGATGGTTTTATTTTCGGGAATGCATATCGCGCGAAATACATATTTTGTCTTTTCGGGACATCGTCTGTTTCGGTTGCAAATACGTTAAGCGGTTTGCTACCGAAAGGTTGCGCCGTCATCGCGTATCCGGCGACGGTTAATCCGGAGAAAATCACTCGCGCCGAAAAAGTAGTCGTTATCGAGTGCGATGAGGGCGAAACGAACCGAGTGTCTTGCCCTGTCGGAGTGGCTATCGAGGGATATACCGAGATGATAGCGGATTTCGAGGGGACAAAGCATAACCGAGATATGTTTTCTTCGCTGGTCGGTACACCGCATATTGATTTTAAGGCAGAAGAAGCGGACGGCAAATACAAACTGGAGATTAAATGGTGCGACTATTATGCGCACGAAGCGTTCGTGATGGAACTTGCGCGAATTCTTGCTCCCAGCGGCGCTCGCGTTACCGTTACCGAGTGCACGTATCCGATAAAGAGCGATATATGCGGAGCGGATGCAGTCAGAAGGCGCGGGGCGGAACCTAGCGACGGCGTTATGTCGGTGTGTCCGCAGTACGCGGCGCTCGCAAGCAAAATAAAAAGCGTATGCTTGCGTTTAAGCGTAAACGAAAGCGAGGACGCAAGCAGGGAATTGTTAAATATTGTTAATGCAGTAACATCTAAGGAATGGTAGAAAAACGATGGCACAAAACAAAGGGTTGATTTATAGAATAACGATGGGCAGAGACGATATGCCCGATTTTACGCCGGCAAAGCTTCCCGGTACTCGTTGGGGACTTTTTAAGGACGTATTTCTTAATCGCTTCGGCGCAATGGTGAAGATAAGTCTTTTAACGACGCTGTTTTGCATTCCGCTGATAGCGTGGCTTCTTATTATGTATTTCGTTCGTCAGGTTGACGGAGCGATGATTCCGTATTCGGGAAATATAGGTATAGGTTATCCGATTGTTACCGACGCGCACAGTATAGGCGTGGCGCGAGCGTTTTATTACGATATGGTTACGTATGTCGGTATGATTCCGTGGCTTTTGGTGGCAGGAATCGGTTTTTCGGGTGCGTTTTACGTAATGAAACTTCTCGCTTGGGGCGAAGGTGTGTCGGTTGCAAGCAATTTCTGGAAGGGAATAGGGCAAAACTGGAAAAAGTTTTTCGTGTTTTTCCTGTTCGCTACGTTTTCGGCGTTCCTGTATATGTTTAACCTTTCGTCGTACAGCTATCTTACCGATATGCCCGACTTTTTACGGACGACGTCGTTGGTTTTTGCTACGATACAGTTTGTGCTTATGCTGATGATTATGATGTTTTTGACCACGCAAAGCGTAATGTACACCTCGAAAATGCGCGCGCTTTTCAAAAACAGTATATTGTTCGCCATCGCGCTTTTACCGCAGAACCTCTTTTTCCTGGTTTTGTCGCTTTTGCCCGTGGTGATTATTGCCATGCTTCCGCTGAATATAGCGTTGTTTTTGTGGATAGCATTTGCGCTGGTCGGCTTTTCGTTCGTTATACTCGTGTGGACGGTTTATGCGCATTGGGCGTACGATAAGTACATTAACGGAAGAATAAAGGCAGAGAAGCGCCGCGGAATGAGAGAAGAAAATCCCGAAGCGGAAAAAGAGGCGGAAATTGCCAGGATTCTGGCGCGTAACACGTCTTACGGCGCGGCTTACGTTTCGCGCAGAATGTCGAGTATAGATAAAGGAAAGTCGTTTACGCCGTTACAAGACAGCTTCTCGCGAGCCGATTTGGAAAAACTTCGAGATGAAAAACTCGAAATGACGGAAGAGATTGACAAGGAAATCGAAGATATCGACGCTCAAATCGAAAAAGAACGCGTTGCTTATGAGGA
>CAYTKK010000025.1:0-11493 GCA_964438355.1 uncultured Lachnospiraceae bacterium | reverse complement strand
AAAAAGGGAAAAGTATGTACGATTCGCTTTATAAATTTTATGACGCGTTTATTTCGTCGGCTCCGGATAAAGATTGGGTAGAATACGTGTCGCGTATTATCGGTGAGGTGCCGAAAAGCGGTATGGACGTAGGCTGCGGAAGCGGCAGACTGACTTTGCCGCTAGCCGAGCGCGGATATTCCGTAGTCGGTTCGGATATAAGTCGGCAAATGTTGCTTATTGCGACGGAAAAAGCAAAAAAGAGTCGCCAAAACATCGACTTTGTGTTGTGCCCTGCCGAACGCATCCGGTCTTTGCGCTTACTCGATTTTGTGACGGCTTTATGCGACGTGGTCAATTATATGAAAAATCCGAAGCGTTTTTTTACGGCGGCGTATAAGGCGTTGAAGGTCGGCGGAGTGCTTACCTTCGATATATCGTCACGTTATAAACTTACCCGAATTTTGGGGAACAACTGTTTTACGGACGAAAAGGACGGAGTTTTTTATGCGTGGGAAAATATATTGCTTAGAGATCGCGTGCAAATGAAACTCGATTTTTTCGAGGTCGGCCCCGATGGCAGATATGCGCGTTATACCGACGAGAGCGAACAGTTTATACACGACGCCGATAAATTGGAAGCAATGCTTAAAGAGGTCGGATTCAGTGAAGTAAAAACGTATTCTTTCTTGCGTTTTTGCAAGCCGAAAGGCGAGGACGAACGCCTGCAAATAGTGGCACGTAAGTAAACGATAGGAGCAAAATGGATAAAATCAGATTAGAGTTTGACGCTAAATATTACTTCGACAAGGCTCGCGAACATAGCGAACGCGGCGAGTATGTCGACGCTGTCGATATGCTCTACAACGCACTCTATGCCGATCCGTTTACCGATCCCGATAAGGTGGACGTATACAGCGAAATTGCGTATAATTACTCGATGCTCGGACTTATATCCAGCGCAATCGACATATATTATAGAATAATCGCGCTTGCGCCGCACACCGATATAGGTTATGTCGGCGCTATTCAGTGCTTGCTCGAAGAGGAAGAAATGCCGGCGGCAATGGGAATATTGAAGCTCGGATTGGAGTACGGAGCGCTTGATCGCGATGAAGATTCGGACCTTATTTGCGACATCGTCGACAAAGGTAACGAATTGGAGGACGAATATCAGGAAAAAAAAGCAGTCGAAAAAAGATTGCAATTTAAGCTTGTCGGAGCGCCCGAAACGAAAGAAGAAAAAATGAAGCGAGAGTCCGACGCAAAAGCGTGTGCGGACGAGTTGCTGGAGGAGGCGGAACAACTTATCTTAAAAAGAAAGTTTCGTTCTGCTATAAAACAAGCGGAGCAGGCGCGAGAAATATGTCCTATGCATTCTGCCACGCTTGGATTTTTGGCTCAGGCGTATGTCAATGTCGGCGACGAAAATAAGTGCGCGGAAGTTATAAATTTCTTGATTGAAAAATTAGATAAGCTGGATAGTCTGTATTATAACGATTTTGCCGGACTTTTCGATTCGCTCGGTTATTTCGAAGCGGCAGAAAGGGCGACGAGGCTTAATTACGAGGAATCACCTTACGCGGAAGGAGCGGTAACGTATGCGCAAACGCTTTATAACGCCGGCGAACGCGAAAAGGCAAAATCAATTATCGTAGACCTAAGAAGGCTTTATCCGGAGAATACGATATTGTCGTATTACGGGCGGCTTATATTTGACGGAACCGTCGAGCATATTCCGATAGATGACGATTTGCCGTTAGGCGAGCGCATGCGCCGTAGTGAGCGCATCAGCGCGCTTTTAAGGGAGGTAAAGGGCAATTCCGACGAGGCGGTAAAAAGGATTGACGAAGCGGACGATTTTGTGGACGACGTTATGTGGGCGCTAAAGACTTGCGAAACGCCGGAAGCAATCGAATTGGGACGCTTGTTGTGCCGAGACCACAGTTGGCAAAGTTATTTTTTCGACGCGTTCGTTGACAGGAATTTGCCGCAGGAAGCACGAAGCGCCTGGATAGAATCGTATCTGAACAACATAATAGTAAAGAGATATTCTCTGAAAAACACTAGTATTAAGCGGTTTGTCGCGTGCGCACAGGGATTTTTGTTGTCCGTCGACGCGCGACTACCGGAGATTAAACAAAACGACAAACACGAAGCGGCGTATAACTGCGGCTATGCGAAAATGTATGCGTTGTTAGACTTTTTGCGCGAAGAATATAACAGATGTTTCGTGTCGGTCGTTGCCGCACTTAACGATATGCCCAAGGTCGATAACCGCCTTTCTGCAAACGAAATAGCGATGCTAGTCACGGCGTATATGCTTTCGGCTGTAGACGACGATTCGTGGAGCGTTGTCGAGTTGTATTTCGGGGACGATTTTACTCGTCATCGGAGTAAACTAAAAAGCGCATATGCAAAATTGTCGCCGCTTTTGCCGTCAAGAAAGGCAGGACACAGCGATAGAAACAACAACAAAGAATAAACTGCGATTTGTTATATTATCGAGTATCGGTAGGAGGAAAACGAAATGATAAATATAGACGAACTTTTTGAAAAATATATGACCGAGGAAGTCAAACGTTTGCAGGAGGAGAAAACGTCTGACGAGATAGAGGATATGGTGCCCGAACTTTACGAGCGTTTCGTTACGTCTCCGTGTGAGGCGCTTGGCGGCGCTACGCCGGAAGGATATATCGACGCTATAGGGTCTGCGGATAAGCTTGTGGATGCATTTTGTAAGAGCTATGCGGAAAACGGCGATGTTTGTTCGTTGCTTTTGGATAAAATTTCTTCCGTTCCCGAATGCGCTCCGCTTCTTACGGACATAATAAACAAAAACAGCGACGCCGCGTTAACGCTTATGGCGATGAATTTACTGGAAGAATCCGGCGCAAAGCAACCGCTTTCGACGTATGCCGAATGGGTGTGCGGTGCGAAAGTCGACGAGGGCGTTGCCGAAAAAGCTGCAGAAATATTAAAGGACAACGTGGCTAGTGAAAAAGAGACGTTGATAGCGTATATAGATAAAGCTTCCGACGACGAAAAGGAAGTGCTTGCAGATATTTTGGTTTGCGCGGGAAAGGACGATCGCACATACGCTCTTTTGAAGGAAATATTTCTTTCCGGTAGAAACATTCCGCTTGCCGCGGGACTTGTGGGTAAGTATGGCGACGAACGCGCGGCGGAATTTTTGTATCCCGCTCTCGACGAGTGCAATTACTTGGAATACATCGAGATTCGCAACGCTATAGAAGAGCTCGGCGGAGTAGTGGACGATACGATGCGTGATTTTTCGGACGACGAATATTATAAGGCAATCAAGAATATAAAATAAATAGTCTTTATGGAAAAAATAACGCTTGAACAAGTCAAGAACGACAAAAATATTCGCGCTCTTATCGACAGCGCCAATTCTAATCTTGAAAAGATGGGATACACCGAGCACGGACTTCGCCACGTCGGCTACGTCAGCAAGACCACTGCCAATATTTTAAGCACGCTCGGCTACGACGAAAGGACGGTTGAACTCGGAGCGATTACCGGATGGATACACGATATCGGTAACGCGATAAACCGCAAGCATCACGGTTTGACAGGGGCGACTCTCGCGTTTGAAATACTTCGCGGACGAATGGATATGGACGAACTCGCCATGATTATGGGTGCAATAGGCAATCACGAGGAGGAGACCGGAATCCCGGTATCCGCGCTTTCTGCGGCTTTAATTATCGCAGACAAGAGCGACGCGCATCGGTCGCGCGTTCGAAAAAGTAGTTATTCTTCGTCCGATATTCATGATCGCGTCAATATGTCGATAAAGAAAAATTCGCTTTTAGTGGATAAAAACGAGCGTTTGATTCGTCTTGTGATAACGATGGACGAAACGAGTGCGCTTATGGAGTACTTGCAAATATATCTGACGCGAATGATTCTTTCCGAAAAAGCCGCCGATTTTCTTGGTTGTCATTTCGAATTGGTTATTAACGGAGCAGTCATAAATCGTCATACGGGTGTGGCTAAAAAGGTTCAAATAAAATCCGGCGAGCGCGAAGTAAGCGAGGATTAAACGCAATACTGTATGATATAAAAAATTAAAGCGATTAAATATAGTGAAGCAAGTAAAATAAAAAACTAATGTCGGCGTTAAAGTAAAACAACGTCGCTTTCGCAAGCATAATTTCAAGACGACAAGCGTACTATTGGGTATGGACGTTTTGGAAATAGTAATGACGGTTATCGGTGCGGTCATCGGCGCAGGATTTGCTTCGGGCAGAGAACTGGTCGGCTTTTTCGGTTGGACGCCCGATTGGCGAATAGCTCTTGTTGTGGGAGTGTGTTTTTTTGCGATTACCGCGGCGTATTTGTTGCTTGGCTCGTCTAAGAGAAAAAGCGGGAAGATGTTTAACGAACTCTTCTCGCTTTTGAGCTTTTTTAATTCAATCGTGACGCTTGCGGTTATGCTTGCCGGAACGGACGCGTTGCTTCGCGACGTTACGGGACTGTCTTTTCCGTTCTCGCTTGTTATGGGACTGATTTCGGTAGTCGTGGTTTCTTTGGGTCGGCGCGGATTGGTCGGGGCGAATTTATTGCTCGCACCATCGCTCGTCGTGATTATCGCGCTAATTTGTTTGCTTACTATAAATTCTCCGTCCTTTTTGACCGAAGACGCGCAAGGAATTTCAAACGCGTTTTCGTATTGTTCTATGAATATGCTGCTTGCGGCACCTATACTGCTTGAATCGGGAGTAACGAACAAGCGTAAAATATTAACTATTGCGACTTTAATCGGCGTTTTACTGGGAGGACTGGTTATGCTGTTCTTTTTTGCGTTTTGTTCGTTTGACGCAAGCGGAGCTGAAATGCCGCTATTGGCTATGGCGTCGACGCATTCGCCGATCATGTATGCGGTCGCGGCTTTGGCGATAGGAGTGGGAATATTTACCACTATGATATCTTCGCACTCTGTACTTGTTTCCGCGGTCGAAAAGGCGATTCCGCATTGCTCGAAGCCGCTTGCTGCGCTTGCTACGTTATCGGCGTGTTATATCGTTTCCACGCTTGGTTTCGGTGCGGCGATAGACGTGCTGTATCCTATTTTGGGCGTGTTATCGGTAGTGGCTGTAGTGTTTGCCGTTTCTTTCGTTGCGATTGAAATCATTTGTAACGCTTTGAAAGTTTTTCGAGCAAAGCGACAAGTAAATACATTGCCGCGGCAAGCAGACAAAGTACGACGGTGGCGGTCATAACGAGATCTATCTTAAATACCTGCCCGCCGTATATTATAAGGTACCCCAGTCCCGCGCCGGATACGAGATATTCGCCCATTATCGTGCCGACCCATGCAAGGCCGACGTTGATTTTAAGCAAAGATATGAATGCCGGAATCGAGTGCGGAAGCACCAACAGACGTAGTATTTGAGCTTTGCTCGCGTTCATCGAACGAAGTAAGAAAATTTTGCCTTCGTCGCAAGACAGAAACGCCGACAGTGCGCTCATTACCGTGACTATAATGCATATCAAAAAAGTCATGGTTACTATTGCGGTCGTTCCTGTGCCCACCCAAATTATAATGATGGGACCGAGCGCGATTTTGGGAAGGGCGTTAAGCACCACCAAGTACGGTTCGCAAACGCGGCGCAGAGTGTCGCTCCACCATAACGTTATTGCTATTGCGACTCCGATAACGGTGGATAATAAAAAGCCGATTAAACATTCGCCCAAGGTGATTCCGACATGCGCCCATATTTCGCCGCTTGTAATCATCGAGTAGAGGGTAAAGCATATTCTGGACGGAGACGAAGTAAAAAACGAGTCCGTGATTTTGGTTGCCGTAGTCAGTTCCCAAAGGCCTACAAAAGCGACGAAAACCGCTATTTGTAGCGAGCGTATTTTTATCTTGTCGTGTTTTTGCTGTGCGAGAAATCTTTCGCGCGGCGTTTTTATTTTGTTTTTCATGGCGCGTGTTTCCTTATCATATATCAACTGCTTTGTTCGACTTCCTTCCATACGGCGTCGAACCAACGCGAAAAATCGTGATGCTCGCGCCGTTCAAGCGGTGAGTTCGAGTCAAAATCGAGTGTAAAAATTCGTTTAACGGTAGCGGGACGAGCGGAAAGAACGATTATTTTGTCCGAAAGAGAAACCGCTTCGGAGATATCGTGAGTAACCAGAATCGCAGTTTTGCGCTCGGCAGCGATAATTCGTTTTACGTCGCAACAAACGCTAAGGCGCGTCTGAAAATCGAGCGCGGAAAACGGCTCGTCGAGCAGTAACAGTTTGGGGCGAAGGGCGAGGGTGCGTATAAGCGCGACTCGCTGTCGCATCCCGCCCGACAGTTGCGACGGAAAATGCTTTTCGAAGTCTTTAAGTCCGTATTTTTCCAAAAGTTCGTAAGCGTAAGCTTTGTTTTCGGCGGTTAGCGAGTGTTGGACTTCTAACCCCAGCGTTACGTTTGTCAAGATGTTTCGCCATTCGAAAAGTTGGTCGCGTTGGAGCATGTATCCGATGTCGCGCCTAGACGCGGAAACGTCTTTCCCCAAAAGAGTAACGCGTCCCTCTGTCGGCTGGATAAGTCCGGCTATCAGTGATAAAATCGTTGTCTTTCCGCAACCGCTGGGACCTACAAGCGATATAAATTCTCCCTGCTCGACGCCGAACGATACGTTTTTTACGGCTTCCGTTTCGCCGTCTGTCGTTTGATAGGTAAGCGAAACTCCGTTTACTCGAAGAATTTCCATTGTATTCCTCCTGTGCGAGAAATCGCGCTACGCGTTTGTCAGGCTATGGCTAGATTTGCGTAGGTGTTGTCTACGGCAGACGTGTAGGGGACGCGTGCGTCAAGGTAACCCGCGTTATCCATAACGTCTTGAAGTTTAATGTACGCCTGTTCGCTAAAAAACGGCGTGGCGCACCAAGCGTCGATTTTTTTATAGCTCTCGACCGCGGCGCTAAGCGAAGTTACGTCGGTTCCGTCGAAAGAAGGCGCAAGAGCCTTTCCGACGTCGGTTAGAGACGCCGAAACGCAGTACTCGTAGCCTTTTATTATTGCTTTAAGGAAGTTAACTATAAGTTCTTGGTGAGTTTCGATGTAACTTTTTCCAGCGGAGAAGGACGTGTAGGGGATTTCTCCGCTAGCTTCTCCCACCGACGCAACCATATAGCCTTTGCCTGCCGCTACGAATTCGCTTGCGGTAGGTTCGAATAAAGTCGTAAAGTCGACGGACGAGTCCGCTTCGAAAACCGCTCCCATCATATTAAAAGCTACGTCGGTGTTAAAGTTAAGGTCTGTTTTTTCGTTAAGTCCCGCGTTGTTGATTACGTATTGCATTGTCATTGCCGGTACTCCGCCTGCTCTGCCCGCAAGGACGTGCTTGCCGCGAAGGTCGCTCCACTTAAAGTCGGGTATGGCGGTTTTCGATACCAAAAACGAACCGTCGCGTTTGGTTAGTTGCCCGAAAATTACCGGGTAATCTATTTGCCCTTGAACCTGACAATATATGGTTGCTTCCGGTCCCATTAGTCCTATGTCGGCAGATTTGGAGGTTAACGCCGTCATAACTTTGTCGGCTCCGCCTCCGTTAGTCAGTTTTATTTCGATTCCGTATTCCGAGAAGTATCCGTTATTTATGGCGACGTACAGCGGCGCGTAAAAGACGGAGTGAGTTACTTCGCATAATCTGATGACGTTGTCGCTTCCGTTGCCGCAAGAGGCTAGTGCAAACGAGGACGCAAACGTCGCAAGTGCTAATAAAATCGTTATAAATTTCTTCATTGTTTTCTCCTTATATGCTTTTTTGTGTCAGTCTTGTCGTTATAAGTTTATAAAACGTTTTTGCGTCCCGAAAGAGACGCGTCGGACGACTTAAACCGTTTGCAAGACGTTTACATTTCATAATATTCGTTTTTTATTGCTTGGGTGAAAGATGAAAATTGCCGAAAAATCCGCCGCTTCACGGCGTTAAAAGCCTTGCTTTCGCCATTCCGATGTGGTATAATGATATGCGTAAATTTATGCAAACGGAGCAGAAAATGAATAAAACCTACGAACCGAAGGCATTTGAGGAAAGAATTTATAAAAAGTGGTTGGAAAAAGGCTATTTTCACGCTAAGCGCGACGAGAAGAAGCAACCTTTTACGATTGTTATTCCGCCGCCCAATATTACCGGACAACTTCATATAGGGCACGCGCTTGACGATACCATACAAGACGCGATTATACGCTATAAAAGAATGAAGGGATTCGAGACGCTGTGGCTTCCCGGTACGGACCATGCTTCGATAGCGACTGAAGTCAAGATAGTCGAAAAGATGAGGGAAGAGGGCCTCGATAAGCGTTCTCTCGGAAGAGACGGATTCCTTAAGCGCGCATATGCGTGGAAGGAGCAGTTCGGCGGCAGGATAGTCGAGCAGCTTAAAACGATGGGCTTTTCGTGCGATTGGGACAGACTTGCGTTTACGATGGACGAGCGTTGCTCTAAAGCGGTGCGCGAAGTGTTTGTTCGAATGTACGAGGAGGGATTGATTTATCAGGGAGATCGTATCATTAACTGGTGCCCGAAGTGCAAGACGGCAATTTCCGACGCCGAGGTAGAGTACGAAACCGAAGCGGGACATTTGTGGCATATACGATATCCGCTTTCGGACGGAAGCGGTTATATCGAAGTCGCAACCACGCGTCCCGAGACAATACCGGGAGACACTGCCGTTGCGGTTAATCCGTCGGACAAACGTTATACCGCGCTTGTGGGCAAAAGCATCGACCTCCCGCTTACTGATAGACAAATTCCCATTGTTGCCGACCATTACGTCGATATGGAGTTCGGTACAGGCGCCGTTAAAATTACGCCCGCGCACGATCCCAACGACTTCGAAGTCGGTTTGCGTCACGATTTGCCCGTTATTCGCATTATGAACGACGACGCGTCGATGAACGAACTTTCGGGTAAATATAACGGAATGACTCGCGAACAGGCAAGGGCGGCAATCGTAGCCGACCTCGACGCGCTCGGACTTCTCGTAAGAGTGGAAGATCACGAACACAACGTGGGTCACTGCTATCGTTGTCACAGTTCTATCGAGCCTATCGTTTCGAAACAATGGTTTGTAAAGATGGAGAGCCTTGCAAAGCCTGCCGTTCAGGCGGTACTCGATAAGGAAATCGTCTTTATGCCCAAGCGCTTCGAAAAGACGTATTTGCACTGGATGAACAACATTCGCGACTGGTGCATATCCCGTCAGTTGTGGTGGGGACACAGAATCCCAGTATTTTACTGCGACGATTGCGGATACACCACCGCTTCGCGCGAGGACCTTACCGTTTGCCCGAAGTGCGGCAAGCCCATGCGTCAGGACGAGGATGTTCTCGACACTTGGTTTTCCTCCGCGCTTTGGCCTTTCGCCACGCTCGGTTGGCCGGACGAGAATCCCGACCTCGACTATTTTTATCCCACCAACGTCTTGGTTACCGGCTACGACATAATTACATTCTGGGTATCGCGAATGATATTCTCCGGACTTAAGCATATGGGGGAGAAGCCGTTCTCCGAAGTTCTTATTCACGGAATAGTGCGTGACGCTCAGGGTAGAAAGATGAGTAAGTCGCTTGGCAACGGCGTTGACCCGTTGGTTCTTATAGACAAGTACGGCGCAGACTCGTTGCGGTACTCTTTGGTAAACGGAATTTCCGCAGGCGGCGATATACGTTTTTCCGAAGATAAAATGGAAAGTTATCGCAACTTTATGAATAAGATTTGGAACGCTTCGCGCTTCGTTTTAATGAACAGCGAGAACGTTGCCGTCAAGGAAATTTTTGAGATAAAGCGCTTATCGCTTGCCGATAAGTGGATACTTTCCCGCCTCAACGCAACGATTGCCGAGGTCACGAAGTTTATGGACAAGTACGAAGTCGGACTTGCGGCGGCGAGATTGTACGATTTTATTTGGAGCGAGTTCTGCGACTGGTATATCGAACTTTCCAAGACATCGCTGTATTCCGATGACGACGATAAGCGAAGCGATACCGTAAGCGTACTGTTGTATGTTTTGCGCGAAACGCTTAAGCTGGTTCATCCGATTATTCCGTTTATTACCGAAGAGATTTACGACTCTTTGCCAAATAAAGACGCAGAGGACATTATGGTTGCTCCGTACCCCGTGGCGGATAAGAAACGCGCTTATCGTAAGGACGCGGCTGACGCGGAGGCTGTGATGGAACTTATTCGCGGAGTCAGAAATCTTCGTCGAGAAATGAACGTTCCGCAATCGAAGCGCACGGCTATTTATATCGTTCCCGCCGATGGCAAGGAAAACGTTATCAAAAAGGTCGAAAAGTATATCGAGAAATTAGCGAGCGGTACGCAGGTGTTTGTGTACGAACCTGAAGGAAAGAACGCTTCGGTTATGACCGCACTGGGCAAAGTATTTATTCCCATGGGAGAGCTTATAGATTTCGATAAAGAACGCGCGCGTCTTAATGCGGAAATCGCAAAAACGGACGAGGAGATTGCTCGTGCCGAGGGAAAACTTGCTAACAAGGGATTCGTTGACAAGGCTCCTGCCGCGCTTGTGGAAAAGGAACGTGAAAAACTCGCTAAATATAAAGAAATAAAACTCGGACTCGTTCAAAGCCTTGCAGCTCTTGACTGACGGCGCGGAGAACGGACTGAAAAATCGAAAAAACGATTAACACAAAACGCTTTAGCGTAATGTCAAACGGACGGAGGAGTAAAACTCTTTCGTCCGTATCTTTTCACTTTGAAACGCATTAGGGCATATATTGTAACAGTGTAAGGAGGAGAATATGGCGCAAGCATCGAATTTTTTAATAGCGGCCAACGACGAACACGGCTTGAATCCGCCTACCGCAGGAAAGCGTACGCCCGTAATTCCCGAATTGGGACGCAGTATATACGAAAGCGAGTTTAATCGACCCGCAAAGCAGAAGTTCATTTTGGCTTGCGTGCGCTGCGGATATAACGTTTTTGACGTTAAACCCGAGCTAATGGATACGTCGATTTCCACGCGCGTCGTCAGGACAAATCGTGCGGGAGCAACGCTTGTAGTTACGTTTGCGTACAACGCATACGGTGACGGAACAAATTTTAACAACGTAAACGGATACATAATTTTTTATTCGCCGCAAAACGTTCGTCCTACGTTTTCGCGACTGCTTTCTTACGATATTTCCGCCGGAATGGGTGAGATGATAGACACTAACAATTTGGGAGTCGGTACGCTTTCGGACGTGGGAATGCTCTCGTCGGTTAATTGTCCCGCTGCTTTGGTGGAGGGCGGATTTATGACAAACCGAACAGAGGCCGGACTTATGCTCGACCCCGATTTTCAACGAGAGGTCGGCGAGGGCGCTTGTTTGGGAGTAAGCAACTATTTAGACGTCCCGTATGCTGAGGAGACGTATTCGCGACCCACTCTTCGTAGGGGAAGTCGCGGAAACGACGTTAGATATTTGCAATATGCTCTTTTGTATGCGGGCGAGGACGTTAGGACGGATGG
>CAYTKK010000024.1:6121-15607 GCA_964438355.1 uncultured Lachnospiraceae bacterium | reverse complement strand
GCGCCGCGAGCACGAGCATATGCGCACGCGAGAAGCGAATCGTCAAGACCTTCCACGTCGTCCACAAAGCAAGCCTTCTTTAACTTTTCGTCAAGCACCACGCCCACTGCGGCACCGCTGGGACTCACGTGCTTAAAAGACGTAGCGGCAGGCAATCCAAGCGCGTCTTTTAATTCCTTGACAAGCTGCCAACCGTTGAGCGCGTCCAAAAAGTTTATATATCCCGGCTTTCCGTTTAGAATTTCAACCGGCAAATCTCTGCCGTCCTCAACGTAAATTCTGGCCGGTTTTTGGTTGGGATTGCAACCGTACTCAAGTTCAAATTCTTTCATTTTTCTCTCTCCTTTGCCTCTATCGAAGTGCGTAACCTTTTATTTAATTTTCCACTTCGGGACGTTACAAAAATTCATAATTTTGTAGGGTTTCGTATAAAGCCGACAATAAGTAAATCGTTAAACTTTTAATTCCGTTTTTATTTCGTCCGAGCCGTACTTGTTTATAATAGGCTGTACTACTTCGGCGATAAACTCTTCGACCTGCGATTCGCTTCTTCCGATATATTTCTTAGGCTCGAGGTGCGCGATAATTTCCTCCTCGGTAAGTCCGAAAACGGGGTCTGCCGCTATACGAGCTATAAGATCGTTTTTACCGCTGCCGCGTTTAACTTCTGCCGCAGCAGCGTGCGAATGCGTACGCAAAGCCTCGTGCAAATCCTGGCGATTGCCACCGCGTTTTACCGCTTCCATCATTATGTTTTCGGTTGCCATAAACGGGAGTTTTTCCATCACTCTGCGTTCAACAACTTTATCGTTAACAACAAGCCCTGATGATACGTTTATGTAAATATTAAGTATCGCGTCCACCGCAAGGAACGCTTCCGCTACGGATATGCGCTTATTTGCCGAATCGTCCAATGTGCGCTCGAACCATTGCGTACCCGCCGTCATCGCAGGATTTATGGCGTCCGCGATAACGTAACGTGCAAGCGACGAAATTCGCTCGCTACGCATAGGATTGCGCTTGTACGGCATCGCTGAAGAACCGATTTGCTTCTTTTCGAACGGCTCTTCCATTTCCTCGAACGATTGCAAAATTCGCAAGTCGTTGGAAAACTTATATGCGCTTTGGGCGATTCCGCTAAGCACCGAAAGAAAGTATGCGTCCGTTTTTCTGGAATACGTCTGTCCGCTTACCGGCACACACGAAGTAAATCCCATATCTGCGGCGATTAGACGTTCCAACTCCTTAACCTTGCTCTCGTCACCGGCAAAAAGTTCCATAAAACTTGCCTGAGTACCGGTCGTTCCCTTTTGCCCGAGAAGTTTGAGATTATCCATCTGGAATACAAGATTTTCGACGTCCATTACAAGTTCGTTTATCCATAACGTTGCTCTCTTTCCGACAGACGTAAGCTGCGCGGGTTGAAGATGCGTATACGCAAGCGCCGGCATTCCCTTGTACTCGAGCGCGAACGCAGACAAGTTTTTTATGACCTGAACGAGCTTTTTAAGCACTATCTGCGACGCTTCTTTCAAGATAATAACGTCGGTATTGTCGCCGACGTAACACGACGTCGCGCCGAGGTGGATTATCGCCTCTGCCTTCGGACATTGCTTGCCATAAGCGTAGACATGACTCATTACGTCGTGGCGAACCTCTTTTTCTCGCGCCTCAGCCACATCGTAGTTTATATCGTCTTTATACTTTTCAAGCTCGGCAATTTGTTCGTCGGTGATATTAAGTCCGAGTTTTTGCTCGGCTTTTGCAAGAGCTATCCAAAGTCTTCTCCACGTGCGAAATTTGAAGTTTTCCGAAAATACGCGTTGCATTTCTTCGCTTGCATATCTTGTAGAAAACGGCGATATGTAACTGTTTTTATCCATTTTTACCTCTTATTTGTTCTTATTCATCATTCTGTTTTCGACATTTCCGCTTGCAAGTTCGACGAAACGAACGTACAAAGAAATCTTGTTGTTTTCGTCGAGGTTATTCCAAATCATCGAGGTAAACTCGTCGATATCGGAGGGCACGGTAATGCGCTCAGGCTCGCCCGTAAATGTCGGAAGCGGATTACCGTCGCACATATAGGTGTGCAAGAAGTGACCTACTCCGTCAAGCGCAGGGTACTCGAACGTATATCTGGAGCACGCGCTACCCTTTTCGTCCGCACTTTTCAAAATGCTCATTTGGTACGAAAAGTCAGTCCCCTCGAAAGAAAGCATTCCGCTGATTCTAGGAGTAAAGTTGGGCGCGTCGGGTTCAAATTCGCGAAGTCGCAACGATTCTGAAAAACTTTTTCCCGCTTTAAGACCGTCGTACACGGTATCGGTCTGATCGCCGTTAGTTACAATAAGGTTGTTTCCGTACTTTCTGATGGGCGAATAAATAATAAGACTGGGGTCTTTTACCTTGCTCGCATTGAAAGGGTGTATCGTAACTTCGTCACCATTTTCGACAAACACACGGTTACGACTATTCTCGCTTCTGCCCATTATAAAATAGGCAACAGCAGCTTTTTTACCGTCCTCGGTCTTGCCGACGACTATTCCTCGCCCGGCATAAGAATTTGATTCCAAAAGAGCCGCCAAATCGTTTTTCTCATATACGTTCATTATACTTTTTCTCCTTTTCGTCGTTACAATCAATTATGCTACCTTAGTTCCGTTAATTACGCCGCTCGTTTATCAGAAACTGCGAACAAACCTTTTCCAACGCAAGCGGCAATATCTTCCACTCTGCCTGTCTCATCACGCGCTTTTGCAATATCTCGGGCGTATCTCCGTCACGAACAGGCACAGCCTTTTGCATAATGATTTCTCCGCCATCCGGTATTTCGTTTACAAAATGCACCGTTGCACCAGTGACCTTAACTCCGTACGAAAGCGCCGCTTCATGAACGCGCAAGCCGTAAAACCTCGCCCCGCAAAACGATGGTATAAGCGACGGATGAACGTTTATGATTCTTCGTTCAAACGCTTGAGTAAAGTTTTTGCTGAGTATCGTCATAAAACCGGCAAGTACGATAAAGTCGATATGTCGCTCGTTAAGAAGCGAAATTATTCTTTGCTCGAACCCGTCTTGTCCGCCGCATTCCTTTTTTAATATGACAGCGGTTTCTATTCCTGCCTTCCGCGCTCTCGTCAGCGCATATGCGTCGGCATTATTGCTTATCACGAGTTCTATTTTTCCACTCGTAAGCACGGGTGCCGTAACTTTTCCTGCGCGCGCGGTCTCGCTTTGCGCGTCTATAAGAGCTTGTAGATTTGTACCGCCGCCCGACACGAGAACGGCTATCCTTGCCTTTTCTTTCATCGCTGGTCCTCCGGTTTATACCGATATTTACCGATTCGGAAAAGACCAAGAAGGATATCCGTCCAAAAAGACGTTACCCTTCTTGTCCCATATTCCGTTGCTTAATAAATCGTAACCTTGTCATCGGAATCGACAATCTCGCCGATAACGTATGCTTCCTCGCCGTTTGCATGCAAAATCTCAAGCGCTCTGTCTACGTCTGCCTTATCAACTACTACGCTCATTCCGACTCCCATATTAAACGTGTTAAACATATCGTGCTCGTCAATGTTTCCGGTAGCTTGCAAAAGCTTGAATATCGGCAAGACTTTAATGTCAGCCTTCTTGATTTTTACTCCCAGTCCGTCGGGAATCGAACGGGGCATGTTCTCGTAAAAGCCGCCGCCGGTTATATGAGAAATACCCTTAACCTTGACTTCGTCCATAAGAGCAAGCATAGGCTTTACGTATATTTTGGTAGGCGTAAGCAACGCCTCGCCTAGGCTCTTTCCGCCAAGTTCGGCAATCGGGGAATGCAAGTCACAATTTTCGACGTCAAAAACCTTTCTCACAAGCGAAAAACCGTTGGAATGCACTCCCGACGAAGGAAGCGCAATCATAACGTCGCCTGCTCGCATCGACTTGTGGTCAACGACTTTGTCTTTGTCGACTATACCGACCGAAAAACCTGCCAAATCGTACTCGTCGACAGGATAGAAACCGGGCATTTCAGCCGTCTCTCCGCCGATAAGTTCACTACCGGACTGAACGCAGCCTTCGGCTATTCCGGAAACGATGGTCGCAATTTTCTCGGGATAGTTTTTTCCGCAAGCGATGTAATCGAGAAAAAACAAAGGTTTTGCACCGCAACAAATAACGTCGTTGACGCACATTGCCACGCAGTCGATACCCACCGTGTCGTGCTTATCCATAAGAAAAGCCAGTTTAAGTTTCGTTCCGACGCCGTCGGTGCCGGATACGAGCACGGGATTTTTATACCCCGTAAGGTCAAGTTCGAATAATCCGCCAAAGCCGCCTATATCTGCGCCCTTCTTCCCGACGACCGTACGCGCAATGTGCTTCTTCATAAGCTCGACCGCTTTATATCCCGCCGTAATGTCCACTCCTGCCGCAGCGTAGCTGTCCGATTTTGATTTACTCATTGTATTTCTCCTTAATGTTTTCTATTCCTTGCCGTTCCAGCAGTACGTGCACAATTTGCACGGTTCAAGTCCGATTGCCTCGATTAGTCCGTCAAGCGACTGAAACTCGAGTGACGCGAAGTGGAAATTGTCGCAAATCGCCTTGCGCATTGCCTTCCCTCGCGCGGTCGTGCCGTCGCTGTACTCGTCTATATACTTAAATCCCTCTTCTCCCTCGAGTTCCATAATGGTCCTACGAGCAATAAGCTCCATATCACCCGTAGCTCGCGAAAAATTCAGGTATTTACAGCCATACATTATCGGCGGACACGCCGAACGCATATGCACCGCTTGAGCTCCGTTCGAATACAAGAAATCGACCGTTTCTTTTAATTGAGTTCCTCGAACTATCGAATCGTCGACGAACAATAATTTTTTATCCTTAATCAGCTCGTAAATAGGAATCTGCTTCATCTTGGCAACGCGGTTCCTTTCGCGCTGATTGCTGGGCGTAAAACTTCTTGCCCATGTCGGAGAATACTTGATATACGGACGAGCAAACGGAACGTCGCATTCGTTGGCGTAACCTATAGCGTGCGGAGTCCCCGAATCAGGCACGCCGCCAATATAGTCAAGGTCGGTAGCGATTCCTCTCTCCTTGTCGGCACGAGCAAGAATCTTGCCGTTACGATTACGCATTATCTCGACGTTTACACCCTCGTAATTCGACGTTGGATATCCGTAATACGTCCAAAGAAACGAACATATACGCATTTCTTTTCCCGGAGGCGACAATTGCGTAACCTTGTCTTCGGTTATTTCCACTATTTCGCCGGGACCGAGTTCCTTTTCGAAACGATACCCGAGCTTTTGATAGGAAAATGACTCCGACGCAACGCAATAACCGCCCGCGTTTTTCGCAACGTGTATCGGCAATCTGCCCAATCTGTCGCGCGCCGCAATAATCTTGCCTCCTTCCAACAGGAGCAAAATATTGGCAGTGCCGTCAATAACTCCCTGCGCGTACTTAATTCCTTCGACAAACGTCTTTTTCTTGCTGATAAGCGCAGCGATAAGTTCATTGGCGTTTACTCTTCCCGCCGTCATTGCCGAAAAGCATCCGCCGTCCTTACCTATGCATTTTTCTATTAGTTCGTCGGCGTTGTTAATTACTCCGATCGAACAAACGGCAAGTTTGCCGAGCGAAGAACGAATCAATATGGGTTGCGGGTCGGTGTCGCTTATGCATCCGATTGCCGAATGTCCCACGATTTCGTCCATAACATGCTCGAATTTTGTCCTAAAAGGCGCGTTTTCTATATTGTGAATTTCTCTTTGCAAGCCGCGTTCTTTATCGTAAGCGGCAATTCCACCTCGCTTTGTGCCGAGGTGAGAATGATAATCCGTCCCGAAAAAAACGTCGAATATCGCGTCTTTCTTGCTAACGACGCCAAAAAATCCGCCCATAGTCAGGCACCTCTTATTTGCCGAGCACTCGACGCATCATCTCATTGTATGCGTCCTCAACGCCGCCCATATCGCGACGGAATCTATCCTTATCTAACTTTTCACCCGTCTTTGCGTCCCAAAAACGGCACGTGTCGGGCGATATCTCGTCGGCAAGAACAATCGTTCCGTCCGAAAGTCTTCCGAACTCAAGCTTAAAGTCAACCAGTTTTACGCCGAGCGTAAGGAAGTATTCCTTAAGCGTTGCGTTAATTTTGAAAGCCATTTCTTTAATGGTCGCGATTTCGTCTTTCGACGCAAGTCCTAAAGCAAGCGCATGGTAGCTATTGATGAGCGGGTCGTGCAAATCGTCGTTTTTGTACGAAAATTCGATGGTGGGTTCGTCAAAAACGATACCCTCCTCCACTCCGTAACGCTTTGCAAACGAACCTGCGGAAATATTGCGAATGATTACCTCGAGCGGAACTATAGATACCTTTCTTACAACGGTTTCTCTGTCGTTAAGTTCTTCTACGAAATGAGTCTTAACACCCTGTTTTTCCAAAAGCTGCATTAAGTAATTCGACATTCTGTTGTTGATTGCGCCCTTACCGGCGATAGTGCCTTTTTTGAGTCCGTCCAAAGCAGTCGCATCGTCCTTATACGACACGATAACAAGTTCCTCGTCTTCGGTTGCAAAAACCTTCTTAGCCTTTCCTTCGTACAGTTGAACAGTCTTTTCCATAATTTAGATTCCTCCGCCCCGACGGGCAAAATTAAATACCGATTTTGTTCTTTTTTTATTTTACACATAAGAATCGCCGCAGGCGAGACTTACTTATTGTACCGTAACGCAACCGCCGCGTCCTTTGCAAGAACTTTCTCGGCGTCGATTTTTTTCTTTTCCGTCAATTTTTTTGCAACGTTCTCGTCGGAAACGGCAATTATCTGCGCTGCCAAAAGCGCCGCGTTAACCGCCCCGTCGATACCGACCGTTGCCACGGGAACGCCGGGCGGCATCATAACAGTGGAAAGAAGCGCGTCCATTCCGTCAAGGTTTGACGACTTGCAAGGAATTCCTATTACCGGCAATATCGTCTTTGCCGCAATCGCACCCGCCAAATGAGCTGCCATTCCCGCCGCCGCAATAATAACGCCGAATCCGTTATTTACGGCGTTTGCGGCAAACTCGCCCGCCTCTAGCGGCGTACGATGCGCCGAGTACACGTGAACTTCGAACGGTATTCCAAGCGCCTCCAAGGTGTCAATCGCTTTGGATACCACAGGCAAATCGCTGTCGCTTCCCATTAAAATTCCGACTTTTTTCATAAAATCCTCCGTTTTGAACGCAAAAAGGCGCAACATTACCCCAATGATAACATTTGCGCCCAGACGGTCGGCCGAAAAAGCAGTCGCTTTTTCTCCCATAAGGGGTTCATACCACGGTGTTAATTCACCTTATCCGTCAGGCACAAACCTCACTACACTACGCAAGAAATCATACCATATTTTTGTTCTCTTGTCAAACAAAGTTACTACATTTTATCTTTTTGGAAAATAAGTGTCGGGTTGATATGGTTAAGGCGCGGCAGACGCAAGGCAGGAAAAACTAATCTGCCTTAATAAATTTTGTTAAACGCTCTTTTTCTTTAATGAAAGCACTGCTCCCCGACGTGCGTAACGTGCTCCGTCAAATTATAAGGCGCTCTTTCACTCCAATGAGCGCAAGAAGGTCAACTTGTAATTAAAAACGAAAACGTTTAAGCGGTTCTCGCTACCCGAAAGCAAAATCTGAAAGACTTTCAACATCGTTTACATTGAAAACTTTTAACATCGTTTCTCGCGCACGGAAAACCAAATAAAACCTTTTGGCAAAAGCTTAATCGACGACTACCCTAAAATACGTTAAAAAAGAGCGCCAAAACGTTGACACTCTTTTTTAGACTACAATTATTTTCGAAAAAAACCTAGCGTTTTTACTTTTATATCATCGAAAAACACTGCCTTAAACAAAACAAATATCGAAAAATCGGCTATCAATACAATTGCGGAATTATTTTAGCCGTAGCAAACGTCAATACAGTTATTGATTTCGCTTTGCGTTGTTTTAGCACCTTAGCGCACTCATTGACGGTCGCTCCGGTTGTAAATACGTCATCTACAAGAACAAACGAACGCCCCGCGATATCGGCTTCCGGCAGAGAAACAAAGGCGCCTTCGATTTCTTCGGCACGTTTACTCTTCCCGAGACTTGCAAGATTTTTCGTTTTCTTTACCTTAAATAACGTATCCTCGATTGGCAATCCGACAAGTTCGGACATCGCCGCAGCAATCTCGTACGCTTGATCGTAACCGCGCGTCCTTTTTCGCTCGTAATGCAGAGGAACGTACGTTACGGCGTCAGCTTCTACGTTACACTCAAAAAACGTATCCGCCATAAATTCAGCCATTGTGGACGCAACGTATTTTTTACCGCCGAATTTTAGTTTATAAACAAGATCGGTTATTCCGTCACTATAAACAAACGGAGCACGAGCGTAATCGAAGTTATAAGTTTTTTCCTTGCATTCGTCGCAGTATTCAGCCAAATTGTTTATAGCTCTTCCGCACCGCAAACAAAATTTAGTATTTTTAAGAACAGTACAATCCTCACAAATAGGATATCTGGTCTTTTCGCTTAGCTCATCGCCGCATATCACGCACTTTATTCCCTCGGGATAAAAAAGCTCCGAAATCAGGCGCGACACTTTCATTACTTCAAGCGCAAAGTTTCGCGAGCAATAACAAGTTCTTCGTTCGTGGGGATAATAAACACCTTAACCTTCGACCCAGGTTTCGTCAACTCGGTTACTTCTCCGCGAGGAACGTTGTTATTCTTTTCGAAATCAAAATCAACGCCAAGAAAATTCAAACCGTTAATTATTTTTTCACGAACAATTTCCGTGTGCTCGCCGATTCCGCCGGTAAACGCAATGCAATCGAGTCCGCCCATCGCCGCAGCATAGGAGCCGATATATTTTTTAACGCGATACGCAAACATATCGACAGCAAGTCGAGCGCGTTCGTTACCGCTATCCATTGCGGCAACAAGGTCGCGGAAATCCGAAGAAACTCCGGAAATTCCCATTACGCCGCTTTTTTTGTTTAGATAATCGGTCGCCTGATGAATATCCATGTTCTTTTTCGACATCAAATACTCGAGTACGGCTGCGTCGATATCTCCGCAACGAGTGCCCATAACAAGTCCCTCTAGCGGCGTAAGTCCCATCGAAGTATCCACGCATTTTCCGTCCTTAACGGCGCTTACGCTTGCTCCGTTTCCAAGATGACAAACTACGATTTTGCAATCCTTAGTTCCCATTAGCTTTATAGCTTCGCCGGAAACGAAAAGATGACTGGTTCCGTGGAAACCGTATTTTCTGATTCTATATTTCTTATAGTCCTCGTACGGAATCGCATACATATACGCATAGTCAGGCATACCGGAATGGAACGTCGTGTCGAATACGGCAACCTGAGAAGCGTGCGGCATAGCTTCTATGCACGCCTTGATTCCCATAATGTTCGGCGGCATATGTAACGGTCCGAGGTCAATATTCTCTTCAAG
>CAYTKK010000024.1:4191-6021 GCA_964438355.1 uncultured Lachnospiraceae bacterium | reverse complement strand
CCTTTCGCAAGAACGGACTCGTTTTCCATTTCAATCAATTGATATTTAAGCGACGAACTACCCGCGTTTACTACCAATATTTTCATATCTTTACCTCTTAAAAATTTTTATTAAATCGACTGAAGGACAGTCATCGCAACAACATTAACCACATCGTCAACCGAACATCCGCGAGACAAATCGTTGACAGGCTTGTTAAATCCCTGACAAATAGGACCTATAGCTTCGGCGCCAGCAAGTCTTTGAACGAGTTTATATCCGATATTGCCGGCTTGAAGGTCGGGGAATATCAAAACGTTAGCTTTTCCGGCGACGGAACTTCCGGGCGCCTTAAGTTCGCCGACGGTTTTAACGAGAGCCGCGTCGGCTTGCAATTCTCCGTCTACGTTTAGTTCGGGAGCTTTTTCCTTAACAAGCGCGGTTGCGGCAACGACCTTATCCACAAATTCATGTTTTGCGCTTCCCTTAGTCGAAAAAGACAACATCGCTACCCTCGGTTCGATTCCTGCAATCTTCTTTGCACTGTCGGCAGACGCGATTGCGATTTCGGAAAGCTGCTCGGCGTTAGGGTTAGGATTAACGGCACAATCGCCGAATACCATTACGCCGTTATCGCCATACTTGCTTCCTTCAGGCAAAACCATAATGAAGCAGCTGCTTACCGTAGATATTCCCGGTGCGGTCTTAATAATTTGAAGCGCGGGGCGCAAAACGTCGCCGGTTGAATTAACGGAACCGGCAACCATACCGTCCGCTTCACCGAGTTTTACCATCATTACACCCAAGTAAAGAGGATTCTTGACAAGTTTATTTGCCTGAGCAATATCCATTCCCTTTGCTTTTCTGCACTCATAAAGAGCTTCGGCATATTTGGTAAGATCGTTTTTCTCGGGATCGAGAATTTTAATTCCGTCAAGATTAACGTCGGGACACTTCGCGGAAATGACCTCTTTTCTGCCTATAAGAGTTATTGCGGCAATCTTCTGAGCGGTAATCTTTTCCGCGGCTCTTATGATACGCTCTTCTTCGCCCTCCGCAAGAACAATGCTTTGGCCCGCCTTGGCGGCTTTCTCTTTAATACTCTCCAACAAAGACATTTTTTCTCCTTTCTTACACACAAACAAGTGCAATTTATTGAAATTTGTGCTACAATGGTAAAGCACTACGACTAATTATATCACTACTGCTTAAAAATGTAAAATATTTAGGAGCAAAAATATGAAAAACTGCGCCATTGTTTGCGAATACAATCCAATGCACACGGGACATTTATATCAACTGCAAAAAGCGTCTCGCTCGTTCGATTCCGTTATTTGCGTCATGAGCGGAAACTTTGTTCAACGCGCGGAACCGGCAATTACGTCAAAAGACGTAAGAACAGTCTCGGCGCTTTCTTGCGGCGCAGATATGGTAATAGAGCTACCGATTATTTACGCAACGGCAAACGGGGAGCGTTTTGCCCGCGGAGCAGTCGAGACTATTTCACGCCTTTCGGACATATCGTCAATTGTAATGGGGTGCGAAACAAAGAACACGCTCGCTTTGCAAAAAATCGCGGAATTACAATACAATCAACCGAATGACTTCGTTGACCTTTTGCATAAAAATCTTGACGACGGACATTCGTACGCAAAAGCGCTTTCGCTTGCAACGGCGGCTTCCGTCAAAGAAGTCGACAAAGACGAAACACTCGAAATTTTGTCTACCCCAAATAACCTCCTGTGCATAGAGTACATCAAAGCCATATATTCTACAGGAAAGAATATAACCCCGACATTTGTACGCCGCAAGGGCAATAACTACAATAATTACTCTTTTTCCGGCGATTAC
>CAYTKK010000024.1:0-4091 GCA_964438355.1 uncultured Lachnospiraceae bacterium | reverse complement strand
CTCGTGCTCGGAATAAAGGAAACGTTCAAGCCGTACTTGTCCGAAAACGTAGGAAATCTTATCGTCAGAAATTCGGATTACGAAACATACGACAACCAACTTTCAGCCTACTTCGAAATCGAAAGGAAAGCCGAGAATATATTTGCCCAAATATCCGGACGAAACAACTCGTCGTACAGAACACACAAACTGATATCTATTTAGGCGGAAAATAATCAGTTGTTTTATAGTTTGCGGCTACTTCTACGTCTCGTCGCCGACAACTTTAACTTCGGAAACAAAAATCTCCGAAACGAATGCTATAAATCTTTTACTGCTGAGTTTTTTCGGCTCGCAATAAAACTGAACTCCTAAATATTTAAGCAAATTCGCAATCGAACCGCGACCGTAAGCAACGCTTATCGCCGTACGAATGTCGCGTTCCACCGAATCGCGAGTAACTCCGTTTTCGCGCGCTATCGCATGATATACGCTTTCGATATTCTTATTTAACTTTTCAAATAAGACGATGGCGCGTTTGGCGTATCGAAAACCGAAATTGGACGGCAACAAACCGGCATTTAATAAAGCATACGAAATCCAACGTTCCGCTTCCTCTTCATTCATTATGCGTTTTTCCATTTTCTCCCCCTTCCTTTATTAAAATATTTATCGCACCTTTAAGATGCATATATTCGTTTGCGACGGATATCAGCCCTTTTGTCGTAAAACCGAACCCGTAATCGTATGCGCCCTCCCCGAAAAAATCGCAAATGTTTTTTAGCAAACCGTTATATTCGGCACGATAAATAGCAGTTCGCATTCGCTTTTTTATCGTTTCAACGCACACGCCGCACTCTACCGAAACTCCGATATAAATATCCGTCATTGACTTGAAAACATTAGAGTATATCACCGCAGAAACAAATAAATCCACCCTACGACAATCTATACCTATGGTTGTAAAGAATTTTCTCAACTTTTCAGCGTCAATTCTAACAACATAAAGCACATCATCCGCCCTAATTTGTTTAATCATTCAACCACCGTGCATATTATATCACACAATTGAGCAAAAATCAACAATTTTCAGTAAAATTTTCAAAAAAAATTTATATAAATGTATATTTTTTAATAAATTGGTGCGTAAAATATCTAATATACAAGTCAATCAGGTTTCGAAATACACGAAAATCAAGATTTCCTAAACTTAACCGAAAAGAAACAGCGTTACCGACAAAATCAATCGGTAACGCTGTTTTTAATCGAAAAACGCCGAACGCGGCGGAAACGGAGCCGCAGAAAGTTCCTTCTCGTCCATCCCCAAAAGCGCAAGCACTTTATACATTTTTATCAACACATACTCGGCGTCCGCAGCCACGCGCTCGCGAGCTTCGCCCATTTGCGGGCAAAATCTGCGCTTACCCTGCTCGTCTCGCTTGCCGTAATACACTAGCATGTCGCTCTCGCGAACCGAATCGACCACAGTCACTCCGTTTGCCGCAAGCGCGGCAGTGAAAACAAGCGTTTCTCTAAAATTGTCGCGCGTGTAGTCCGAACCTATAACGACCTTTTTCCCGTTAAACGGAAATTCCGGATTCGCCTTCACCATAAGCCGCGACAAGAACATTTTATACAGTTCGTTTGCCACGCCCTTCATATTGTTTTTGCCGCCGGACGAGGCAATCAAAGCCTCCATCTTTTGCTTCTTTATCTTTTCGCGACGGAACACCGTAACCTCGCTTCCGCGAAGCGTCCCTTTGCATTCGTATTCTTCACAAAGCTCACGCAAGCTTTTCCCCGTTTCTTCGCTTAAACGCTTTGCGCACCGCATAGTCACCAAAGCGTCGTCAAGCGCACGATGAACGTTATCCTGTTTTTCCACTCCGAGCACGTCGCTCATCTTGTCAAGTCCTATCTCACCCGCCCCCGTACACTCGTCGTACAATTCCTTCAAATCGTAAAAATCGAAGTCAATAAACGGCAACGAATTACGTACGCTTTCGTCAGCTATATAACGTGCGTCGTTGTCGACGGAATGTCCGAATACCATATCCGCCTCGGTCAAAAGCTTTGCTATTTTCGGGTAAAACGACTCGTACGACGGCGCCGACAGATAATCGGACTTTTTATACGAAAGAATATTCTTTATTACATAACTTTCAAACGACGATTTCGGATTTATAAGAAGCTGCTCGCTTTTTATCTCGCGTAAATTTTCGTCCGTCAAAACATATCCGAACTCGCAAATCTTCCCCAGTTTGTCCCGATTATTCGCACACTCTATATCAAAAAACAAATACGTCATCTTCAGTCCTGCTTCAAAATCGTTTCCATTCCTATTTTCTGCGGCTTAAGTCCGCGTTTGCGGTAAAATTCCATCGCAGAATCGTTTCCGCACCAAACGTTAAGCGTAAGATTGTAGCAGTCATTTTCTTTTGCAAGTTCCACCGCAGCCTCGTAAAGCGCGGTTCCCACGCCTTTCGACCTGATTTCGGAATCGACGCACAAGTCGTCTATATAAAGCGTTTTTACTTTTTTCATTGCGCCTTTGCCGTCCGTCTCGCTTATCACGCAAAAAGCATAACCGATAACGCCGCCGTCGTCGTAGACCAGTATCGGACGCGACTCGTCCGATATTATCTTCGAAAGCTCGTCGGCGGTATACTTGCTTCCGCCCTTCCTGAATAAATCCGGGCGCGCCGCGGCATGCACAGAGCACACCTGAAGCAATAATTTTTCTATGGCTGGAATATCGTCCCGCCGCGCAAATCTTATCTGCATATACTCTGTTTCCTTTGTTCCCCCGGCGGCACATTCTACTGTCCGCTTTTTGTTCGAGCCATTTCTCGGTATAACTAAAGCTGCTCGATCTCCACTCCCGCTTCGGCAAGAAGCTTAAGCGAAAATTCGTCCGGATAACCGTGTCTGTATACGATACGGCAAATTCCGCTGTTGATAATCATCTTGGCGCATATAACGCACGGCTGATGCGTACAGTATAGCGTTGCTCCGTCAATGCTAACTCCCATTTTTGCCGCCTGAATAATTGCGTTTTGCTCGGCGTGCGTAGCATAACAAAGTTCGTGTTGAGTGCCCGACGGAATATTAAGAGTCCTTCTAATACACTCGCCGCGTTCTTTACAGCTGACTATCCCCGAGCTTGCGCCGTTGTAACCGGTCGTCAGAATGCGTTTATTCTTTGCAATTACCGCGCCGACCTGACGGTTCTGTTGAAAACAACTAGACCACTTGGCAACCTCTTCCGCCATGGCGAGGAAGCGCTCGTCCCACTTCGTACCCTTCATACTATCCATATTTAATGCTCCTTTCATTTAGATTATAGCACCAACTTCGAATTTTTGCAACAATTCTGACGCGTATTGCTTATATTTAGTGCTTTTGGTCAAAAAACTTCTTGTCGTGCCGTTTTGCACACGGCAAAAACGCTTGCGAATTATTTTAAGCGCTCAATTAAGTCAAGTGTTAGCACTCTCTATGGTTGATTGATAATTTTTTTGTGAAAGTATGGTTAAAACACTTGCAAATTTTCAAAAGATGTATTATGCTTATATCACGCCGAAAGGAAATGCGTTCCGTAACTCGGCAATATAAGTTGTAAAAAAACAAGGAGGTCCATATAAATGGAAATTAAACCGTTATTCGACAGAGTGGTTGTCGAAAGCATCGAAGCAGAAGAAAAGACGGCAAGCGGAATCGTCTTGCTTGCTAAAGATAAGGAAAAGCCGCAAATGGCTCGCGTTATCGCGGTAGGTCCCGGCGGAGTTATAGACGGAAAAGAAATCAAAATGCAACTCAAAGTCGGCGACAAGGTGCTTTGCTCTAAGTATGCCGGCAGCGAATTCAAACTTGACGGCAAGGAAGTAACGATTTTGCGTCAAAGCGACGTTCTTGCCATCGTTGAGTAATTTAGGAGGTAAAATAATATGGCTAAACAAATCAAAACGGGCGAAGAAGCAAGAAAGGCGCTCGAAACCGGCGTAAACACTCTTGCAGATACCGTAAAAATCACACTCGGACCTAAAGGCAGAAACGTAGTACTCGGAAAAAAGTACGGCGCTCCCCTTATCACCAACGACGGCGTCACCATC
>CAYTKK010000023.1:0-16486 GCA_964438355.1 uncultured Lachnospiraceae bacterium | reverse complement strand
GAGTCCCGGAGTAAACAAACTCGTTCGTGTATATATTGCTCAGAAGCGTAAGATTTCGGTCGGCGATAAAATGGCAGGTCGTCACGGAAACAAGGGCGTCATTTCCAGAATTCTTCCGCAGGAAGATATGCCGTTTATGGCAGACGGAACGCCGCTTCAAATCGTGCTTAACCCGTTGGGCGTACCTTCGCGTATGAACATCGGTCAGGTGCTCGAAGTCCACTTGGGACTTGTTGCAAAGGCGCTTGGCTGGAAGGTTGCAACCCCCGTCTTTGACGGAGCTTTGGAGAGCGATATTCACGCGTTGCTTAAGGAAAACGGCTTTACGACTAACGGCGAAGTTGACGGAAAAATTCAGATGTACGACGGAAGAACCGGTGAACCTTTCGAGAACCGCTCCACCGTCGGCTATATGTATATGATAAAACTTATCCACCTTGTCGACGACAAGATTCACGCGCGTTCTACGGGTCCGTACTCGCTTGTAACGCAGCAGCCTTTGGGCGGAAAAGCTCAGTTCGGCGGACAGCGTTTCGGCGAGATGGAGGTTTGGGCGCTTTACGCGTACGGTGCGGCAAATATTCTGCAAGAGATTATGACCGTTAAATCGGACGATATCGTGGGCAGAGTAAAGACGTACGAGTCCATTGTACACGGAACCAACAACAACGAGCCGGGTGTTCCCGAATCGTTCAAGGTTCTTATCAAGGAACTTCAAGCGCTTGCTCTTGACGTTAAAGTGCTTAACGAAGCAAAACAAGAGATCGGAATCAAGGAAATCATCGAGGACGACCGCGACGACGATATCGAGCGCGATAGAAAGAAGCATTTTGCCGGAGATGACGTTTCTCCGATTGAAGATATCACCGTTTCCGACGATATCTTTGCGGAAGGACTTGACGAGGACGATGATGACGACGCTTTCGATGGCGTTGACTTGTTCGGAGACGACGAGGAACTCGAGATCGGTGACGACCCGTTTGAGTCTATTATGATTGATGACGACGGATTGGAAGACGCGATTGACGAGGAAGATAGCGCAGAGGAGGATAACGAATAATGTTTGAGTTAAATAACTTTGATTCGATGCAAATCGCCATTGCCGGTCCCGATAAAATTCGCGAATGGTCGCACGGCGAGGTAACCAAACCCGAAACGATTAACTATCGTACGCAAAAGCCGGAACGCGACGGATTGTTCTGCGAGCGCATTTTCGGACCTACCAAGGACTGGGAGTGCCATTGCGGTAAGTATAAAAGAGTAAGATATAAAGGAGTTATCTGCGATAAGTGCGGCGTCGAAGTAACGCGCGCAAAGGTTCGTCGTGAGCGTATGGGACACATCGAGCTTGCTGCTCCGGTAACGCACATTTGGTATTTTAGAGGTGTGCCCAGCCGTATAGGTCTACTTTTGGATATGTCTCCGAAGCAGCTCGAGCAGGTCGTATACTTTGTTAACCTTATAGTGCTTGATCCGGGTAGTACGCCGCTTCAGTACAAGGAAGTAATTTCAGACGCAAGATATCGCGAGATTGTTGCCGAGTACGGCGCAAATTCTTGTAGAGTAGGTACCGGTGCCGAGGCAATTAAGGAACTGCTTGCGGCGGTCGACGTAAAGAAAGCGCGTGACGAGGTGTACGACATAGTCGTTAATTCGTCCGGTCAAAAGAAGGTAAAGGCGATTAAGCGTCTTGAAATTCTCGACGCGTTCGTAAAAAGCGGTAACGACCCCACCTGGATGGTGCTTGACGTGTTGCCCGTGCTTCCCCCCGAACTTCGTCCGATGGTTCAGCTGGATGGCGGTAGATTCGCTACCAGCGACTTAAACGACCTTTATCGCAGAGTAATCGCAAGAAACAATCGTCTTAAGAGATTGATTGAGATTGCTGCCCCCGATATCATTATAAGAAACGAAAAGAGAATGCTTCAAGAGGCTGTCGACGCTCTTATAGACAACGGCAGACATGGCAAGGCAGTTTCCGGCGCAGGTAATCGCGACCTTAAGTCGCTTTCCGGACTTCTTCGCGGAAAGCAAGGCAGATTCAGACAAAATCTTCTTGGAAAGCGTGTTGACTATTCCGGTCGTTCGGTTATTGTAGTTGGTCCTGAACTGAAAATGTACCAGTGCGGTTTGCCGAAGGAGATGGCTATCGAACTTTTCAAGCCGTTTGTAATGTACGAACTCCAGCGTCAGAATAAGGCTCTTAACATCAAGAGCGCAAAGAGAATTGTCGAGCGCGGAAGCAAGGAAGTTTGGGGCGTACTCGAAAAGGTTATCAAGGAGCACCCCGTGCTTCTAAACCGTGCTCCTACGCTTCACAGACTAGGTATTCAGGCATTCGAACCCGTGCTCGTGGAAGGCAGAGCGATTAAACTTCATCCGCTTGCGTGCGGCGCGTTCAACGCCGATTTCGACGGCGACCAGATGGCTGTTCACGTTCCGCTTTCGCTCGAAGCGCAAACGGAAGCTCGCTTCCTGATGCTTGCTACCAACAACGTCCTTAAACTTTCCGACGGCAAGCCTGTATGCTCGCCCTCTCAGGATATGGTCATCGGCTGCTACTATTTGACAATGGATAAGCCGGGCGCTAAGGGCGAAGGAATGATTTTCTGCGATTCCGACGAGGCGAAAATAGCCTATGCGAATAAGGAGATCGAACTTCAGTCCAAAATTAAGGTTCGTATGTCCGGTATCGTTAACGGCGAAAAGAAGTCCCAAATTGTCGAAACTACGGTCGGTAGAATCATCTTTAACGAGGCGATTCCGCAAGATTTGGGAATTGTTGACAGAACAAAAGAGAGCGAAATGTTCAAACTCGAAGTCGATTATCGCGTAGGCAAAAAGGAACTTCAAAAGATAGTCGATCTTACTTTTAAGGCAAAAGGCTCGACCGAGACGTGCATCGTGCTCGACAACATTAAGTCACTAGGCTTTAAGTATTCGACAATCGGTGCAATCACGACCAGCGTATTCGATATGCATATCCCCGCCGAGAAGTACGATATTCTCGCCGCTGCGGAAAAGAAGGTTATCGAGTACGAGAAGGAATACGAGGACGGAACAATTACCGAGGACGAGAAGTATCGTCACGTTGTGGAAACTTGGTCGAAGGCTAACGACGACGTTACCGACGCGCTTAAGAAAACGCTTGACGAGTTTAACCCGATTAACATGATGGCGACGTCCGGTGCGCGCGGCAGTATGAAGCAGATAGCTCAGCTTTCCGGAATGCGCGGTCTTATGACGAACCCGCAAGGTAAAACGCTTGAGACCCCTGTACGTTCGTCGTTTAGAGAGGGATTGTCGGTACTCGAGTACTTTATATCGTCGCACGGCGGACGTAAAGGACTTGCCGATACCGCTCTTAAGACTGCTAACTCGGGATATTTGACGCGTCGTTTGGTCGACGTTTCGCAGGACGTTATCGTTCGCGAGGACGACTGCTGCCACGGTGCAAGCACTACTGCCGGAATTAAGGTCGAGCGTATTTATGACGGCGATTCCATCGTAGAAACGCTTGCCGACAGACTTAACGGCAGATATGCGGCTAAGGACGTGGTTAACCCTGTAACCGGTGAAGTATACGTTCGTGCCAATGAGTTTATCACCGAGGACGTTGCAAAACGCATAGATAAAGACGATGAGAAACTCCGCGAGGAAGGTAAGGAAATCGAAGTTTACATTCGTTCCGTACTTACCTGTAAAACCAAGCACGGCGTTTGCGCGAAGTGCTATGGTAAGGATATGTCCGGCAGTACGACCGTAAAGGTAGGCGAGGCTGTAGGTATTATCGCGGCTCAGTCCATCGGTGAACCCGGTACTCAGCTTACGATGAGAACGTTCCACTCGGGCGGTGTCGCTGCGGCAGAGGATATTACCAGAGGTCTGCCGCGTGTCGAGGAACTTTTCGAGGCGCGCAAGCCTAAGGGCGTTGCTACTATTACCACCGAGGACGGCGTTGTTACGCTTGTCGAGAAGGACGGTCGCAGAGACGTTATTGTAAAGAACGCCGAAGGTAAGGAGTTTAGTTATTCCATTCCGTTCAGCGCTAAGCTTAAGAAGAACATCGTAACGGGTAACGTCGTTGCGGCAGGCGATCCGCTTACCGAAGGTCCTATAGACCCGCACGATATTCTTAAGATTAAAGGCTACAAGGAAGTTCAGGAATACATCGTTAAGGAAGTTCAGGCCGTTTACCGTTCGCAAGGTGTTGAAATTGCGGATAAGCATATCGAAGTAATCGTTCACCAGATGCTAAAGAAGGTACGCGTCGAGGACGGCGGAGATACCGAATTGCTTCCGGGCGAAATGGTCGATAGAGGAGCATTCGAGGACGCTAACCTCAATGCTATTCAAAACGGTGGCAGACCTGCAACCGCAAAGCATACGCTTTTGGGTATTACTAAGGCGGCTCTTGCTACGGACAGCTTCTTGTCGGCTGCTTCTTTCCAGGAAACTGCTCGCGTTCTTACCGAAGCGGCAATTAAGAACAAGGTTGACCCGCTTATCGGTCTTAAGGAAAACGTCATCATCGGTAAACTTATTCCTGCAGGTACGGGAATGAAGGCGTACAGCAAAGTAACCCCGCTGGAGGTCGCTTCTGCCGGTGAAGACGAAACTCCTATAGAAGAGTAATTCGACTTTTTTGAACTGTAAGTAAATATTGTAAAAAGGCAGTGTTCTAAAATGGAATGCTGCCTTTTTTGTAATTGTCGGAGTTTTTCACCGAAAATCCTGTGCCGATAGTCAACGCTCCAACTATAGTAGCAAGAAATGTGCGGTTGTATAGATTTAAGTATGGTTATATATTTGTACTATGAATGTTCTCGCGCGTTATGCGCGGAAAAATGGAACGAGAAAAAAATGGAACGAGAAAAAGAAGTTAAATTTCAAGTTATTCTAAAAAGCATTTGAAGAAATTTCTAAAACATAATTGGAAAGCATTTGTAAATTAGTAACTTGTTGTGGCGATAAGGTTGACAAAATCAAGCGTCGTGTGCTAAAATTACATACGCAAGATAGTCGGACGGTTGCGGGGATAGAATCCACGAGGAAAGTCCGAACACCGCAGGACAGGGTGCCGGCTAACTACCGGTGAAGGTGACTTTAAGGAAAGTGCAACAGAAATAAACCGCCGCATTTATTGCGGTAAGGATGGAAAGGCGGGGTAAGAGCCCACCGCGCCTGCGGCAACGCGGGCGGCAATGTAAACCCCACTCGGTGCAAGATGTGAGGAAGTTATGGTTGTCCGCTGTTCCTCCGATATCGCTTGATCGCGTCGGCAACGGCGCGGCTAGATAGATAACCGTTCAACGACAGAATTCGGCTTACAGATTATCTTGCTTTTTTGTTTTTTTTGTACTCGTGCGTTTATTTTGACGTGCGGGTATTTTACTTGCGAAAATACTTGATTTTGCGGCGTAATTATAGTAAAATACGTATATGGATTTGTTTGATATGACAAATAATGCTCGCACAAACGCGCCTCTTGCCGACCGAATGCGTCCGCAAACGCTTAAGGAATTTATCGGACAAAAGCATCTTATTTCGGACGGATCGCTTTTAAGTCGCGCGATAATGGCGGATAGGGTGACGAGCTGCATATTTTTTGGACCTCCCGGTACGGGAAAAACCACGCTTGCCTCGCTTATTGCCAATTCGACGGCAGGAGCGTTCGTTAAATTGAATGCAGTATCCAGCGGTGTGTCCGACGCAAAAAAGGTCATCGAGGACGCTCGCGAGAGATTGCGCCTGTACGGCAAAAAGACATATTTATTACTGGACGAGTGTCATCGTTGGAGTAAAGCGCAGTCCGATTGTGTATTATCCGCTATCGAGGACGGAAGCATTATTTTTATAGGTTCGACGACCGAAAATCCGTATATTTCGATGACGCGCGCTATAGTTTCGCGTTGCCATATTTTCGAAATAAAGCCGCTTTCCTCGGATGAACTCATTGTCGGACTTCGCCGCGCCGTTTGCGACGAGAAAAACGGATTCGGCAGATTGAAAGTCGAAGTGACCGACGAAGCTTATAATCATATTGCATTTTGTGCGGCAGGCGATATGCGCTCGGCTTTGAACGGACTCGAGCTTGCGGTTTTGACGACTCCGCAGAACAGTGAAGGCGTTATAATTGTCGACAAGGAAGTCGCTTCGCAATCAATGCAGCGAAAGACAATATCTGTAGACGAGAGTACATATTACGATATGTTGTCGGCGTTTTGTAAATCGCTTCGCGGCTCGGATGCGGACGCCGCGCTTTATTGGGCTTTCCGCCTTATCGAGTCAGGTCTCGATCCGCTTATCGTTTTCCGAAGGCTGATAGCGCATTCCAGCGAGGATGTAGGAATGGCTGACAGCGATTGTCTTAATCTTGTCGTGTCGGCAATGACCGCTTACGAAAAAGTCGGGCCGCCGGAAGGATTTTTGCCGCTTGCCCATGCGATAATTTATACCGCAACCGCGCCCAAATCCAATTCTGTAGTCGTTGCACTTGATTCGGTTCGTGATGCAGTAAAGAATATAGGTGCAAGTTTTGTTCCGTTGCATCTAAGAAATACCGATTTTTCGACGCTTGATAAGTCAGATAAACCGTATTTGTATCCGCATGATTTCGGCGGATATGTCTCTCAGCAATATTTGCCGGACGAGCTTCTCGGCGCTAAATTTTATGAACCGAAGAATAGCGGAGCGGAGGCAAAAGTAATTGCATTTTATGATATGCTCAGGAAAAAGGGAATCGGTTAATTTTGAACCGATACGCGTTGGTTTTTTCGAAGAAACGTAAACGTCTTAAATCCATGATATTATAGGTAATTTCTGTGGTTAACGAGCAGATTGGCAATCGCTAAACTATGCGCAACATAACTTAGATAAAGCTTAAACGTAACGTTTATAAAGAGAAAACGATAGCGAAGTAACATTATATTATTTATTGTATAACAAAAATCGCAATGTTAGTTGCGATTTTTACCTTATAAAATGATATATGTTTTTTTGTAAACGACAATAAGTGTAGCGCTTTTGGTTTGCGATATAGTTTTATTCTTTATCTGGAATTTCGGGTGTAATATTTTCGAAAATGATGTTGTCGCAATATAGTTGCGCGTGTTCTAGGTCAGAATTCGAGCGTATCGTCCAGCCGAGCACGGGTAATTTCGATTTTGTTACGTACTTGCTGGGAAGGTCGGATACATTATACGATATGAAGTCCGGACATGCAATGCGGTTTAATTTAAGTTTGGAAAGAGCGTTGCGCTTAAAGTATCCCAGTCCACTTGATTTCTTGAATACGCAAGACAATTGACCGCGCAAAAAGTGCGGAGCGTTTTTCTTGAAGTATTCGATAGTGTAGGGATTAAACGACTGAATGGCAAATTCGCCTTTGTATTCTTGAAGCATGGATAGAGCCGCTCCCTCGAGCGCGCCGACCTTGTCCGAGTTTTTAATTTCGATAAGGAGGGGAACTTTGCCGTCGACAAGGTCGAGAACTTCTCTAAACGTCGGAATTTTTTCGTCCGTTCCGCCGAGTCTGATTTCTTCGATGTCCGTTTTTGACAGCATACTTACATAGCCGTCACGGTCGGTCATTCGTGAAAGTTTCGAATCATGGAAAACCACGATAGTGCCGTCGTCAATCGGTCTGATATCGAGTTCGATAGCATAGCCGTGTTCGATAGCGCGTCTAAAAGCCGCCATCGAGTTTTCCGGAGCGGTCTCGTTGTGTAATCCCCTATGCGCGATGGGTGTGGTAAACAACCTTGTTTTTCTAATGTCCATAACTCCCTCATTCTGCCACATTACTCAATTTATTATAACACGCTTACGGGGTAAAATCAAGTGTTTATTAAATTAAAGTGACAAAATAATTGCAAACGTATTGGTTTTTTTGCGTTTATTTGCATTTTAAGAAAAGATAGGAAAAGAGGTTGCATTTTGAAGCGGTTTATCGTATAATTAAGCTATGAGCAAAAAGGAAAACATCAGAAATTTTTGTATAATAGCGCATATTGACCACGGTAAAAGTACGCTTGCCGACCGACTTATAGAAGAGACGGGTACGCTTGCAAAGCGCAACCTTTCCGATCAGGTGCTCGACAGTATGGATATCGAGCGCGAACGCGGAATAACGATTAAGCTTACGCCGGTCAGAATGAAGTATGTTTATGAAGGCGAGGAGTATGTTCTTAATTTAATTGATACTCCCGGGCACGTCGATTTTACGTATGAGGTTTCGCGTTCGCTGGCTGCCTGCGAAGGCGCGATACTGGTTGTTGACGCGTCGCAAGGAGTGGAGGCGCAAACTCTTGCCAACGTGTATCTTGCCGTTGATAACGATTTGGAAATCTTGCCTGTTATAAACAAGATAGATTTGCCGTCGGCAAGACCGAATGAAGTTATTGACGAGATCGAAGACGTAATAGGAATTGACGGACACTGCGCGCCGCTGGTTAGCGCGAAGGAGGGGACTGGGATTCCCGAGGTCCTCGAAAAAGTAATTACGATGTTTCCGCCGCCGAAGGGTGATGCTTCCGCTCCGCTTAAGGCACTGATATTCGACAGTTTTTACGACAATTATAAGGGTGCCGTTTGTCTGATTCGCGTAATCGACGGCGAGATTAAGCCGGGCGTAAAAATTCGTTTTATGAATACCGGTAAAGAGTTTGATGCGGTCGAGGTCGGAGTTTTCTCGCCTGGTATGAGCGAGACGGCTTCGCTTACTGCGGGAGAGGTAGGCTACGTATGCGCGTCGATAAAGAACGTTGCAGACACCGCTCCCGGTGACACTATAACCGATGCCGATAATCCTACGGCGGCTCCGTTTCCGGGGTATAAGCCGGTTCAGCCCGTGGTTTACTGCGGTATTTATCCGGTGGACGGTTCGAAATATAACGATCTAAAGGACGCACTTGAAAAACTTAAACTTAACGACGCCGCGCTACATTTTGAACCGGAAGTTTCTGCCGCGCTCGGCTTTGGATTCCGTTGCGGATTTTTGGGTCTTCTTCATATGGAGATAATGGAAGAACGTCTCGAAAGAGAGTTTAATCTTGACCTGATAACGACGGCTCCGGGCGTAAATTATAAGGTAGTAAAAACGAATGGCGAGGAATTGACCGTTACTAACCCCAGCAATCTTCCTAATCCGTCCGAAATTGATAGAATAGAAGAGCCGGTGGTTACTGCGTACATATACACGCCGCCCGAATATATAGGTCCTATAATGGAGCTTTGTCAGGAAAAGCGCGGCGAATACCTCGATATGATTTATCTTGACAAAACGCGCGTAAAGATGCATTACGAAATTCCGCTTAACGAAATCGTGTACGACTTTTTTGACGGCTTAAAGTCGAGAACTCGCGGATATGCTAGTCTCGATTACGAAATTAAAGGTTACAAGAAAGGCGATTTGGTAAAGCTTGATATGATGCTTAACAACGAACTTTGCGACGCACTGTCTCTTATCGTTCATCGCGATAAGGCGTACGCGCGCGGAAGATCGATTGCTGAAAAACTTAAGGAAGTCATTCCGCGTCAACAGTTTGAAATTCCCATTCAGGCTGCTATCGGTGCAAAGATAATAGCGCGAGAAACAGTCAAGGCGCTTCGAAAAGACGTGCTTGCCAAGTGTTACGGCGGCGATATCACTCGAAAGAAAAAGTTACTTGAAAAGCAGAAGGAAGGCAAAAAACGTATGCGCCAAGTCGGCTCGGTAGAGGTGCCTAGCGAAGCGTTTATGTCCGTTTTGAAACTTGATAAATAAAGTGATAAAAATGCAAAAAAAAGAAGTCGGAGTTTACATTCATATCCCGTTTTGCGTGAAGCGTTGCGACTACTGCAGTTTCGTATCTTGTTCGATTTTTAAGCTTCAACCGAAGTATATATACCGTCTTAAGACGGAAATAGCGCAAAGAGCGCGTGGCGAAAGAGTGGATACTGTTTATATTGGTGGGGGTACGCCATCGACGCTATTTAGGGGCGCGCTGACTGAAATAAAGAAGGCGCTCGATTCGGCGTTTGATTTAGGGAAAGTGCGCGAGTTTACGGTCGAGTGCAATCCGGAGTCGGCAAGCGATGAGTTTTTTGACGAATGCGTCGGAATAGGAGTAAATCGTATCAGCATGGGACTTCAATCGGCCGACGACGAAGTTTTAACGCGTGCGGGCAGAGTGCATGACGTAGCTTCTTTTTTTGATGCGGCAAAGCGTGCTCGCGCGCATGGAATATCTAATTTGTCCGGCGACGTTATGATAGGCTTGGAGGGCGAAAAAATAGGCGGTAGCGTGCGAGCGGCTCGTTTGCTTGCGGACGCCGGTTTTTCACACGTTTCGGCGTATGCGTTATCTGTCGACGAGCCGACCCCACTTGCGGGAAGGGGATTTTCTCCGGACCCCGACGAGCAAGCCGACGAATACGAGCGCGTTGCAAGCGAATTAAAAAGTTTGGGATACGAACGATACGAGATTAGTAACTTTGCTCGCGACGGAAAACGTGCTTTACACAACACCAAGTATTGGACGGGAGAAAATTATTATGGCTTCGGCGCGGCGGCGCATTCGCTGTTGGATGATACGCGTTTTGCAAATTCCGAAGATATTATGGCGTATTCGGAGGGGGAAGAGCCTAGTGTTATCGAACTTACCGACGAAGATAAACGCACGGAATTTATTATGCTGAGGCTTAGATTGAAGGAAGGCTTTTCTCTGCGGGAATACGAGTCGCGTTTCGGCGGTAACATGCTTGCGGAAAAAGCGTCGGAAATCGAAAAACTTGTTTCGCGGAATTTAATCACGATAAGCGACGGCAGATTGGCGGTCAGCGAAAGCGGAATATATTTGACAAACTCGGTTATTGTGGAGTTGTTATGAAAGAAGAAAAAAAAGACAAAAAACTTACAGTCGAGGAACTTATTCGTCGTTCGGAGGAGCAAAAGTACAAAAAGATTAAGGCGGCGCGCGAGGCCGAGTCGTTTAAGAAACGATATTTTGACTATTACGACGATGTAAAAATAAGCTATCGTGAGGATTGGTAAAGATTGTACGCTAGCAAAAGTAAAACCGCAATAATCCGCAAATAGCGAATAAGTAGTAAAATCGAATCAAAGAATATATAAACAAAAGCCGGACTTTTTGGTGAGTACTAAAAGGTCTGGCTTTTAATATTGTTTGCTATCTAAATATAATTCGCATTAAAATCCAACTCTTTGTAAATTTTTGCACAGGTTTTGAGTTTGGGCGATTTTTTCGTCGGTTGTATTGAGTTACTATTTCGGGCGAAACGCCTATGCGCTTTACAATTTCAATAGTGGTTAGACCGCTATTATTTAATTCTTCGCTCAATTTTTCTTTAATTATAGACTCGTTCGTATTTTTCTACGGGCGGAAAATTTACAGGAATTATTATTAACGCCAAATCGCCGAAGAGGCAAAAAATATTTACTTTTCAGCACATATTTTTCACACAATTTTTGCATAAAACTCTTGACAACCAACATAATATAATGTATAATGGCTTTAGCAATTGAGGTGTGAGACTGCTAATGGTTGAGGCGGCGAGTGCTAGCACATTTGCGAAAGAGTCTAAAGGAAGCGATCGGTAGATAAAAAATGGCAATATCTAGCAGAAAAGAAAAAATAATTCAGGCGGTAGTTGACAGTTATATCGAGCAGTGTACGCCGATATCGTCTGCGGAGATTAAAAAGAATTATTTACCGGATCTTAGTTCTGCGACGATTCGCAACGAACTTGCCGCGCTCGAGGAGATGGGGTATTTGACTCAGCCTCACACGTCGTCTGGCAGAGTTCCTACTGCCGAGGCTTACAGGTTGTATGTCGAAAGGCTTATGCCCAGACGTAAACTTTCGAAGCGTGAAGTAAAGGTTATTGACGATTATTTCGGCGAGAAGATAACCGAAATCGACGTTATTTTGAAAAACACCGCGAAAGTTATATCCGAGATAACAAACCTTACGGGCGTAGCTGTTATTCCCGACGTAAGACGCGCGGAAATCGAAAGCATAAAAATCGTAAAGCTTAACGACACTTCGGCGCTTGTAATAATTGTAACCAACCTCGGGATAATGAAGGACGCCACGGTGAGAATCGCGTCGCGGCTCGGTGATGATTATTTCCTTACTGCAAGCAATTTCATTTCTTCAGCGTTCAAGGGTAAGACTATCGGCAGGGTGCTGGACGAACAAGAGGAAGTTGTCGGCGAGATTCTTATGGAATACGAACAACTGTTCGCGGCAATCATATCTGTAATGCGCAATTACGTCGAAAACGGCGGTTCTAGCGACATTGTGTTGGAGGGCGGAACAAAGCTTCTTTCGCAGCCGGAATACTCGGATATTGATAAGGCGCGAACGATGCTGGAGCTGATGGAAAAGCCGGAACGCTTGCGTCCGATGCTTGGTACCGATGACGGAATGTCGTTCAATATCAGCATAGGGGACGGCGGCGAAGGTTCGCCCGAGTGCGCGGTTGTTACCGCCAACTATAGCGTGGGCGGAGTCAATATCGGCAATGCGGGCGTTATTGGTCCGATTAGAATGGATTACTCGAAGGTTGTGTCGGTGCTGGAATATATTCGTAAGACTATTTCGGTTGATACTAACGATGATGACGAAAACAATTAAAGGAATGGCAAAATGGACGAAAAAGAAAAGAAAGTAGAATTAGAAACGGAAGCTACCGATGACGAACTCGATACGGGTGCCGTTGTCGACGGCGACGGAGAGGTCGTTGAGGAAAAAAGCGAACTTGAATTAGCAAAGGAAAAGGTTGCGGAGATGACTGATTTTGCGCAGCGGCTTCAAGCGGAGTTCGATAATTACCGCAAACGCACTTCCGCTCAAATGGGTAGGATTCGCGATGACGCGGCGGCAGACACGGTTATAAAGCTGTTCCCGGTAGTGGACGTGATTGAACAAGCGCTGGCTATGATTACTGACGAATCGGTAAATAAAGGCGTTGAAATGATTTACGCTGAAGTTAACAAGATTTTCGCGTCGATGGGCGTTAAGGAAATCGAGGCGGAAGGCAAGGAGTTTGATCCTAGGATTCACGAGGCGATAATGCAATTCCCCGCCGAAACCGAGGAACAAAAGGATACCGTCAAGCAGGTATTTCAAAAGGGATACACGATGGGAGAAAGGATTTTGCGTCCCGCTCGCGTAATCGTGTATAAGTAGCTAAGAAAATTAAAAATTAAAAAGCTTATGAATCGCGGCGTAACGCGAAAACACGCGCCGCAAATTAAATAAAAAATACAATTTTAGGAGGATACAACAATGGGAAAGATTATAGGAATTGATTTGGGAACCACGAACTCTTGCGTAGCCGTACTCGAAGGTGGCGAGCCGGTGGTAATTCCGAATTCCGAAGGCGCAAGAACTACGCCTTCTGTAATAGGTTTTGCAAAGGACGGAGAAAGATTGGTCGGACAGGTAGCAAAGCATCAGGCTGTTGCAAATCCTGACAGAACGGTTATTTCGATTAAAAGAGAAATGGGTAGCGCTCACAAGGAAAGCATTGACGGCAAAGAGTATTCGCCGCAGGAACTTTCCGCGATGATTCTTTCGAAGCTTAAGGCGGACGCGGAGAATTATCTTGGCTCCAAGGTTACCGAAGCGGTAATTACCGTGCCTGCGTATTTTACCGACGCTCAGCGTCAAGCAACCAAGGACGCGGGCAGAATTGCCGGATTGGACGTAAAGCGTATCATTAACGAGCCGACGGCTGCAGCGCTTGCTTACGGACTCGATAAGGCGCAGAACGCAAATCAAAAGGTATTTATTTATGACCTTGGCGGCGGTACGTTCGATATTTCGATTTTGGAAATCGGCGACGGAGTATTTGAGGTTTTGGCAACCGCCGGCGATAACCGTTTGGGTGGCGACGACTTCGACAATCGCATTATGAAATATCTTGCCGACGAGTTTAAGAAGGAGCACGGCGTAGATCTTACGACCGATAAGATGGCTATGCAGCGTTTGAAAGAAGCGGCAGAGAAGGCAAAAATCGAGCTTTCGACTCTTAATAACACTAAGATTAGCTTGCCGTTTATTTCTATGGGGGCGGCAGGACCTATCCATATGGACGTAGATTTGTCCAGAGTAAAGTTTGAGGCACTTATTTCTGACCTTGTTGAAAAGACCGTAACGCTTACAAAGCGCGCTTTGGCTGATAGCGGACTTACAAATGACCAAATCGACAAGGTAATTTTGGTAGGCGGTTCTACCAGAGTTCCGTGCGTAGTTGACGCCGTAAGAAAGGTAAGCGGCAAGGAACCGTTTAAGGGAATCAACCCCGACGAATGCGTAGCTATCGGCGCGGCTATTCAGGGCGGCGTTTTAGGCGGCGAAGTTAAGGATGTATTGCTTCTTGACGTAACTCCGCTTTCACTCGGTATCGAGACTATGGGCGGCGTATGCACTCGCCTTATCGAAAGAAACACGACGATACCGACCAAGAAGTCGCAAGTGTTCTCGACGGCTGCCGACAATCAGCCTGCGGTAGATATTCACGTACTCCAAGGTGAGCGTCCTATGGCGGCTGACAATAAGACTTTGGCTAACTTCCAGCTTTCCGGAATTGCTCCCGCTCCCCGCGGAATCCCGCAAATCGAGGTTACTTTCGACATCGACGCAAACGGTATCGTTCACGTTTCCGCAAAAGATAAGGGTACAGGTAAGGAGCAGAGCGTAACTATTACCGCATCGTCTAACCTCTCCGAGGCGGATATTCAGCGTGCTATCGACGAAGCTGAGAAGTTTGCTGCGGAAGACAACAAGAGAAAAGAAGTCGTAGATACTCGTAACGGATTGGATACCCTTGTGTTCCAAATCGAAAAAGTGCTTTCCGAAAGCGGCGATAAGATTGACGCTTCCGATAAGACGAAACTCGAAGAGGAAGTCGCAAAGGCAAAGGAAGTACTGAAGAGCGACGATATCGAACAAATTAAGAAGACGACCGAGGAACTTCAAAAGACCTCGTCGGAGATATTCACCAAACTTTATCAGCAGGCAGCTGCGGAAGGCGCGGGTGCTCAGGGGCAGGGTGCGGCAGGTTCTGACGATACGGTCGTTGATGCCGAAGAGGTATAATTTTAAGCATAATGGCTAAGTCATATTACGACATATTGGGTGTGAGTAAAGATGCGAGCGCGGACGAAATAAAGTCCGCGTATCGCAAGCTCGCCCGTAAATATCACCCCGATCTTCATCCGGGAGACGAAGAGGCGGCGAATAAGTTTAAGGAACTTTCCGAGGCTTACGAGACGCTTTCCGATCCGCAAAAGAGAGAAGCATACGATAATCCCAGTCCGTTCGGAGCGGGCGGCGGATTTGGCGGCGATTTCAGCGGATTTACCGGCGGATTCGGCGGTAGTTCGATTTTTGACAGTATTTTCGATATGTTCGGGGGCGCAAGTTCGCGAAGCTCGGGTAAAGCCGCAAACGTCGGTGAGGACGTAACCGTAGAGGTTACGTTAACGTTCGAAGAAGCGGCTTTCGGCGCTGAAAAACAAGTTAAATTTAAGCGTCGTGAAGCGTGCCAATCGTGCAAGGGCACGGGTGCAAAGGACGGTACGAAATTACGTGATTGTCCCACATGCCACGGCACCGGTCGCGTCCAGTACGCGCAGGACAGTATGTTCGGCAGAGTGGTTAGCGAAAGAGTATGCTCCGCTTGTCACGGTTCGGGTAAAATTGTCGAGGAAGCTTGTCCCGATTGCGGCGGCAAGGGCGTAAAGGTTGTCGAAAAAATCCTAAAGGTAAATTTCCCTGCCGGTGTCGAGACCGGGCAAGTCCTTACCGTACGCGGCGCGGGCGAGCAGGTAGCGCAAGGGCAAAGCGGAAATCTTCAACTTATCATAAACGTTTTGCCGCATAAATACTTCAAACGCGAGGGATTAAATGTCTTTTTGGAAGTTCCGGTAACGTTTGTGCAGGCTGCGCTTGGCGAAAAAATCAAGGCTCCGACTATAGACGGCAAGGAAGTAGAGTTTTCGCTATCGGAAGGTACTAAAAACGGAACGGCGTTGCGTATTCGTGGCAGAGGAATATCGACAAAGCGCGGTACGGGCGATATGATAGTGACGATTTTGGTTGAAATGCCCAAAAACTTACTCGCGATCAAAAAGCCAAAATTAAGGCGCTTGACGAGTGTTTTAAGCCTGACCAGTACGAAAAAATAAAAGAGTACAATAAAAAACTCAAAAAGTAACATATAGCGCGTGGTATCACGCTAATTAAAAAAAGAAAGTCATTGCGGAAGTTTCGTGATGACTTTTTTAAGTCGTTTTATTGTAACGGCTTGTTTTTTTTGGCGCGTTGTTTTTTATGATTGGATAGGATAAGTGCGGTCCGTTGTTTTTGTTTTACTTCGGAAGTTTTTGTTTTAACGTATTTGCTTTTTCTGGAGAGTTTTTTGTTTTAATACTTCATTCGAGATATCGTTATATCTTGCCGTGTTTGTTTCG
>CAYTKK010000022.1:12581-16659 GCA_964438355.1 uncultured Lachnospiraceae bacterium | reverse complement strand
CTTAAAAGCCGCCCACCGTAAAAACCAATGTCGGCCGCGAAATATCCGCGTCGCAATCGCACTCTATTTTTAGTCCTATTCGTCTGCCCGAAAAATTAAGCCGCTTTCGCTGAACGTCCGCGCCGCCGCGAACACTTATACTGCGCTCGCCTTCGTCCGAAAACGCCGTCAAAGTACACGGATGCGCACTGGTTATGTATATTTCTCGCAAACGTTTTCGCTTTGTTTCGCCGAAATCAGTCTTGGGAATCACCCAGCTTTTTTGTAGCGCCATCCCCTCGTCGGCTCCGGTCTTTTCTATCTTTACGGAACTGCCGTCACGCTTTACCGCAAGCATTGCGTATCCGCTTACCGGACAAAGCTTACATATGTCGATTCCTCTGGAAAGCGCATATGTGCCCTTATTTACGTCAAAAACCAATAGAGCGTTGTTTACGTAATCGCCTGTCTCGCAACCAATCGTTTTGCCGTCCAAAGTCCTTCGAAACGCAAGATAATATTTGCCGCCGTAGTATCCCGCGCACGCATTCTCGCCGCTTTCGATTAGTCCGTCGAGATTGGCAAAAATTCGCGTTGTGCTGACTCCGTCGAAGCTATACAATCCGTCATCGGCCAAAAACACCACTATATCGCCGCACAGAGCTACGCTTTGCGGGTAAATCTTGCCCGACGACACGAACATATTACTTACCGAAAAGTCGCTTTGCGAGCCGTACGCGGTTATCCTTGACACACCGTAATCGCGAAAAACGTACAAATACCCCAAATAACTGATAACGCGATTCGACGCACCGCGTTCATCCACCAATTGAATAAAACCACCGCCCGTAAGAGACGCGTCCCAGTTTGTCGGGTCCAAATCATCGGAAAACCACACCGAATTTTTTTCTCCGTCGGTAGTCACGAAAAGTCTTTCGTAGTGAAGAGCCATCGAGGTAATGCGCGGCGCCGAAGAGACTACGTACGGCTCGTCGACGCCGTTCCACACCAGCATATCGTCCGATCCGCTACTCGCAATAACTACGTCCTCGCCGTTCAAACGATAATTTGCGAATTGCACGTCTCCGCTAAACGGCTCGTGCGACAGCGTCCCTACCAAGTCGTCGCCTACCCGACAATAATGCACGAGTCCGTCGCTGCCGACTGCCAAAATCATATCGTCGTCCGCTTCTCTTACCGAATCGTATCTGCGAAACATCCACAAGCTTTTGACCGGAAAATCGAATATCCCGAGCGCCGTTGTGCCGTAACCGTTTTTAAGCGTTCCGTCCGAAAAATCGAAATTGTAACAATCCTTCGCGTTTTTCGGCGATAGTACGCTTTCGTCCGTCGAATATCCGATTCCGCCCGAAAACGAACCCAGCGTAAAACTTTTCTTCTTAGCGGTCGATACGACCAAACTTCTACCGTTTATCGCCATATGCGCCTCTTTACTTTTTTTTCGCGCGAGTTAGCTCTCGTCAAACTTTCAAGAGACGATTTATACCTTCCGTCCCACGTCACCGCGTCGTCCGACATTCCGCTTATAAGCGCGTATTCGCACGCAGTCCCGTACGCAAGCGTGCGCTCGCTTGCACTGCCGAAGCGAGGAATTTCGTCGCCGATACTTAAGGGGGCGGGAAGATACGAATACGTTATCTCGTACTCGCCCGCCTCTTTTACCGTAAATCGGTCAAAATACTGAGTGATTTTTACCTGCTTACCGTCGCTTTTGCGCACAACGCTGCGAATATCGTTAAGGCGCTCGGCAAGTTCGGAATACAAAAATCCGTCTTTGTCGATAGTAACGGACTCTTTCGTCACCAACGGAATATACTCTTCGGCGACCTCTCCGATAACCAGATTAGCGCACCTAACAAGCATTTCTACGTCCGAATTATCGCCTTCCGTGCCTAACTCTATCGCGGAACACGCGTCCTCTAATTGCAAGAACATCGCCGCGTAATACACGACATCCTTTATTTTCATTGCTTTCCTCCTTTATGTGCTCGGCTCGGCGCTTTTGCCGACAAACCAAAGGCGACAAGCGCACTTACCTGCCGATTTTGTCCGGTTGCGCCTTCCCCCGAGCAAATCAGCGCAAGAAAGGGCAAGAGTTTTGCCTCTCGCCCGCTCTTACGCTTTTCGAATATAAGATAGTTTTACGCGCCCGAATACACACGCTCTGCCGCTTTTGCGGCGTCCGAAACTATTTTGTCGCGTTGCGCCTTGCTCTTTTTTTCGTTTTCGCGCTCCATTTCATTTATCAGCGCGTCGATTCGCTCGATTCGCGTTCGCCTAACAAGCGAAAGCGTACGTGCGTCCAGTTTGTCGTAAGGAACCGCCAAACACAAAGTGTTACCCTGTGCCGAACAATCGTGCACCTCGTAGCGCTTGTCGACGTACGAATAATACACTCTGTAATAGGGGTCTATTTCTCTTAAACGCGTAGCCACGTCGTAAAGATCTGCTTGCACCTCATATCCGAGTCCGATTTTCATATTATTCCGCCGAATCCGTCGCCGACGTTATTCCCGAAAGCTTTGCCTGTCCGTTGGGACGAGAACAAATAAGGTCACAGTACTTGACAAGCGTAGCAGTATACGTCGGTTTTCCTTGCGTCTGGCGCAAAATTCTACCGTTTTCGTTTTCAAGATATCTCCAATCGCACAACTGATGTAGCTTAAACGCCGTCGTGTCCAATAAATACATTGTTCCGTCCTCTATAAAGCGGTCGTAAACAAGCGGGATTCCGTTATAAGAAAGCGTTTTATACCCGCCGTTGAGTTCCATAACGTCTACGTTGCGCTTGAACTGTTTAAGATAGTCCTGATAAGCATACTTTACGTCCGCGGACACAGCGATGAAGTTTACGTTGCTGTTTGCGTTGTGCTCGAGTCTGTCAATCGCTTTTTGAATAACTACTTCGTCGATTTCGCCGACGTTGCCCTTTTGATAAGGCGCTAAAAACGGATACTCCGAACGCTCCAATCCGTAAAGCGGCATGTTCGAGTTAAATAGCGCTCCTAAGCCGGTAATTTCCTTATCCTTGCTTCCCTGTACATATAACGCGCTTCCCGCGGTAATTGCAGTTGCAGGCGCGGTTGCAAACGTTATCTTTTTATTGTCGCGGTCGACGTACGCTATCCTCATTCCCGTGTTTAAGACGGAACCTGCGGAAGAATAGACATCGACCACCATACCCTCGATTAGATTGCGAGTATCGCTGACGGGGTACGCTCCGCTTGCCACTGCTCCGATAGTACACAGTTTACCGCTTCCGTCGCCGTAAAGCATTCTGCCGAGATTGAATTTCGACGCCGACAAAAGGCTGTCGAGTTCCGCGTTCAAAAGGTCCGTAAAAGCGCCGCGGCCGTCGGCGCTCGCCCTTATTGCCTTATCCGATATTTCGATTTGACCGTACAAGTTTTTAAGCGTAGAAACAAATTGTATGTAATTGCTTCCGTACGCGCCGGGAAGTTCGCCTGCTTCATCGCCCGCACCGATACCACCGTTAAGACCTACTCTAGCGGCAGTGCGTACCTCTTTGCCCCATACATCCACGCTGGTCTGCTCGATTTTACTAAGAAGCGGGTTCGCCCCGACGTTAAGAAGTTCCGTAACCGCCCCCAGATATATGGTCTTAAGAGCGTTTTCAGCATTGTTAAGTGTTACCATTTTGTTTTCCTCCGTTATCCTTTAATTAGAATTTCTGCCAATTTTTTAGCCTCGGCAAGGCTTTTAGGCTTCGAAATGGGAGTAAGCGGAATGCTTCCCGCTCCGCCCAAAACGGGCACGCCACCGCCGCCCGCCAACGAACGCAAATATTGCGCGACAACCGCGTCCACAACGTCTTTGTTACGAGTTGCCGCGGACACAAAGCGCTTGTCTTGCATAAGAGAGTCGCAGTCGTTTATCAAAGCCTCGAGTTCGTTTGCCTTTTTTGCCCGCTCCTCCAGCTCGGTCAAGCGCAAAGACAACTCGTTATTCTGTTTTTCCGCTTCCCCCAATCGAGCCGTTAATTCGTTTATTTCGCTTTCCCGTGCAGACAAAAGCGCGCGAAGCTTTTGTACACGCGCGTCGCCACCGTTTTTTCTTA
>CAYTKK010000022.1:0-12481 GCA_964438355.1 uncultured Lachnospiraceae bacterium | reverse complement strand
TTTACCTCGTTTTCGGTTTCGAAAATAACTTCGTCGCTGTCGATACTGCTTTTGGTCCAGGTAATCAACTCCACTTCGCCCTCGTCGCCGGCAAACCGAGAAAGCCGCGGATATGCGGCAAACTGTCTGTATAACCTAAGCGTCTTTTGTGCGACAGCCTTAATAGCCGCCCTTATGTTTTCGGCGGTCGTGGATATTCTCGTGTCGTCCTGCTCGACGAGAAGCTGAATCGCCGTTCCGCTGGAAACGGTGGACGGAACGGACGACGAACGCATTATTTCGCTAATTCCGCTGACCTCGACGAACTCTTCGAGCAGTCGCTGCTCCTCCAGCGTAAAATTGGAAGGAACCGAGCCTGCGCTCATAAATCGCGGCGGAGTGCTTCCCTGACGATACACCAGTATTTTACCCGGAGACAACCCCTCGGTTTCGAGATTTTCCGTGTCGACGGAACCGTCCTCCACCGCCAACACTCCCATTGCGATTCTGTTCATAAACTCGTGCTTTCTGTTTTTTACGGCGTTAAATGCGCGCTGAATGGGAATGGCGCGCTCCACCATGGACGAACCGTAAAAGCAACCCGCTCTCGTTATAGAACGCTGTTCGACAAACGGAAAGTCTCTTTCGCCGTCCGTTCCGCATTCGTAAGGAAGTTCACCGTAATAAAGCAACTGGTCGCCCGCCACTATGGCAAGTTCTCCCCCGGGTCTATCCGCGCTAGGCAGAGTATATCGCTCTAAAACAAGCGCGTGAGAGTCCTTTTTTCCGCGACCTATTTTGGTCACCGCGCCGGAAAGTTCGAGGCCTCCGACAATACCGATTCCGGACATCGACAGCGCGTCGACAGCCTCGGCTCCGACGTCCTTACCCCAAATGCGCTTTATGTCGCTTACGTGCAACGCTTTGGCGTGAATTATACTGCTGCATTCGGAAAGCGAGCCGCAAATAAGGCTATCCGGCAGAACCTCGAACGGCGGACAGACGTCTATTCTTACGTCGCCTTCCCTAACGTCTTTACCGCCGCTTTTACCTACGCGTCTGCCGCCGCAAGCGTCCCACGTGATTTTGTAAAACGCCGTGCCGCACAGTTCCGACCACAGCGTTGCCTTGCTTATAATTTCGCTCATATTAAGTCGTTGCTGTGCGGAAGTAAGAATTTTACTGCTCATTTTTGCGCTTTTTACGTCACTGTCGTCGTTAGAAGCGGGCATGACGCTCATCTTCGGGCGAACGCGCGAAAGTTTTGCAAGCCTTGTTTCGAGTATCGTCGCGATATGATTATACACTTCGCGCTCTTGCCAGACGTACTCGCTGTCGGTATCTTCGACGTCGCCGCGCACGTTAATGCGGCAGTACTGATTTCCAGCAACGAAATTCGCGTTTAACTGCCACTGAGCCTCGAACTGCCGTCGCTCGCTTACTCGGCGCTCGTAATCGCTTCTTACGTCTGCGACTATGTCTTCTATAAATTGTCTGTCCATCAAATAACGTCCTCCGCCTTTATTCGCTCTCGTACTCGGCTCGCCGTTTCGATGCTTTTGGGCACGACCTCGCCGCCGATAAGCGAATATAGCTCGTTAAGACAGTCGCTACACACGTTAATCGTGCTTTTAATCCCCATTCTGTCGAGTTTTATGACGTAATCCGCACGATTTTTGCACGAACCCATATCACATCTTACCTTTCCTTTTTGTTTTTGCAGAGTCATCCTTTTCCTCCCCCAATAATATTTTTATAAGGCGCATCTTTTCCAAACGCACCTGTTCCTCCGTAAGCGTCTCGGCGTCGTCGCTCATAAATTCGAGTATAAACCTTGCCGCCGAAACATCGGGAGGCACTTCCTTTTCGGATATGCGACGCTTAACAAGCGTCATCTCTCCGTCCACCAAAGCGTACTCCTCGACGCTCTCTTCGGTCGTATACCCCGCCGCCTTCTTGCTCATCGCGGCAAAAAGTCTTTCCTTCTCGTCCAAATTTCCTCCTTTACTTTTTAGGCGCGCAATTTGCTCTTAACGTATTTTTAACTTGCGACGTAAACTTTTCAAAAGCTTATAGGCTCCAAAACTCTTGATTTAGCGTCTTTTTAACCGACGCATAAGCCGCTCTTTATCCAATTGAATTTCACTCTTTACGCACTTTTGTGCGTTGTGCGGCTCTGGTCGAGACATTATGTAGTAACGCAGTTCGTCCAAGGCGTGATCGTCGCGTTTTATCGGAGTGTCGTCACTACCCCAGCGATACGACTTTATCTCTCGTATAAGATTTATGCATGAACGAAAAATATACAGTCGCGGTCTATCGGGGTGAGCTATCGGTCGCAAATAATCTTTAACTCGGCTTATCCCCGAAAAAACGTCTTTATTCACGTTTGCGTTAACCGCTATTCCCTCCTCGAAAAAAAGTTCGGAAACGCTTTTTACGGAAGCAAGCGTGCGCTGATTGGCCGCACTGTCGATAAGCGCTTGCAACCGTCCGCCAACGGAATAATGCCACCCGAGCGAGCGCGCCAGTTCTTTGATTTTTTCGGCGTGATACGACACGGGTTTACCTTTTTCGTAATGTTCGGCGACGACATAAACGTTCCCGTCTCCGTCCACGGCGTAAAAATGGCATGACAACGGATTGTTTAGCCCCGGGTCGATTGATATATTATCCTGCCACTCGGTCGGCACGGGGAACGGGTCGATAACGTGCACGCTTTCGTCGAACTCCGTATACACGAGTCCGCTACCGGCGCGAAAATGTCCGTAACGGCGCGTCTCGCGCTCTTCGTCGGAAAGAGCCGCCGAAACGGCGTTTATTTCGTCGGGATCGAGATACGGATTATCTGCCCACTCCATCGTAATGCACCATACGTTTTCGTCACCGCCGACGTTAAGATATATCTGCTCATACACAAACGTTAGTCCCTTAAGCGGAGTCATAGTTCCGTAAATATCGCCCTTTTTGTCCACCACTCGCATTCGACATTCGTTGTAAACGTCCTCGGGAGGCTCTTCGTCAAACCACACAAAATCCAGCGACGCGCCCTGAAATTTTTCTCTTCCCATTTCCGAGCTCTTGAATCCTATTTTGCTCGTCCCGCCGAACACGTTCTTTACTAAAATGTAGTCTATTATTCCGCCCGACGGATTCGCGCTTTTGCCCGAAACCATGACGACGTCCTGTATCCAATCCGGGTCGAGGTAATATAATATCTTACTTTGCGCGACGTCGCGTTGAACTTCGCGAGTAGGCGAAACAACCCAGCCGAAAACATTATCGCGGTTTTCGCGATACGGATGTATTCCGCGCGCACGCCAAACGGTTTCAACCGCTCCGCATTCCGTTTTCCCGCTTCTGTTACCGCCGAACACCCAGCGATTCCGCTTTTGACATTTGTGAAATTCCAACTGCTTTTTATGTACGCGTTCGCCCGCGTTATACCTAAAAATTCTGTTGCCGCGATGAAGTTTTTTTTCGCGACGCTCTAGCCGCCTTATTTGCTTAAGAAGTTCTTTTTCGTCCATTTCCGTCCTCTTTTCCCAAAAAACGCCGATATTTCTTACCGACGACAGCGTATAATTTCAGTATGAAAACACGTATTCTTATCGCATACATTCTGCTCGTCTTACTGGCCGCGGGAATGAGTATAGCGCCCGTCCGCGCCGCAAGTTCGTTTACTTACGCGCAAATCGGCGAAAACGCGGTTTTATATTCCGACAGCGAACTAATTTCCCCGCTATTTACGTTGCCCGAAACGTACTTCGTCGCGATTTTGGGCGAAAAGGACGGGGCGCTACAAGTCAATTACATGGACATTAGCGGATATGTCGCCGCTTCGTCCGTCACCCGCGTCGACTTCGAGCCGAAAACGAAATACGCCGCCGCAAGCTCGATAGAACTTAATAACGACGGTCACTCCGTCAACGTTCGCGCCCTTCCCGACCACACCGCAGACAACGTCACGGTATCGCTCCCTAGCGGCGAAACGCTTTTTTGCTATGGCAAAACCACGGGAAGCGAACAAAATGCTCTTATCGGAGGCGATTGGTATTTTGTTCGTTACGACGAAAGCGGAACAATCAAAAGAGGATACGTATACTCGCTTTACGCCGTGTTTTCTCCGCCGGAAGATTGCGTCGTCGAAAAAGTCGCCACCGAACAAACGCCGACAAATGCCGATAAAAGCAGCGACAGCGACCTTCCCGAAAAAGTAAAAACCGCAACCGGCTTTTCGATTTTCGAAATAGCGCTTATTTGCGTTTTATGCGTCCCCGTCGTTATTATTATGATTCTTTTGTACCGTGCGCCCGGACGAAATACCCGATGAATCCGCCTTGAAGAACCTAAACTTCTTTATAAACGGCAACGAGCCGTATTCTCTTTCGAGATACCGCTCGTCCACATTTAATTCTCCGTAAATTTTTCTTGCCGCCTTTTCGGCAACTCGCGCCAGCCTCAGATATACCGTCGACCTCGAAATACCCGCAAATTCCGCAATTCCCTGCACCCTCTCTCCATACGCATATTTAACAAGCATTGCGTACTCGTCTTCCTTAAGCGCGTTTTTGGCGCATTCATACATAACGTGAAGGTTTATCAGTTTAACTTTCATCTGCCCGAGTTCTATGATTTTTTGATATTGAGCCTTAGTGTCTCCGCCCATGCTTAACGCCAAACGCTCGATTTTGTTATCTATTCTGTCTATCTGCCGTTGCAGAGACCGTGCTACGCGAAATATAAACAATATCCATTTTTTCACAAACGATTCCCTCCCTTTTGTAGCTTCGGTCGCCAGCCCGCCGCTCGTATTTTCACCCATAATATACACTATATATGGTGACAACAGCTTGTCATCATTAAAAATGTGTACAGCTTTTATTTTTTCACTTTTCAAACAACGAAACGGTTCAGGCAAAATCGACAATTTACACAAAAAAACGCTTCCTCCCCGAGCAAATCGGCGGCGCATTCTCGTTTTGTCACGATAGTCTCCAAAACTAACGATAACAACTACGCTTCCTTAACAAAAAAGCCGCCACCGAGCACCACGACGCAACCAAAAATCCGCGAGCAAGCGACCAACACAACTCAAAAGCCGCAATCAAGCGACCAACACAACTCAAAAGTCACTGCTAAGCGCACTCAATGTAATAAAATCGCAGATAAACAACCACATAAAAAGCCACAACTAAACAACCAGAAAACACAGTCAAACGACCACCTCAACACCGTCCCACACAGTCAGTCCCCAACGTAACAAAAAACCGCAGCCAAACGACCGCGGTTTTGCTCATACTATATTGTTGTAAATTTTGAAACTTATAATCTTTCTGCGATTTTTTCGAGGAAACCGCGGCTGTTAAGCGGCGTAACCGTTACGCCGTCTTTGTGGAAAAGTCCGACCAAATCCTTCGTCATAAAGCCGTTCGAAATGGTATCGAGCGTAGCTTTTTCCAAACGTGAAGCAAAATCCATAAGAGGCTTGTTATCCTCCATTTCGCCGCGTTTACGCAACGCGCCCGTCCAAGCAAAAATCGTCGCAACCGAGTTTGTAGACGTTTCTTCACCGCGCAAATGCTTGTAGTAATGCCGAGTAACGGTGCCATGTGCCGCTTCGTACTCGTAGTTGCCGTCGGGAGACACGAGAACGCTACTCATCATTGCAAGCGAACCGTAAGCGGTGGCAACCATATCGGACATAACGTCTCCGTCGTAGTTTTTAAGCGCCCAAATAAAGCCGCCCTCGGAACGAATTACTCGAGCTACGGAGTCGTCGATAAGCGTATAGTCGTAACTAATACCTTCTTGCGCGAATTTTTCTTTGTATTCAGCTTCGTAAATCTCGGCAAAAATGTCCTTAAACCGATGATCGTATGTTTTGGAAATAGTGTCCTTGGTCGCAAAATTCACATTCTGCTTCGTCGACAAAGCATAATTAAAACACGAGCGAGCAAACGAAGAAATGGAAGCGTCTAAGTTATGGATTCCCTGCACTACGCCGGGGCCGGAGAAATCGGCAATCTTTTTTCTTTCGACTCTTCCGTCGTCGTAGGTAACCACAACCTCCGCAGTCGCTTTGCCGTCGACTCTTATCTCGGAATTGCGATAAACGTCGCCGTAAGCGTGACGAGCAATGGTAATAGGCTTCTTCCATGCAGGAACGTACGGCCGTAAGCCGTCCACAAGCACGGGCGCACGGAATACCGTTCCGTCCAAAGCCGCTCTTATGGTACCGTTAGGCGAAAGCCACATCTTCGACAGCTTGTATTCCTCGACGCGTTGCGCGTTGGGCGTAATCGTGGCGCACTTAACGCCGACGTGATATTTTTTAATCGCTTCCGCCGCCTCCGTCGTGACGCGGTCTTGAGTCTTTTCCCTGTTTTCAAGTCCCAAATCGTAGAAGTCGACGTTAAGTTCAACATACGGCTCGATAAGAATCTCTTTAATCCAGCCCCACAAAATACGTGTCATCTCGTCGCCTTGCATTTCGACTATCGGCGTGTTGTATTTAATCTTCGGCATACATTCCTCCAAAAGACGTTTTAATTAAAGCCGCGCCGACATTCGATAAATAGCGACGCAAGCCTTAATCATTATACACAAACGCGAAAATAAAGTCAATTCTTTAACGCAACGAGCGGGAATTATTCTCTTTTTGTGTTTTTCTGCGCTTATTCCTTCCCGCGTCGCACCCCGCTTTCGAACAAATACCGAAGCCTCGATTTCTCGCCGTGCGCGGCAATCGCTCGCGACAACAAAGTTTCTATCGCGTCGCCGGGGAAAAGATACAGCGCCAGCGACCCGGGAACAGTGTTTACTTCGTTGACATAAAGAATCCCGTCAGAGTAAAGAAAATCCACTCTGACAACGCCGTCCGCACCGATAGCCTCGTATGCGGCGACAGCCGTTTGCTGTACCTTACGCGCAAGTTCGTCGGATATTCGCGCAGGGAACTCGCGAGCGCTTTTCCCCTTAAATCCGCCGCGTTCGTACTTATCCGCAAAGGTCAATATTTCATTCCAACGAAGTGGCTTTTCCACATCGCTTACGATAATCCCGCTCTCGCCGCGCATAACCGCGCAGTTATATTCGACAAAGTCCTCCAACTTCTTTTCGACCACGACGCAGTTATCCCACTCGAACGCCTCGCCGAGAACCGCTACGAGTTGCTTCTTGTCAAACGCCGTACCCACACCTATACTGCTACCGAGCCGCGACGGTTTTACGATAAGAGGATATCCTAACGTTTCGCATCTATCCGTAAGTTCGTTTCCGTCTCGCGTCCACTCGTCGTACGTTACCGCCGCGTACGGCACTTGATTTAACCCCGCCCCACCGAAAACGAGCTTCGAAAGACGTTTGTCAAGTCCTACGCCGGAAGCCGCCACCCCGCTACATGTGTACGGGATTCCCGCCGTCTCCAAAACGCCCTGTAAACAGCCGTCCTCTCCGCCCGCGCCGTGACAACAGATAAGAGCCGCGTCCACTCGTCTTTTCCGCCCGCTACAAACGTACAAATACGGCGAAGCCGCGCGCAAAAAGCATTCTCTGCCCGCCGCCCTTCCACTCATATAACTAGACAGCGGCGTATTTTTTCTACACAAGCGCCACTTTCCCTCGCGAGTGATAAAAACAGGCAACACGTCGTGATTCTCAAGCTTCGACATCGCTTGAAATCCAGTTACGACCGATACGTCGTGCTCGCACGACTTTCCTCCGAAAAACACAGCAATAACCATACTGTCTTATATGCGCACAAATTCGTTGCGGTCAACGCTTTTCGTCAAAAAACTAAAATTCTCGTAAAAACGCCGCAAATCGCTACGTAGTGACCACCAAAATCCAAACGATTCCGTGATTTCTCGAAACTGCGGGCGCGTTACAGACGCCCATTTTCTTTTAACACTAAAAACTCCGGTTTATATTCAGTGCGCCGAAACAATCCTACTTGTTTTCTCACAATTTCCGCTTTGGCTTAACAAATTTCACTTTTAACTTAACAAATTCCGACTCTTGAAACGCCGAGAAATACAAAAGCGGAGAGCCGGTTTTTATCTGTTCTCCGCTTTATCCCAATCGTTTTTTTTGACGCATATTTTCGCGCATTAGTCTTTCTTTTCTTCGCTCACTAAACACGCGTTAGTCTTTTTTTCGCACAACGGCAATTTCGCCGACGCGCCTTCATAATCTTTTTCGGCAATCACGAGCATCGACGCATAAATAACCGTAAAGTTCGGGAAGAAGAAAATTTGGTCCAACAACGCCATGGCAAGAAAGCACAAAATCATAATCCCGACAAACGAACGAGCCTCGCTACGCCGCTTAAAAAACAGAATAACCGTTTGCGCGCGATGGAAAACGTACGCGGCGATTCCGACTATTCCGCAACTTCCTATCATTTGCACTATCGTGTTGTGCGCAAGGTTGTGGAACACGTTAATTCCGTAATTCCCCAACTGAAACAGAGCGGAAAATCCGACTCCGAACACGGGCGAGGACGCAAACAATTCCATCATTTGCTCCCAAATGCGGAATCTTCCGCGGTCACTGAACCCGACGCTGGCAAAAAATTCGAACAGGTCGCCAAAGTTGCCCTTAAAAGAAACAAGGACGACAACGAACCCGCAAACAACGATGCAACAAGTCGCGACCAAATTCGAACGTCGATTGGTCTTACCGCGAACAAGCACGTACGCGACCCCAGCGACAAAAACAGGAATCCCGACCAACAAAGCCGCGCGTGAAAGCGTAAAGTAAATAGCGACAGCCGTTACCGCAGTCAACAAAAGATATATCCACCCGCGCTTTTCCTTTGCCGCAAGATAAAACGCAGCGGGAAGCATCATTACCATCATTTCGCCGGCAGAATTACTAACAAGCGCGCCGAGGACAAAATTTGACTTCCAATCGTTGTCAAGGCTCATTCCCGGTCTAAAACGAGTCAAATACATCCACCCGACCATTGCCGCGACGAGCATCATAGTCATAACGCACAAGCGCATTAAATAGTCGACGTTATCGGTACGCTCCCCGAGCGACGCGGAAAAATACACGTACAGTCCGAGTATAACGCCCGCCGTCAATCCGCCGACGGCAAAACTCGTAACGTCCATAAATTGTGAAAAAAGTCCCGCCGTAAGGCACACGACGGCAAAAGCAATCAATCCGGGAAAAAGTATGCGCTTCTTCGCGATGTTTTTGTATTCCTTAAAAATAACAAGCCGAGCCGCCATAGCCGCCACTATTACCGACGCCGCCGCAATAATCGTACCTATTACGAAAGGATCGGAGTAATACCCCGTGCCGCCGCCGTAAGCGGTCGAGTTATCGGTGGACACGCACATTCCCGTCATAAAGCAAATCGCAAGTTGCGGACGCGTATCATCGCAAAAAAGCGACACCGCCACGAACAAAACGGCGGCAAGACAAAAGCCGACGACGTCTATCGCCAGCGCGTGTATCAAAAACATCGCGCCGCCGAATGCAATCGGAAACAGCCGCGAGTTAAAAAACGCGGCGACTCCGAATGCAAATTTATTTTTCGTTAGCTTTTCTGACAGCATATTCGATGCTTCTTCCTCACAAAACGTTACGAATTAACCACCGGCGCGCGATCCTCGGGATTGACGTTTCTGCCCGCATGAGCGCGCTCTGCACGATATTCGCTGGGCACTATCGTAAAAATGGTATCAATTGTCTTTTCAACATCCTCGTTTAACGCCGCTTCGCGAAGAACGCTCAGCATTTCGTCGAAACGCATCCTATCTATTTCGTCAAGTCTGTTGACAAATACGCCCTCGTGCAAGGTGTTATCGACAGCCTCGGTATCGTAACGAAGTTCCTCGAACATCTTCTCGCCGGGTCGCAATCCGGTAACGGCTATTTCGATATCCTGTTCGGGAATAAGACCGTTAAGCCTAATAAGGTCGCAAGCAAGGTCGTAAATGTATACCGGCTCACCCATATCGAGCACGTAAATTTCTCCGTTTTCGGCAAAAGCGCCGGTTTGAAGCACAAGGCGCACCGCCTCGGGAATGGACATAAAGTATCTTTTGATATTTCTGTCCGTCAAAGTAATCGGACCGCCTTCTTTAATCTGATTCAAAAACACGGGAATAACGCTTCCGTTAGAACCTAAAACGTTTCCGAAGCGCACCGCCGCCATTTGCATATTAAAGGTTTTTCCGCGCGTTTGTATAAGCATTTCCGCGATTCGCTTGCTCGCGCCCATTACGTTGGACGGATTAACGGCTTTGTCGGTGGAAACGAGCACGAACTTTTTAACTCCGCACTCTTCGGCGCACTCGATAACGTTTTTCGTACCGAATACGTTGTTCTTTATCGCCTCGGTAGCGGAAATTTCCATCATCGGAACGTGTTTGTACGCCGCCGCGTGAAAAATTATATCGGGGCGATAATATGAAATCGTCTCCATTACCTTATCGCGTTCGCGAACCGTACCGATAACAAGAGTATAACGCGAAGTATCGTACTTTTTAACAAACTCTTGGTTAAGGAAAAACATACCGTTTTCGTGCTGGTCGAAAATAATTAGATGTTTGCAACCGAAATTAAGCACCTGACGACACAATTCCGAACCGATAGACCCCGCTCCGCCCGTCACCATAACGATCTTATCCTTAACGGAGCCGTCGATAAGCTCTTGCTTTACCTTAAATTCCTCCCTGCCGAGCAGTTCGTCTATCTTGATGTCTCGAATCGACAAAACGCTTCCATTCACTTCGCCGGCAGCGTCTGTCATAGGTGGCATTATCTTTATCGGAACGTTGTATACGGAGCACGCCTTGTATATGCGACGAAGTTGAGACTTCGTAATCGAAATTATCGCGATTACGAACGCTTCACAACGATGCTTCTTTACTATTTTGTCGAGATCGTCCAAACCGCCCTCGACGGTAACTCCGTACACGCGCGACCCCTGTTTTTCGGTATCGTCGTCAACAATCGCGACAGGATAATATCCGTCCTCGGGATTTGCGATAAAGCGACTTACGGCAAGCGCTCCGGTGCGCCCCGCTCCAACTATAATCGTACGCTTAACTCCCGACGATACAAAATGATTCATCGGATACACCACGTGACGTATATGACGGAAAATCATATTATAAAAACGCAGAAATCCGCTCATCACCGCGCTGAACAACAGATAAATAAGTATTATCGAACTCCAAAACTCGAGTCCGACGATAAATTTAAGGATAAAACGCGCTACAAACAAAAGCACGAAAGCAACCAGATACGCGGTAAGAAACTTGAAAAACTCGACGCGCCCGGCGTACTTCCAAATTACGTTGTAGCAATCGAACACAACCAGCGAAAGTATCGTCACGCTAACGCTGACAATAGCTATTAAAAGTTCGTTTTGCGCATACAACGGCGGGACGGACACAAACTCACTGTAAAACAAAATCGAGCGCGCAAAAAAATAAGCGAGCGCTGCCGCCGCTATATCTATAAGCAAAAACAGGATAGTCATTCCTATTTTGCGTTTTCCGCTATATCGCTTTTCCTGATTTTGCATCGTAAAACCTCTTAAAAATTTCTTCCTCTTTCGCCGACTACAGAACGTTATGTCGTTTATAAAACGTCAAACCGTATCCTCGATTTCTTTACCGAGTCGCAATGAATACCGAGAACATAAATATTCTCGCTCCAAAACGCCTGCCCAAAAAAAAGCCAAAAGCCTCGAATTTACAAATTCACGCACGGGCGCACACCCTTCTATCTCAAGATATGGCTACACCGATTTTGCCTTTCGACCGCATCCCCTAGGTTGCCGTTATCACGTTGTTTTATTATATACCCTAAGCGGGCAATATGTCAAGAGAATTGCGAAAATATTAAGCCGCCGCCTCAAATCGTCACAACGTCCTTGACCGCAAAAATCGCAAACGATATCCGCAAAAACGTGCAAAAACCGCTTTTTTAGCGCAAAATGTCGCGAAAAAGCAGAAATTAATCGGCTTTTCATCTAAAGATATTTTTCTAAAACGGTCTAGCAAGCAAAAAACGGCGAATAACCGCCCAACGGTACCCGCCGCTTTACCATTTTAAGCAAATCAGCCTTGCTTCGATAAAATATACTTACGGAAAGACTCTAATATTTCGTCCACCGCCGACGCGTCCTTGCACTCTACCATTACGCGAACTTTCGGTTCGGTGCCCGACATTCTTACGATAATTCTACCCTGTCCCGCAAGACGAGATTCCGCATCCTCGGTCATTTCGCGCATTTTCTTATCATAAATAATCGACGGATCGGCGTACTCGGCAATTGCCTTTTGCGGCACAAGTTCAAGCTTTTCGATTCCTTCCAAAACGCCGTTTCTGTAAAGCGATTTTGCCAGGAACATAGCGCTCATAAGTCCATCGCCGGTGGTTGCAGCAGGATAAACTATGTAGTGCCCGGACTGCTCACCTCCGATATTGTAACCTTTTCGGTACATCAAATCGCAAATGTACTTATCACCGACGG
>CAYTKK010000021.1:6935-16956 GCA_964438355.1 uncultured Lachnospiraceae bacterium | reverse complement strand
CTTGCTTTTTTTTCGGTAAGCGGGTAGAATATTAGGACTTACGAAGAAGCTAAAGGAGTGTAGCCTTATAATGACGAGTAACACGGACAACGACGTTCCTATATCGCCTCAGGCGGAAGACGAAGTAAAGCGTAACGAGTCGGATAGCATTGTTGTCGAAAGCGCGGACGAAGCAAGGCACGATAGCGACAGTATTGTCTCTAAGGCAAACGATGAAGCAGACGTTACAGTACAAAAAGTAAATAAGGGTAAAAACAGAGACCTTACAAGCGGAAGCATATTTGGCGCGTTTTTGCTTATGGCGTTTCCGCTTGCTCTTATAAATATTCTGCAAGCTGCGTTTTCAGCCGCCGACCAGATAGTGGTCGGGCAGTTTTCGGGCGAAAAATCGCTTGCGGCGGTGGGCGCGTGCGGCTCGGTCGTTTCGATGATAGTTTCGCTTTTTACGGGCGTGGCGCAGGGCGCTAACATAGTAATGGCTCACGCTATCGGCGCGCGTAGGAAGGATAAGGCAGAACGCATTACGCATTGTGCGATTCCGCTTTCGTTTATATTCGGTTGCGTAATAATGCTTCTGGGCGAAGCGGCTTTGCCGTTGATAATCAAGCTGTCCAACGTAACCGACCCCGAGGTTATCGTAAGAGCGGAGCAATACCTTAGGATACTGTTTATCTGTTATCCTTTTTCGATGGTGTACAACTTCGCGGCGGCGCTTTTGCGCGCGGACGGAGACACCAGACATTCGCTGTACTTTTTGACGTTTGCCGGCGTTCTTAACGTGGCGTTGAACTATTTGACGGTGGGCGTTTTCAATATGGACGTTGCCGGCGTAGCGTTGGCAACGCTTGCAAGCAATATGGTTTCTTGTGTGCTTATAGTCGGCTTTATGATGAGGAGCAAAGGCGTTTGCCGATTCGAGTTCAAGAAAATGCGCTTTTTCAAAAAAGAAATTTTCGAAATATCCGCCATAGGCGTACCCGTAGGACTTTATACCATAATTTCCGCAGTGTCGAACATAGTAATGCAATCGTGCATTAACGGCTTGGGTAGCGCGGCAAGCGCAGGGTATTCGACGTCGTGTAATTACGGAACCTTTACCGCGACGGCTATTTCGGCGTGCTTTGCCACTTCTACCACGTTCATTTCGCAAAACTACGGAGCGCGTAAATTCAAGCGAATGTACAAGGCGGTTCGAGAATCCTTGCTTGCCATGGCGACGGTGTGGTTTGTGTTCTGCGCGGTACAGCTTGCGATTATGGAGCCTGCGTCTTGGGCGTATTGTGCCGATTCGACGGCAGCGCGAGCTTATTTTATCGAAAGAACCGTTATCTACTTGCCTGCCGTTATTCTTCAAGGAACAAACGAGATATTTATGGGCGGATTGCGTTCGGTCGGATATTCCATTGTACCCACTATCGTGTCGGGCGTAGGTATCGGCGGAGTAAGAATAGGACTTATATTGGCTACGTTCCCGTTCTATCAATCAATTTCTTCGATTTTGGTTTGCGTTATTATCAGCTGGGCGGTGATGATAGCCATAAACGCAACGCTGTTTATCGTGTTAAGCCTTAAAAGGCGAAACCGTTATATGCGCGAAACAGCCGCGCGCGAGCAAGCGGTAAGCTCGGCGGCGTAAGTAGTTTGTTGAAAAGCCAACGTTTGCGTGGTGGCGGTCGTAAATGCGTGTTAAACCGAATAAAAGCCGCCGTGTCTACTTCGTATTGGACGCATAAAGCCAAATTAAACGAGTTAAAAAACGATAAAGATGATTAAAAGAATAAGCAGAAAATGACTGCCGATGGCAGGTTGTCGTTTGTGTTTCGAGCATAACGCAAGTTAACATTTGTAACTAAAGAAGTGCGTCCGCTTTGTAAAGCAGGCGCACTTCTTGTTTGAAATAGTTTTGCGCGATTTTTCGCGCTTTTATTTTCTTTACTTTAGATTATTGAGCGTCGGGGTGCATAAACTTGTCTAATGACAGCATACCGTTCGACACTAAAAGCAGTTTGTCGTTGTAATCGTCGACGGTGTGGCAAGCGGTATGAATCATATACTTGAAGCGCTCGGTGCCCATTCCCATACCGCGATAGCACGTGGTCATACGGAAGAAAATGGTGCCGTTGTTTTCGTGGAAGTCGAATGCTCCGTCGATAAGGCGCGACGTTACGAAGCAAGTTGCGCGCGCCATAAGTTCGAATTTATCTTTAGGCACGGTAAACGGCAGGGGCGAGAGTATTTGAACTATGTTTTGCTGTTCGCGAACGTTTATTATAAACTTCAAGGTAAGGTCGTCGCCGCTTACCTGTAGGTCGATAGATTTATTTTCATCGTCGGCGTTATACTTCCAGCCGATTTCGTCAAGAGCCTTTTTGATGGTTTCAAAAGCTTGGTCGTCGTAGGACGATTGTTTTTTTCCGAATAACATTTTATATTCCCTCCTTATCCTTCGATCAGCTTTTTAAGATCGTCAAGAGACATAGCTCCGATTGCCACTTTTTGCAGTTTATCGTTGTAATCGTCGATAGTGCCTAGCGACGCGCCGACCATATAATCGAAGAAATCGGCGTTTACTTCGTCAGTACCGTAACCCATTGTCATACGAAAGTCGATTCTGCCGCTTTCTTCATAATAGTCCAAACAGCCGCTTATGCAGCTGTCGCTGACCATTGCTACCGCGCGAGCCATAACGCCTTTGTCGGCAGATTCTACGCTATAAGGCATGGTCGACGTCAACGTAGCAAGGTTGCGTTTTTCGTCGATATTGACTGTGATTTGTATCTTCATATTTGTTCCGTTGAAGCCGGATTGAAGTTGATAAATTCCTCTGTTATAGTCATAACGGTAGCCGTTATTATCCATTGCCTTGCACAGCATTTTTAATGCGCGTTCCGCAAGTTCTTGATTGCTTTTTGCCATTTTTCCCTCCGATATTTTTTACGTTTCGGACGATTTGCTCGTCAGTATCTAAATTATACAATAAAATGTGTTTTCGTGCAAGCAAAATAAACGGCGTTTTACAGATTTACTCAGTCTTTTGTGCATATAGTTGACAAAATGTGCGTTTTGTGCAATAATGAGCGAGATAAAAACGGAGGTAGATTGTCATGAAAACAAAAGCAATAAGGCTTTACGGAGAAAATGATTTACGTCTCGAGGAATTTGAACTTCCCGAGATTACCGACGACGAGGCTCTTTTGGAGGTTGTAACGGACTCTATTTGTGCGTCGACGTATAAGGCGGTTAAACAAGGTCCGCGTCATAAGCGCGTACCCGACGACGTTGCCGAAAATCCCGTCATCATCGGCCACGAGATGTGCGGCAGACTTGTCAAGGTGGGCAAGAATTTGCGTGGCGAATGGAAAGAGGGTCAGAAGATAGTTATCCAACCGGCGCTAAAGCTCGAGAACGGTCACGATCCCGGATATTCTTATCCGTATATCGGCGGAAACAGTTTGTACGCCGTCGTTCCCAAAATCGTTTTGGAGCGCGGCTGTATGATTCCGTTTGAGGGCGACAGTTACTTTAAGGGGTCGCTAGTGGAATCCGTCGGTTGCGTACTACGCGGCTACAAAGGTTTTTATCACACCGATTATTCCAACTACGTTCGTACGGACGGAGCTAAAAAGGGCGGCAGACTTGCCGTTTTGGGCGGAGCCGGTCCTATGGGCATAGGCGCTGTGGAACTTGCGTACGGTTATGCGGGCGTAAAGCAGATTGTCGTTACCGACCTTAATCAAGAGAGACTGGACTGGGCGGCAAGCAAGTGCACGGTAGAGCACGCAAAAAGTTTGGGCGTCGACCTCGTTTATATGAACACTTCCGGCTACGAAGACCCCGTTAAGGCGCTTTTGGAAGTCAGCGAAGGCGGCTTCGACGACGTTTTCGTAATGGTGCCCGTACCCGCGCTGTTTACCATGGCAGAGCAAATTTGCCGCGAGGACGGTTGCGTAAATTTCTTCGCAGGCCCGCCGATTCACGATATGCAAGGCTCGCTTAACCTTTATCGCGTTCATTACGACGGAATACACGTTGTCGGCACCGCTGGAAGTATTCCCGAGGACACCGTAGACACCATTCATCTTATCGAAAAGAACGCCATCAATCCCGGCGCGATCGTATCGCACATCTGCGGCTTAGGCGCGGTTATCGACGCTTTGTTCGCGATGGAGAAACCGAACGGCGCAAAGAAGGTTTGCTACAACGCGCTCGATTTACCGTTAGTTGCGGTAGAGGATTTTGCCGAACTGGGCAAGACCGACCCGATGTTCGCCGCTCTTGCCGAGATAGTAGAGCGTAACGGCGGATTGTGGTGCGCGGAGGCAGAGGAATATTTGCTCGCTCACGCAAAGAGAATCTAACTTCGTAGCGGAAATTCTTTAGAAAATCGAATCGAAAAACAAAAAATCAGTCCCGAGTGTTGTGTCGGGGCTGATTTTTTTTGGAAAGTATCTTTTGCGCTTTACAAATTTTTTCGAAGTCGTCGTTTACGAATACGTTTAGCTCGCGTTCTTCGATTCAATTTTTTATAAGCGCTTTACGATGGTTTTATTGCTTTATAGTCAAGCTTCCGCCCTCGCAGTCGAGAGTTATGGTAGAGTCGGGCGCGGGCGAATCGGAAAGGATATAACGCGCTATCAGCGTTTCCGCTTTTGCTTGCAAAAATCTTTTTAGCGGACGCGCTCCGTATACCGGATCGAATCCGTTGTCCGCGATAAAGCGTTTCGCTTCGTCGGTGACGACTAGGTTAAGCCTTCTTTCTTTTACGCGTTGGGCAAGCTTTACTATCAAGAGGTCGACGATGGAGGTGACGTTTTCGCGCGTAAGCGGTTTATAGAACACTATTTCGTCTAGACGATTTAGAAATTCCGGTCTAAACGACGAGCGCAACAATGCGTTTACTTCGTCCTTTGCCGCCGCGGAAATTTCGCCGTCCACGATACCGTTTTGTATTATAGACGAGCCGAGGTTGGAGGTAAGAATGATAACGGTATTCGAAAAATCCACCGTTCGTCCCTGCGAGTCTGTTATTCTGCCGTCATCTAGCACTTGAAGAAGAATGTTGAATACGTCGGGGTGAGCCTTTTCGATTTCGTCGAATAGCACGACGGAGTACGGACGGCGACGAACCGCTTCGGTAAGCTGTCCGCCCTCTTCGTAGCCGACGTATCCCGGAGGAGCGCCGATAAGACGCGATACCGAGAATTTTTCCATATATTCGGTCATGTCTATACGCACGATGTTCTTTTCGTCGTCGAACAGCTGCTCGGCAAGAGCTTTCGCAAGCTCTGTTTTGCCTACGCCGGTAGGACCGAGAAACAAGAACGAGCCGATGGGGCGCGATGGGTCTTGAAGTCCCGCCCTTGAACGTAGGATTGCGTCGGAAACTTTATCGACCGCTTCGTTTTGTCCGATTACGCGTTTATGCAAAAGGTCGGGTAAAGCAAGCAATTTTTCGCGTTCGCCCTCCATAAGTTTTGTAAGAGGGATTCCCGTCCAGCGAGATACCACTTTGGCGATTTCCTCGTCGGTTACGGTGTCGCGAAGAAGCGAGTCTTCGGATTTCGGCGCGTCGGTTGCTTTTTTAAGCTTTTCCTGCAAAGCGGGAAGTTCCGAATAACGCAAGCGCGCGACTTTTTCGTAGTCCGCGTCGCGTTCGGCGCGTTCGATGTCCCTGCCCACGCGTTCGATGTCCGACTTGATGGCAGATACGCTGTCGATGTTCTTTTTTTCTTGTTCCCAGCGCGATTTAAGGGCGGCAAACTCGTCGCGTTTTGACGCGAGTTCTTCGCGCAGAGTGTTTAACCTAGATTGAGAAAGCGCGTCCGTTTCGCGTTTAAGGGCGGTTTCCTCGATTTCGAGCTGCATTATCTTGTGTGCGATTTCGTCCATTTCGGTGGGCATCGAGTCTATTTCGGTCTTTATCATGGCGCAAGCTTCGTCAATAAGGTCGATTGCCTTGTCGGGTAGGAATCGGTCGGTTATATAGCGATTCGAAAGAGTTGCCGCGGTGATTATTGCGCCGTCGGATATGCGGACGCCGTGGTAAACTTCGTAGCGCTCTTTAAGTCCGCGAAGTATCGTAATCGTATCTTCAACGGTCGGTTCGCCGATAAGCACGGGTTGGAATCTACGCTCGAGCGCGGCGTCTTTTTCGATGTATTGACGGTATTCGTCCAGCGTAGTCGCGCCTATACAGTGCAACTCGCCGCGAGCAAGCAAAGGCTTAAGCAGATTGCTTGCGTCCATTGCTCCGTCCGTTTTACCCGCGCCCACGATAGTGTGTAGTTCGTCGATGAACAAAATGATTTTGCCTTCGCTTTTCTTGATTTCGCCAAGCACGGCTTTTAATCTTTCTTCGAATTCGCCGCGGTACTTAGCGCCCGCTATCAGCGCGCCCATATCGAGAGCGAATATCGTCTTATCCTTCATTCCTTCGGGGACGTCGCCTTTGACGATTCTGCGCGCCAAGCCTTCGGCGATTGCCGTTTTACCTACGCCCGGCTCACCGATAAGCACGGGGTTGTTTTTTGTCTTCCTCGAAAGAATACGAATTACGTTTCTTATTTCGTTGTCGCGTCCGATGACAGGGTCGAGTTTGCCCGATCTTGCTCTTTCGACAAGGTCGGTTCCGTATTTCGACAATGCGTCGTACGTTTCTTCGGGATTGTCTCCGGTGACGGGTGAGGTTTTAATTTTTTTCAGTTCCGCTTCCACGTCTGATTTTTTCAGCGCGAACGCCGAGAACAATTTTTTGATGTCCTCGCCGCCGTTATCGAAAAGCGAAAGGAATACGTGTTCGACCGATACGAACTCGTCGCCTTGCTTTTTGGCAAGAGAAAGCGCAGAAGAGAGAACTTTATCCGTTTCGGCGGATACGTAAACCGAGCCGTCTTCGCGCGCTTTGCCGCCGTTATAGACGGGCAGAGCGCGAATTGCTTTATCGGCTTCCGCGCTCATCGCTCCCACGTCCTTGTTTAGCCGCGAAAGAAGTGACGGGATAAGTCCTTTTTCCTGCGTCAAAAGAGCGTAGAGAAGGTGTTGCGGATATATTTGACCGTTGCCGTGCTCGGCGCATTTTGCCTGAGCGACGTTAAGCATTTCGGTCGTCTTTTGTGTAAAATTATTAGCGTTCATCATAAAAATACCTCCTTTTGAAGATTTTATGTAGATTTTTTATTTTAGGTTTTTTGCGGCGCAAAGCCGAATCCGAGCGACTACATTACGTATTTTCGTGAAAACGCAAGGAAGTCAGGTTCCAATTCGTCCGCAGAAGCGTACTTGCCGGCAAGGAAGTTTTTGACGCACACATCGAAAATTCGTACGTATTCGCTTATAGCCGCCGCGATTTCTTCGCTGTCGTAAATTCTATCGCGCGGGTGCGACAGCGTGCGTGAAAATACGCCGTCGTCGATTCCGTACTTTAACGCGCCGTCGCGCAATAGCGGAGAGATATACTTTCTTTCCAGTTCCGTCCACATTTCGACGAAAAAGGCAAGCGAGCTTAATAAATCCGGAGCCGTAGAGCGGAAGCTTAAAGTAAGAATACCGAAACACGGGTCCGACGAGTGCAAAAGCTCTACCTGATAACGCAACGTCGGGCGATAACGATAAGGCAATGCGCTCTTGACGCTTAACACGTTCGTCCGTTCCGCGGCTACTAGTAGGTTAGTCGAACTCATAAGGCGAAATACGTCGTCGATTATGTTGGCGATGCGCTTTTGCGGCGTAACCATCGACATATGCTCGGCAAGTATTTCGTTTATAAGAGCGGACCTGTTCGTTCCCTGTTGAGACGCCAATTCGTCTATTGCGCGAACCACCTCCTCGTTAAGCATCAAACTATACATATTCTTCTTCATTTCCGATTGCCTCCGTAATTCTTTTTCATAAACCGTCTTTATCGTTATTTTTCACTTTTGCGGCTTACTTTATGTATAGTATAGCACTTTTTTGCCGCTCGTCAAGTATTTTGTTGTGAAAATTATGTAAAAATTATTTCGATATTTTTTATAAACGCGCGATAAAACACGTTATAACGATTTGTAAAGCGTCCGATAAAAAAAACGGAAGCGATTGTAAAACGAGAAGGCTACGATACGAGAACGCCAAAAAAGGAACGGGCGTAGCGTACTCGAAGGACTTTTCGTAAGATTGACTTTTCGTTCGAGCGGGTATATAATATAACAAAAATCATGTTCGTATATCGAATTTGAAAATAAAAGCGGAATTTTCGGTTAGTTTCGAGTGATAGACGAGCGCGCTTTCGAACAAAACGGAATAACTGGAAGTGTTAACGCTTTAGGGAAAGATTTTGCGGCGTTTGCGCGAAGGAAGTATGTTCGGGAGTTTACCGAACATAAGGAAAAAGCTTTTTGCGGTAATTCGAAGGCGGCTTAACGGGAGAGGAAGAAGTGCTAAAGTATCTAAAAAAATATTGGTATTGCTGTTTGCTGGCGCCGATGTTTATGCTGGGCGAAATAGCGATGGATCTCGTTCAGCCGGAGCTTATGTCGACGATTGTGGACGAAGGAGTGTTGCTCGGCGTTCCCGAGGTCGTTGTTCGAGTGGGTTTACAGATGACGGGACTTGTGATTTTCGGCGGCGTGTGCGGAATTTTAAGCGGAGTATTCGCAAACTTGGCGGCACAGAGGTTCGGCAACGACCTTAGGAAAGAACTTTTTCGCAAGGTAATGGACGCGGATTTCGTGCAGACGGACGAACTTTCCACGGGTTCGCTCGTTACGAGGATAACCAACGACGTCACGCAGGTGCAAAACATGGTAATGGTTTCGATACGTACGCTCGTGAGGAGCGCCGTTATGTTTGCGGGCGGCATTTTTATGTTGTATCTGCAATCGCCCGTGTTTGCGCTGATTGCGGCGTGCGGATTGCCGATAGTTGCGTTTTTTATAGTGTTTTTTCTTAAAAAGGCTTCGCCTATGTTCGGGACCGTGCAAGAAAAACTGGACGACGTAAACGGCGTGCTTCAAGAAAACGTCCAAGGCGCGAGAGTGGTTAAGGCGTTTGTAAAGGAAGATGGCGAGTGCAAAAGGTTCGGTAAGGCGAACGACGCTCTTTGCTCGACCACTCTTAAGGTTCAGACGCTATTATCTTTTCTTCAACCTATAATGAATATAACTCTCAATCTATGCGTGGTTGCGGTGATTTACGTAGGCGGGATTCAGGCAGACGCGGGCGCAAGCGTCACTCCGGGCGAAATAATGGCGTCGATAACGTATTTGGCAATGATAATGATGGGACTTATGCATCTGGCAAACATTTCCCAAACGTTTACGCGCGCGGCGGCTTCCGCAAAACGTATCGGCGAGGTACTTTCGCTCGTTCCGTCCGTTGCGGGAGGAAAAGTCAAAGAAAGCAAAGAAAAAGGAACGGTCGAATTTAAGAACGTCTCGTTTTCGTATGCAGGTTCTCGCAGGCGCGCGATAGAGGACGTATCCTTTAGAGTAAACAAAGGCGAGACAGTGGCTATTATAGGTTCTACGGGAAGCGGCAAGACCAGCATAGTCAATCTTATTCCGCGTTTTTACGACGCAAGTTGCGGCGAGGTTTTGGTGGGAGGCGTGCCCGTAAAGGATTACGACGTATCAGTTCTTCGCGAAATAGTTGCTTTGGCTCCGCAACGAGTGGAGTTGTTTTCGCGCACTATGGAAGCGAACATTCGTTTCGGTAAGCCGTCGGCAACCGATTACGAGGTTAAAAACGCCGCGATAACCGCGCAAGCGGATAATTTTATAATGAGTAAGCCTGACGCGTATTATTCGCACGTTGCCGAACGCGGAAGATCACTGTCGGGCGGTCAGCGGCAAAGAGTGTCGCTGGCGCGTTCGGTGATAAAAAACGCGGAGATTTTGATTCTCGACGATTCGACGGGTGCACTCGACCTTAAAACGGAAGCCGCGTTCTATAGCGCGCTTAAGAAGGATTATGACGGACTTACCAAAATAATCGTTGCTCAACGCATAGCCTCGATATCGGACGCGGACCGAATAATAGTGCTGGA
>CAYTKK010000021.1:0-6835 GCA_964438355.1 uncultured Lachnospiraceae bacterium | reverse complement strand
GGCGGCGCGAGTCCTCAGGTTAATTTCGGCGGAAGAAAGCGTAGCATGGGGCAAGCGGTGGAAAAGCCGAAAGAAGGGAAAAAGACCGTCCGTAGACTGATAGCGTTGTTTGGCGCCGAAAAAGCGAAAATATCGGCGTTACTTGCGGCTGTTTTGGCGGTTACGATAGCGTCGTTGTTCTCGCCGTCGCTTCAGGGCGACGCGATAAACTCGATAACCTCGGGCGGAGAGGGGCTGCTTGTTATTTTGATAATGTTGTTTGTTTCGTACGCGGTGCAGGCGCTCGGGAACCTTTTTAAGGGACTTATCGCGGCGGCTTTGTCGCAAAGCGTAACGCGGCGTGTACGCGCTCAGCTTTTCGAAAAGGTCATACGTCTACCGATAAAATATCTGGATACGCACTCTAACGGCGACGTTATGAGCCGTATGACAAACGACGTCGAAAATATTTCGAACGCGGTTTCGCAGTCGCTCGGTTCGCTTATTTCGGGCGTTTTGACGATTGCGGGTACGCTTATCGTTATGTTGATATACTGCTGGCAACTTACGCTTATTTCGCTTGCGTCCGTGGCGCTTACGCTTGTCGTCACTGCCGTTATGAGCAAGATTATGCAGAGAGCGTATCGCCGTAGGTCCGTGGCGCTAGGTCGACTTAACGGCCATGCGGAGGAGATGATAACCGGTTATCGCACGGTGGCGGCGTTTAATCGCAAGTCGGAAGTAATCGCCGAATTTGACCGATTCAGCGACGAACTTGCGGGCGAAGGGATTCGCGCCGAGATACTGGGCGGTTCGATGGGACCGCTTATGAATTGTATATCCAACATCGCGTTCGTGATAGTCGCCGCGTTCGGCGGATATTTTGCGTACATAGGCTTAATCGAGATAGGCACGATAGCCGCTTTTATAATATACGTCAAGCAATTTTCTCGACCGATTAACGAAGTTGCGCAGCTTTACGGCTCTCTTCAAACGGCGGTCGCAGGTGCGGAGCGCGTGTTCGAGTTAACGGATAATCCGTCCGAAAACGACGCGGGCGAACTTATTCCCGAACGCGTAGCGGGCGAAGTAAAGTTCGAGGGCGTTGATTTTTCCTACGTTCCGACGCGGCGAGTGTTGACCGATTTTACGCTTACGGTGTCGCCCGGCGAAAAAATAGCGCTCGTAGGCGCGACGGGTAGCGGCAAGACCACGGTGGTTAACCTGCTTATGCGTTATTACGAGCCGGACAGCGGAAAAATTACGGTGGACGGAATCGACGTCTTTTCGTTGTCGCGCGATTGGCTTAGGCGTAATACCGCGATAGTTTTGCAAGAAACCGTGCTTTTTTCGGACACGGTAGCGGCAAACATCAGATATGGCAGGGAGGACGCAAGCGACGAAGAGGTGCGAGCGGCGGCAAAAGCGGCGAATTGCGACGCGTTTATCGAACTTTTGCCGAACGGATACGATACTTTTTTATCGCGCGCGGGAGAGGGACTTTCTCAGGGGCAAAGACAATTGTTGACGATAGCTCGCGCGATACTGGTAGACCCGAAAATTCTCATTCTCGACGAGGCGACCTCGTCCGTCGATACTCGTACCGAGCGAAAAATTCAGGAGGCAATGGCGCGGCTTATGAAAAATCGTACGTCGCTTGTCATCGCGCACCGACTTTCCACAGTTCGCGACGCCGATAAAATAGTGGTGCTTGACGGCGGGAAAATAGTCGAGCAGGGAAATCACGAACAGCTTCTTGAAAACGGCGGGCGGTATTATTCGTTATATACCACGCAGCTTAGCGGAGGGTCGACGTAGGCGCGCGGCGGCTTGCGTTTTCGGCAAAAGAAAATGAAACTTTGTAATAAAGAAATGTTTTTTGCAAAACAGAGTCGTTTTTGGTTGAAAATTTTGCAAAAAAGTAGTATTATACATAGGCGCGTGGCTTTTTAGCGAAAAGTCGCGCGAATAAAGAGTCAAACGAGGGTGGCAGAACCGTGCTGTTTCGGGGCGGAACTGTTGCCTGATGACACTCCGGAGAAGCTCGCGTAAGCGGCGAGTACCGAAGGGGCAAGGAAAGTAATTTCTAATCTCTCAGGTAAAAGTATGGAGGCGCTATATTTTCCTCGCGTAACCGCTATGGTATGCGCGTGTGTTTATATCGTCAGGCGTTTTTCGGAGCAAATCAGGTTAATCCTTGGTTAGCTCCGATTTTTTTTGGAGGCAGAAATGCTAGAGCTTGTAGAATTTATTAACAGCAACATCTTGTGGGGAATCCCTATGATAGTCGCTATTTTGGGCGTGGGTATTTATATGACCGTGCGGACAAAAGCCGTGCAGGTAAGAAAATTCGGCAATTCTATGTCGTCGACGCTTGTTCCTACTATCAAGAGCATCGGTAAGAAGAAAGAAAAGAGCGACGGAAAGAAAACCATTTCGCAGTTCGAGGCGTTTGCGGCGGCGATTTCGGGCACGGTCGGAACCGGCAATATCGTAGGCGTGGTTGCGGCGATAATTTCCGGCGGTCCGGGAGCCGTTTTTTGGATGTGGGTTTCGGCGTTTTTCGGTATGGCGACCAACTATTCCGAAAACGTTTTGGGACTTTACTATCGTGTTCGCGACCGTAAGGGCGAGATGTGCGGAGGACCTATGTACTACATTTCGGGCGGACTCGGCTGGAAGTGGCTCGCGCTTATTTTCGCGTTCTGTTGTTCGCTTGCCGCTGTAGGTATGGGAATGGTGCAGGCAAACTCCCTTTCGGGGACGCTTCAAAGCGCCATCGCGGGTAGCAATACGGACGTTGCCGCCGTTGTCGCGTGGGTAACGGGTATAGTCGTAGCCGTAGTGGCGGCGCTTATAGTTTTGGGCGGAATAAAGCGAATAGGTAAGGTTGCCTCGTATATCGTTCCGTTTATGGCGATACTTTTTATTGTTATGGCTCTTATTGTTTTGGGTATGAACGTCACCGCTATTCCTGCGGCGTTTGCGCTGATTTTCACCTCCGCTTTTTCGTTCGAGGCAGTGGGAGGAGGATTCCTCGGCTTTATGATAATGAAGGCTATGCGTTACGGCTTCGCGCGCGGAATTTTTTCCAACGAGGCAGGACTCGGTTCGTCCGTTATCGCGCACTCGGCTTCGGACACCAAAGAGCCGGTCAAGCAGGGACTGTGGGGAATCGTAGAGGTATTTATAGACACGTTTGTAATTTGTACGCTTACCGCACTAAGCATATTGACCGTTACCGTTTCGACGGGAGCGTACGATTTTACGAACGTTTCGGGTAACGGCGCTCTTACTGGAGCAGGACTCGCCTCGTATGCGTTCGTTACCAGTTTCGGTACGTTCGGGCAAATAGTGTTTGCGATTATAATGCCGCTGTTTGCGTTTACCACCATTCTTGCATGGGCGTATTACGGCGAAAAGGCAGTGCAGTATCTTTTCGGAAAGAAATGGGGCGACGTAGCCGCAAACATATTCAAGATTATTTATATATTATTGCTCGTGGTCGGTTCGATAACCAAGTCGGATATCGTATGGGCGTTAGACGATATGTTCAACGCGCTTATGGCGCTTCCCAACCTAATCGCGCTGATACTTTTGGGCGGGCAGGTCGGCAAGATAACCAAAAATTACTACGACCGCAAGCGCGGCGTTGCGGTGGAGGCAATGCTTTCGGCGTATCCCGAGCGTAATGCGGAACTGATTGCCGAAATGGCAAGTGACGCCGAGAAACGCGCAAGGGGCGACGAGTCCGCCTCTCTCGACTGAACAAAAGGCGGTGGCGACGAGTATAACTTTATAAATAACGACGAAAAGTTAACGCTAAAGACAGAAAACAAATTACAAAATGCGTTGCAACGCAAAGAAAAAATAACGAAGCGGCGTTGCCGCGAAAACGAAGTGACGTTTATAAAAAAGTTCGGCGTAAGACGAAAAGAGATATACCGCGTTCGTCTTGCGTCGCTTTTTGTTTTGCGCGCTTTTGCGGCGGAACGAAAAAGTTGCTTAAATAAATTGATTTTTACAGTGAAAGAGAGTATAATTACGATATTATTTTTGGAAGGAACACAGGTTTATGAAGAGAATTATTACGATTCAGGATATATCGTGCGTGGGACGATGCTCGCTTACCGTCGCCCTGCCCGTGATTTCGGCTTGCGGCGTGGAGACGGCAGTGCTTCCGACCGCGGTTTTGTCCACGCATACCGCATTTGACGAATTTACTTTTCATGATTTAACGGACGAAATAGAACCGATAAGCAAGGTTTTCGAAGACCTCGACATACGTTTTGACGCGGTTTATACCGGCTATTTAGGCTCTTTTCGGCAGTTAGAGTTGGTCGAACATTTTGCAATGCACCACAGTCTTTTCGGCGCTCGCGTCATAGTCGACCCCGTTATGGCAGATCAGGGCAAATTATATAAGGGATTTACTCCGGAGTTTGCTCGCGCAATGTTTAAGCTTTGCTCGCGCGCGGACGTTATTTTGCCCAATTTGACCGAGGCGTGCTTTATGATAGGAATGCCGTATCGCGAGGATTACGACGAAAAATACATTCGTTTCGTGCTTAAACAGCTTACCGCCAAGGGTGCGAAAGTCGCGGTGCTTACCGGAATCAGTTTTAACGAACGCGAGATCGGTTTTTACGCTTACGATAGCCAAACGGAGCGGTATTTTTGGTATTATAACGAGCGAATGCCCGTTTCCTTTCATGGGACGGGAGACGTATTCGCGTCCGCGTTTACCGGTGCGTGGACGCGCGGAATGCGCCTTAGCGACGCGCTCGTTCTTGCGGTCGATTATACGTTGGAATGCATACGCGAGACAATGCGCGACGAGGACAGGCGTTTTTACGGCGTTAATTTCGAGTCTGCGTTGCCGATGTTGATAAATAAATTCGGGAAGTGAGAATTTCCCGGGAGGAAAATATAATGAAAAACGTTTTTTCCGAGGCTGTAAAAAGAATTAAAGAGAAAGAAGCTTCTTTCGTGCGCGAGCGCGACGATGAGGGCAGGGCGATCATTCATATGTTGGTGCAAGACGACGATAACTTTTTGTCCGAGTATTCCGAAGGCGACACTCCCGTTATTTCCGGCGAAGTCGCGGAGTTTATCGAGCACGGCGCCGCCGCGGCAAAACCCGACGAAAGGCTTACGCTTCGCATCAAAAGCAATTGCATAGACGAACGCGAGCAATCGCTGTATCGGCGAGCGATAGAGGAGTATTATAAACAGAAGTATACCGCGAACGAGCGCGAGTATAGGCGAAACAGGATAATTGTCGCAGTACTTACCTTGGCGGGTGTGCTTGCATTGGCGTTTCGCATAATATTCGATTACTTGGTAGGCAGTTCCATTTGGTCGGAAGTGATAGACATTTTTGCGTGGGTGCTTTTGTGGGAGGCGGTCGACATAGGCGTTTTCGGGAATCGAACGCGAAAACTTGACAGATTGCGATACTTATCGTTTATAGATATGAAAATAGAATACGTCGCATATGAGCCGGAAAAGGCTAAATAAAATCGCCGACGAACATATAAAAATCGCTTGCGAAAAAGTTCGAAAAATAATATACTAAAAACAACTTAAATCGGTTTAATAAACGTCGCTTGGCTACAAACAATCTATTTGCCGATTGCGGCGAAAGGAGAATCTTTATGAAGCAGAAAATCAATACCGTGTGCGTTCAAGGCGGATATACTCCCGGGAACGGAGAGCCTCGCCAAATTCCTATTATTCAAAGTACTACGTTTAAGTACGCTACCGGAGAGGATATGGGCAAGTTGTTCGACCTCGAGGCAAGCGGATATTTCTATACCAGATTGCAAAACCCCACCAACGACGCCGTTGCGGCTAAGATATGCGCACTGGAGGGAGGTACTGCGGCAATGCTTACCTCGTCTGGTCAGGCGGCAAACTTCTACGCCGTGTTCAACATCGCTAACTGCGGCGACCACGTCGTAGCCTGCTCGGCGATTTACGGCGGAACGTATAACCTTTTTGCCGTCACTATGAAGAAAATGGGTATCGACTTTACTTTCGTTACGCCCGACGCGACGGAGGAAGAACTCAGCGCCGCTTTTCGTCCCAACACGAAGGCGCTTTTCGGCGAGACCATCGCAAACCCCGCGGTTTCGGTGCTTGATATCGAAATGTACGCGCGCGTGGCTCACGCTCACGGCGTTCCGCTTATCATCGACAACACGTTCGCTACTCCCGTCAATTGCCGTCCGTTCGAATGGGGCGCGGATATCGTTACGCATTCGACGACGAAATATCTTGACGGACACGGCGCGGCGGTGGGCGGCTGCATCGTAGACAGCGGAAAATTCGATTGGACCAAGTATGCGGACAAGTATCCCGGACTTTGCACGCCCGATGACAGCTATCACGGAATAACGTATACCGAGCGCTTCGGACTTGCCGGCGCGTATATCACTAAGGCGACGGCTCAACTGATGCGCGATTTCGGCTCCATTCAGTCGCCGCAAAACGCGTTTATCCTTAACCTCGGTTTGGAAAGCTTGCACGTTCGTATGAAGCGTCATTGCGAGAACGCTCAGGCGGTAGCCGAGTATTTAAGTACGCATGAAAAAGTCGCGTGGGTACATTATTGCGGACTTAAGGGCGACAAATACTATGACCTTGCGCAAAAATATTTGCCTAACGGCTCTTGCGGAGTGCTTTCCTTCGGTGTAAAGGGAGGACGAGAGGCGGCGGAAAAGTTTATGAGAGGACTTAAAATCGCGGCTATCGAGACTCACGTCGCCGACGCGCGTACTTGCTGCTTGCACCCTGCGAGCACGACTCATCGCCAAATGAACGACGCCGAGCTTGTTGCCGCAGGCGCTTCTCC
>CAYTKK010000020.1:6879-17928 GCA_964438355.1 uncultured Lachnospiraceae bacterium | reverse complement strand
TACATAATTAAAATTTTTTCCTAAAAACTGTCTCATATGTTTGACAAACCTACACGGAATGTTTTAAGGAATTGTTTTTTAATATTGACAGTTCGGCAAAAAATGTGGTATTATGTTTCAAATAGTTGATTTTTCGAAATTTTTTGATATAATACAGTAATAACTTTTATCGCGAATATGCGATTCGCGAAATAAACAATGAAGAGGTTTGATATGTTACTTGCATCAAGTGAAGTCGATTTGTCCGCGGATATTTTGTCGGCGTTGCCGTTTTGGGCGAATTTGCTTGTTCGTATAATTTTTGCGGCGTTGTGCGGCTTCGTTATCGGACTGGAGCGCAAGGCAAGATCCAAAGAGGCGGGAATTCGTACGCATACGATAGTATGTATGGCGTCCGCCATAATGATGGTTATTTCGAAGTACGCGTTTTGGGATGTGGCTTCTGCCGTGGACGCGCGTTTCGATGGTTCGCGAGTTGCTTCGCAGGTCGTAAGCGGTATCGGCTTTTTGGGCGCGGGAATGATAGTGTACTCGCGCGGCGCGTTGCACGGACTTACTACCGCGGCCGGTATATGGGCGACCGCGGCGGTCGGAATGGTGGTGGGCGCAGGCGGCAATACGATGCTGATAGTGGGCGCGGTTTCTACCGTACTTATCGTTGCGATTCACGTCTTTTTACATATGCCCATCAAACTGTTTGCCGCGAAAAACCATCACTCGATACTCGTTCAGTTTAAGGCTCAGGACGGCGCAATCGACGCAATCAAGAAAATTTTTGCAGTGCAAAACGTGTACAGAATGAAAATGAGCATTAAAGACGGTCAGAAGTGCGGAACGCTTATGCTTCGTACCGATAAATTTCTCTCCGACGACGATTGGCAGCGTATTCTCGATGAAAATCCGTTTATAACGGCGCTGGAGTACGCCGAAGAGGAGTGGTAGTCGTTTTTTACGAGCGTCGGAGGACGAGCTTGGGCGAAATATCGCGGTTTCGAGCATAACGAGCGCCGAAAGAAGAGTTTATATATAAACGAATACGGAAAAGGGCTGTTTTTTGTCGCAAAAAGATTGCCTTTTTCCTTTTCTTAATGTATAATATGATGGACGAGGTAGTGCCTTGCGACTTTTTGCAAGCCGAAACGGCACGATTCGTTTGTTGAATCCCGAAAGAAACCTTAAGGAGTTTTACTTAATATGAAAATCGCAAGAAGAGTTGCAGGAGTTTCGCCGTCGCTTACGTTAGAGCTTACCGCGAAGGCGAAGAAAATGAAGTCGGAAGGACTTGACGTTATTTCGTTCGGTGCGGGCGAACCTGATTTTAATACGCCCGAGTATATTCGCAATGCGGCGAAAAAGGCGCTTGACGACGGACTTACCAAGTATACGCCGGCGTCCGGTACGGCTACGCTTAAAAAAGCTATTTGCGACAAACTTTCGAAGGATAACGGACTTTCTTACGCTCCGGAGGCGATTGTCGTCAGCAACGGCGCAAAGCACTCGCTTGCAAACGCGATTTCCGCAGTGGTAGAAGAAGGCGACGAGGTTATTATTCCCGCTCCCTTTTGGTTGACTTATCCGGAGCTTGTTCGCCTTGCGGGCGGAGAGCCTGTAATAGTTCCTACGCGCGCCGAGAACGGTTTTAAGTTGACTGCGGACGAGCTTAAGGCGGCTATTACCGACAAGACCGCGGCAATTATCGTAAATAACCCCAATAACCCGACGGGAGCGGTGTATTCGAAAGCGGAAATCGAGGCGCTCGCCGAGGTGCTTGACAAAACGGAGATTTGCGTTATTTCAGACGAGATATACGAAAACCTTAACTACACGGGCGAGCCGTGCTACTCGATTGCGCGTTATTCGGAGGGACTCAAGGCGCGTACGATTATCGTAAACGGAGTTTCCAAGACATATTCGATGACGGGGTGGCGAATCGGCTTTACCGCGTCGGACGTCAAAGTCGCAAAGGCAATGGGCAGTATGCAAAGTCATATGTCGTCCAACCCGAATACGATTGCTCAGTACGCGTCGGAAGCAGCTTATACTGACCCTGCCGGCGAGGCGTTTTTGAAGGAAATGTTTGCAAGCTTTTCGAGAAGAAGGGAACTTATCGCAAAACAGCTTAAAAAAATCGACAAGTTGGATTGCGTGTCGCCCGACGGCGCGTTTTACGCGTTTGCGTCGGTCAAGAGAGTGCTTGGAAAGAGTTATAAGGGCAAGGTTATTGACAGCGCGCATACGCTTGCGCTTACGCTTTTGGAGGAAAAGAACGTCGCCGTAATTCCTTGCGAGTCGTTCGGCGCTCCCGGGTACATTCGTCTTTCGTACGCGATTTCCGACGAAGATATCGTAAAGGGTACGGACAGACTTGCGGAGTTTATCGCAGAGCTGAAATAATTTGGAGATAGAGAATGGAAAAACACAAACTGCAAAAAAACACCAGAACGGGCTTGTTGGAAAGCGTCGAGAGGGACTATACGCTTATATATAACTCGGAAGAACCCGAGCTTTATCGCGGCGTATTCAATTATGACGAAGTTCCCAAGGTGCCCTTTAACGATAGAAGAGTTCCGATGACTCCCGCCAGCGAGTGGTTTATCACGGACACGACGTTTCGCGACGGGCAGCAGTCGACGGCGCCGCTTACCGTAAAGCAGATAGTCGATTTGTTCAAACTCGAAAATAAGCTCGGCGGACCCAACGGACTTATTCGTGCGTCAGAGTTTTTTCTGTATTCCGAAAAGGACAAGCAGGCTGTGCGCGCTTGTCGCGAACTCGGTTTGCCTTTTCCGCAAATAACTTCTTGGATTCGTGCAAATGCCGAAGATTTCAAGCTCGTCAAGGAGCTGGAGATAACCGAAACGGGTATTTTGGTATCGTGCTCGGATTATCATATTTATAACAAGATGAAGCTTGACCGCAAGACTGCCGAAAAAAAGTATTTGGACATCGTTAAGGCGGCGCTCGACAACGGAATAGTTCCGCGCTGTCATTTCGAGGATATCACGCGTGCGGATTTTTACGGTTTTGTCGTTCCGTTTGCGTGTGACCTTATGAGACTTAGCGAGGAATACGGCGTTCCCGTCAAGATAAGAGCGTGCGATACGCTCGGCTACGGAGTAACGTATCCGGGTACTGCGCTTCCGCGTTCGGTTCCCGGCATTATCTACGGCTTAGGTCATTATGCGGGCGTGCCGGGCGAGTGGCTCGAGTGGCACGGACATAACGATTTTTACAAGGCGGTAGTAAACGCGACCACCGCTTGGTTGTACGGTTGCGGAGCGGTTAACTGTTCGCTTCTCGGTATCGGAGAGCGTACCGGCAACTGTCCTACGGAGGCAATGTGTATCGAATACGCTCAGATGCGCGGAACTACGGACGGAATGGACCTTACCGCAATTACCGAAATAGCGGAGTATTTTGAAAACGAGGTCGGATATTCGATTCCGCCGCGTACGCCGTTTGTAGGCAAGGCGTTCAATACCACGCGCGCAGGCATTCACGCCGACGGACTTTTGAAAGACGAGGAAATATACAACGTGTTCAACACGCAAAAAATTCTCGGAAAGAAGCCTACGGTGTCCATTTCGAACACTTCGGGCGCGGCGGGCATTGCGTATTGGATAAATGCGTACTACGGACTGAACGGAGATATGGCGGTTGTTAAAACAGACCCAGTGGTAAAAGCGCTGAAAGACGCCGTTGACACGGAATATGCGGCGGGAAGAAATACGATTATGGGCGACGAAGAGCTTGATAACATGATTAGAATGTTCGACAAGGATTTGCACAATATGTTCGCCGACCACATTACGCGGAAGTAGGCGGCTGTAATTGTCGACAAGGCGAGTGTAAGGCAAGAAAATTAACCGAATTTTCACAAGCGCGACACTGCTTGCGGCTAGTAATCGGATATAATTTAGTAAGAAAGCCGAAAAACGGCTGAAAATAATATCGAGGGGGAAAGAAAAATGATCGGAATTATTTACGGAGCAAAGGGTAGCGGAAAAACGAGCAAGATTATCGACTCTGCAAACGCTGCGGCAATCAAGAGCAAGGGTTCGGTTTTGTATCTGACCGACCGCGCGGAGCACTCCAAAAGCGTGGATAACGCGATTCGTTTCGTGGACGTAACAAAATGGGCGATTGCGGGCGAAGAACAAACGGTAAGCTTTATTAAAGGTTTGCTTGCAGGTAATTACGACGTTACCGACGTGTTTGTGGACGGTATACTTCGTATGGCAAAGACGGATGTCGGTTCTGCAGAGAAGTTGTTCGAAAAATTGGACGCGGCTCTTGAAGGTACGGACGCAAAACTCACGGTCACGATTACGACTGAAGTCGTCCCCGATTATATGAAACGTTATTTGTAAAGGATTCGCCGAAGCTTTGACGGCGGCGAAAGCGAAAACAATAAAGGAAAGATTGCGATGAAATTTATTAGCACCAGAGATTCAAAGGTAAAAGTCAGCGGCGCGGAAGCCGTTGTAAAGGGATTATCCGACGAGGGCGGATTGTTTGTACCCGAAAGTTTCCCGACGGTTTCGCCTGAGGAAATTGCGGCGATGGCGGATATGGAGTATCCGCGCATTTCCGAGTTTGTGGTAGGCAAGTATTTGCCCGAACTTAAGGATAAACTCGGCGAGTACACGGATAAGGCGTACGCGCGTTTCGACGGAGAGCCGGTTCCCGTAGTCAAACTTGACGAAAACACGTTCGTTATGGAATTGTGGCATGGACCTACGCATGCGTTTAAGGACGTTGCTCTTACTCTTTTGCCGCATCTTTTGGTGGGAAGCAAATCCGTGCTCGGAGCTAACGAAAAAACTTTGATTCTGGTTGCTACCAGCGGAGATACCGGAAAGGCTGCTCTAGAAGGTTTTGCCGGCGTTGACGGGACGGACGTAATAGTTTTTTATCCCAGCGAGGGCGTGTCGAACTTGCAGAAGCTGCAAATGATGACGCAGCGCGGAGGCAACGTGTTCGTTACGGGTATTACCGGCAATTTCGATGACGCGCAAAACTCGGTTAAAGCGATATTTACCGACGAGACCGCTAAGGCAAAAATAAAGGAGTACGGATACGAATTTTCGTCCGCAAATTCCATAAACTTCGGTAGACTCGTTCCGCAAATTGCGTATTATTTTTCGACGTATGCGGCGATGCTCGGCGGCGGCGAGATAAAGTACGGCGATAAGGTTAATTTTTGTGTGCCCAGCGGTAATTTCGGTGATATTTTGGCGGGTTATTACGCAAAAAGAATGGGATTGCCGGTCGGCAAACTTATTTGTGCGTCGAATTGCAACAACGTGCTTACGGATTTTATTGAGACGGGCGTATACGACAAGGTAAGAGAGTTCCATAAAACGACGAGTCCGTCGATGGATATCCTCATTTCGTCCAACCTCGAACGCTTGCTTTTGGAATTATGTAATCGCGACTGCGAACGCGTGGCAGGGTATATGGCGGCGCTTAAAGAAACTGGCAAGTATACCATATCCGAAGCGGAACTTGAAAAATTGCAAGCCGATTTTTACGGTGCGTTTGCAGGCGAGGACGAGGTTAAGGCGACCATTGCCGAGTGCTTCGACGAAAGCGGTTATATAACGGACACGCATACCGCGGTAGCGATGGCGGCGCTAAAGAAGTATCGCGAAGAGACGGAAGACGATACTCCGTGCGTAGTGCTTTCCACCGCAAGTCCGTATAAGTTCGTTAATTCCGTGCTCGACGCTATAGGCGAAAAGACCGAGGACGATGAACTAAAGGCGCTTAAGAGCTTGGAAAAAGCAACCGCTTTGCCGCTTCCCGAGTCTCTTTCGTGTTTGCCCGCTATGGAGAAGCGCTTTACCAGCGTAATCGACAAAGCCGATTCGCTGAAAACCGTTTACGAATACATCGAGAGGAAAAGTAGGTAAGGGGTATGGAACAGGAAAAAAAGAAAATTTTTAGCGCCCTTAAGCCTACCGGCGATTTGACGATAGGCAATTATATCGGAGCGCTTAAAAACATGGTTGCGATGTCCAAGGAGTATGAGTGTTATTACGCGGTTGCGGATTTGCACTCGCTTACCGTAACGAACGCTCCTGCGGATTTGCGCAAAAGAAGTCTTGATTTTTTGGCGTTTTTCGTAGCAATCGGACTTGACCCGGACGAGTGTACGTTGTTTATGCAAAGTCACGTTCCCGCACACGCCGAACTCGGTTGGGTATTGAATTGTTATACTCAGTTCGGCGAAGCGAAGCGTATGACGCAGTTTAAGGACAAGAGCGCAAAAGCTCCCGAAAACGTAAACGTAGGACTGTTTTCGTATCCTACGCTTATGGCGGCGGATATATTACTGTATCAAGCCGACCTTGTTCCCATAGGTAAGGACCAAAAGCAGCATTTGGAGCTTGCCCGCACGATAGCCGAAAGATTTAACAACAAGTATTCGCCGACGTTCGTGGTTCCCGACGGAGTTTTCCCTAAGTCGGGCGCAAAAATATATTCGCTTCTTGACCCTACCGCAAAGATGGGAAAAACGGACGAAGGCGTTAACGGAACGGTATTTTTGCTTGACGACCCCGATACCGTTATGCGTAAGTTCCGTAGGGCGGTAACCGACAGCGAAAGCGAAATACGCTTCGACGAGAAAAATAAGCCGGGAATAAGTAACCTTTTGACTATCTACGCGACGTTTGCCGGAAAAAGCGTTGCCGAGGCGGAACGCGAATGTTCTTCTCTGGACTACGCTACATTTAAGAATAGAGTGGGCGAGTGCGTCGTGGATTATTTTAAGCCGATACGCGAACGTTATTTCGAAATTATCGCAAACAAGGATTATCTTGCCGAACTTATGAAAAAGGGCGCGGACAAGGCGGCTCGAGTCGCCTATAAGACGCTTGCGAAGGTATATCGTAAGGTCGGACTCGTCCCGAGGGTGTTTTAAGGCATGTTCGGATATGTTGTTCCGCAAAAGGACACGATGCGAAAAGAGGACTTTGCGATGTATCGAGCGTTCTATTGCGGGCTTTGCGTCTCGCTTAAGGATTACGGCTCGGTTTCGCGCCTGACGACTTCATACGACACGACGTTTCTTGCCGCGCTTTTGCACGACGTGACGAAACAGTCCGTAGAATTCGATAAGGTACGGTGCGTGGGAAATCCGTTTTCGAACAAAGTTATAGTTACGCGCAATCCGCTTTTGGAACGAATTTGCGCTGCAAACGTAATTTTATCGTATTATAAGGCGTGCGACGACGTAATCGACGGCGGCGGAAACAAAAAAAGAATGATGCGAGCGCTTTTGAAAAAGGCGTATCGAAAAGCCGTCGGGATTTTGCCCAAGGCGGACGAAATATGCAAGATGCGCTACGCCGAGCTTCGAGAAGCCGAAAACAGGGGCGAACGAAGCATTGACAGAGTCGCGGACAGTTTTGCGTGTCTTTTGCGCGATTTGACCGTTGAACTGCTTGGCGGCGAATGCGGCGAAGAAATGCGCTCTTTGTGTTATAATCTAGGAAAATTCGTTTACATCATCGACGCTTTGGACGACGTCGAGGACGATTTTAAGACGGGATGTTATAATCCGTTTTTGGCGGCTTACGGGAAGTTTGACGGAAGACGAGAGTTTTACAAGGCAAACGCCGAGGCAATCGGTTTTACGTTTGCGTGTACGGTTAATCGAATTATCGAGAGTTTTAATCGCATACAGTTTACGCAGTGCTATTCGTTGCTTCGCAACGTGGTGTACGAGGGATTGCGCGGTAAAGTGCAGGAGGTTCTTTCCTCGGACAAAAAGATTCCTTTACCGAGAATTTAGCCAGGACGAAAAGTATTTATTAGCCAAAACGAAAGGTATTTATAAAAGCGCTTGACTTTAGACGTTCTTTGGTATAATGTTTGCCAAATAGCTTTGATAGGCAAGAATAAAAACTTTTGATAAAGATACTAAAATGTTTCTTGCCGCTTTGACGCGATTGTTTTGCGTTCAACGCTAGGCAATAGTAATAAAAGCCGGATTTGCTACGTAAGAGATAGCGAATTGTGGAATAATAGTAGAAAGAGCGCTAATGTAGCGCTACAAAAGGAGAAAAAATGAAGAATCCCTATGAGGTACTCGGACTCACCGCCGAGGCAAGCGAACAGGAATTACAAGAAAGATACGAAAGCCTCCGCGCGGAATATTCCGAAGGACGTTTTCAGACGGGTGAAAAGGGTGCGGAGGCAGCGAGAAAGCTTACCGAGCTGGAAAACGCGTGGAAGGAAATAAAAGATAAAAAGGTAATAGATACGGAAGCCGAAGTTATAGACTACGCGTACGTCAATTCGCTTATTAAGGATGGCAAGTACGACGAGGCTCAGTCTATTTTGGATGCGATACACGATCGCGGCGGCGAGTGGCATTACTATCAGTCGATAGTTTACTATAAGCGCGACTGGCTTACCGAGAGTAAGGCGCAACTCGAGGAGGCGATTAAGTGCGATCCCGATAACGAGAAGTATAAAAAAGCTCTTGAAAAGATGAAGCAAGTCATCGGGAATCAGTCTGCAAAGGCGGAAAACCTAGGTAGAGACGGCGCAGGCGACAACGTACATCAAGGTGATGCGTACAGTCAAGGTGCAAACGATATGCTGACGAACTGCTGTTACGCATATTGCTGTGCGAATATGTGCGCCGATTTCTTCCGTTGCTGCGTTTGCTGACGCGGTCAAGATAGCCTGAGAAATGAAGGAAACTACTCGAAAATTAACTTACACGGCGTCGTGCGTCGCTATCGGACTTATAGGAGTCGCCGTCGCACGTTTTACGACCGCAAACCTTGTGCCGCTTGCGCTTACTGCTTTATGTCTGTATATCTGTCTTTGCAGATGCGGGATTGTATACGGACTGGTCGGAATGGCGGCTACGGTTGCGCTCTCGTTTTTAATGTGTAATCTGTCGGCGTCGTTTTTCTTTCTGGTGATTATTTTTGTTCCGTATTCGCTTGCCGCGTTTTTTATGCGCAAATTGACGTATTCGAAGCCGATAGAAGCTGTAATCAGACTGATTGTGTCTCTTGCGGTCTTTGTTGCGGCGTTCACGGTTTTGGCATTTATGCTTGATTTTATCGCGGGAACGATGATAACGACGATTATCGAAAGAATAGGAGTCGTTTGGGCGGGCGTGCTTATTTGTTTGGTCGCTTTGCCGATGGATTTATTGTTTTCGCACTTTGCGGCGAAAGTGCTTAAGTTGTTAAAGTAGAGTTTTCGTTGCTATGTCGGACGAATACGGATAAAAATTTAATATCGACGTTTCGAAGCGTTCGCCCACTTTATCGGCGTTCGCTTTTTTTTTACTAAAATCAACCGCTAAAACTATCGGGTACAATCACCGGCAAATCAATCGAGCGGACGGGGAATTTTGCTATGCAAAAGCGTAGCGTAAAGGCAGTGATATTTGGCTAAAAAAGAAAGAGCGGCAACGAACGCGATATAGGTAAAACGCATATATAACGATTATGAAAGTTTATGTTTATGCGATTGCAAAAAACGAGCGTAAGTTTGCGGAGCGTTGGTATCGTTCGATGAGCGAAGCGGACGGAGTTTTTGTGCTGGATACAGGCTCGGACGACGGCACGGCAGACGCGCTTACCGAACTCGGCGCGAAGGTGATAAAAGAGGAAATAGTACCTTGGCGATTTGACGAGGCGAGAAATCGTTCGCTAGAGCTTGTTCCTGTAGACGCGGACATATGTGTTTGTACGGATTTGGACGAAGTTTTCGAAAGCGGCTGGCGAAGGTCTATGGAGGAGGCGTGGCATAGCGGAGCGGTTCAGGCGCGATATCGTTATATTTGGTCGCATACGCCCGACGGCGGAGCGGGCGTCGAGTTTTACATCGAAAAGGCGCACGCTCGTTACGGCTTCAAATGGGTAAACCCCGTCCACGAAGTGCTTTCGTTTTCGGGCAAGTCGTATTCGTGCGCGACTGCAAGAGGTGTAACTTTGCATCATTATCCCGATGCGTCTAAGTCTCGCGCAAGCTATTTGCCGCTTTTGGAACTCGCTGTTCGCGAGAGTCCGTATAACGATAGAAATATGCACTATCTAGGGCGCGAGTATATGTTTTACGGCAGGTACGACGAGGCGATTGAAACGCTTATGCGGCACCTTTCGCTTCCGTCGGCTACGTGGGCAGAAGAGCGCGCCGCTTCGATGCGTTATATCGCCAGATGTTATCAGGGGAAGGGAAAGGCGGATGAGGCGGCAAGGTGGCTTATGCGAGCGATTGCCGAGGCGCCGTCGTCGAGAGAAGCTTTGGTGGACTATGCGCGGCTATTGTTCGAACAAAAGAATTGGTACGGAGTGATTTTTATTCTTACCGAGGCATTGGCTATAACCTCCCGCTCGGAAAGTTATATAAATTCTCCCGAATGTTGGGGAGCTCTTCCGTATGACCTTATTTCGCTGGCGTATTACTACGTAGGGAATTATTCTCAAGCGCTTAGTTTTGTTCGAGAGGCGATTAAGTTGTCCGACGAACCACGATTAAAGGACAACGAAAGATTTTTTTCGGAAAAGTGCAAGTGATATAAATTGCTCAATTGTGTAGGTGAAAAAACGTCGTTTTAAGAAACGCTGCTACTAAATGAATCGTAAACAAAGATTTTGAAATAGTTGCCTATATAATCTAAATTTAATAAAGTCGTGGTGACCATTAAAAAGCTTCGTGCTCAAATAAGAGACGCGAAGCCTTTTCTTGCTTATGACAACATTGTTGTCGTCATTTTGCCCGATGCTGTTTTAAGTTCAGGTCATTCGTAACTTTTTTAAGTTGACAGAATACCCGCATCACGAAGAGATGCAAGGAGTGCGTTAAATTGCTGTAGCAGTGTATCGTCGGCGGCATCTGCGACGGCGGTAGCGGCGGTTATTGTGCCCGCGGGACCGGTGGGACCCGTAGGACCGGTGGGCCCGGTAGCACCCGTAGCTCCAGTAGGACCGGTAGGACCTGTAGCTCCGGTGGCACCAGTAGGACCGGTAGGTCCGGTAGCACCCGTAGCTCCGGTAGGACCGGTGGCACCAG
>CAYTKK010000020.1:0-6779 GCA_964438355.1 uncultured Lachnospiraceae bacterium | reverse complement strand
TGGCACCAGTAGGACCGGTAGGTCCGGTAGCACCCGTAGCTCCGGTAGGACCGGTAGGTCCGGTAGCACCCGTAGCTCCGGTAGGACCGGTGGCACCAGTAGGACCTGTAGCTCCGGTGGCACCAGTAGGACCGGTAGGTCCGGTAGCACCCGTAGCGCCTGTAGGACCCGTAGCTCCTGTAGCGCCGGAAATACCCTGAGGACCGGTGGGGCCGGTAGCACCGTCAGGACCGGGAATACCTTGCGGACCTGTAGGACCGATTGCGCCTACGGGACCGGGTGCGCCTTGAAATCCGCGCGGACCTTGCGGACCCATGGGGCCGGGTGCTCCTTGTCTACCCGGAGGGCCTTGAGGTCCCGGAGGACCGGGCGGGCAACACGCGCAACGCCTTTGACATGCACAGCCTTCGAAACGCGCGTCCTCGTTTTCAATCGGGTAGCCGTCCGTTTCCGAGCAGTTGCAATTGCGTTGTCGTTCTTCTCGTTGCCCGCAGCCACATCTGCTTTCACCGTAATTAAAGAAACTGAACATTACTTTTTTCTCCTAGAGTGAATTGACGGCGACCATCGAGTGCCGTCTACTTCATTATATTTTTCGTGCGCGAAAAACGTGCCGAAAGCAGTGCTCTTAAAATTTGCGCTAGGCGGGAAGACTTTGTTTGCGCAAATACGGTGGCGATTTTTGCTTTAGTTTGCAAAACGGCGCATTTGTTAGTAAAAAATCATAATTTCGTTCGATATTGTTTATGATAACTTGCCATAGAGGACGATATCGAGGAAAAGAAAAACTCTGCCGACGGAGCCAGGGGATAAGGAAAGAATGACTTTCTTTATCGGAGCCGTAGTCCGTTGACAGAGTTTCGTTGCCGCTCGTTTGTTGCGGCGGTTAAATGTTTAGATTATTTGCTTAAGAAGTTTTGTAAAATTTTATTCGCCAAGTAAAAACTACTTAAGCGCCAAGCTAATGGCAGAAGCCGATATTAGTTGTACTTGGGAAGCCAATCGCCGTGTGCCTCGAAGAGGTCGTCGCACATTGCCTTGATGTCGTCCATCGAAAGCTCTGCCTTCGTGTGCGGATCGAGGTAAGCCGCCATGTAGACGTCCTCGCGCTTGTGGGAAACCGCCGCCTGAATGGTCATAAGCTGCGTTCCTATCTGAGTAAGGTTAAGCGCTGCGAGCTGCTCGGGAAGCGCACCTACGGCACAGGGGTTGAGTCCGTTGCTGTCAATCATGATGGGAACCTCTACGCAAGCGTTTGCAGGGAGGTTGGTGATAAGACCGTTGTTGATAACGTTGCCGTGGATACGGAAGGGAACGTCGGTTTCGCAAGCTTCGATGATGCGGCTACCGTATTCCTTCGAACGAGTGTGCTCGATGTTGCCGCCGTTCATAAGCTCGTCGCGCTGAGCGGACCACTTTGCAATCTGGTCTACGCAACGACGCGGATATTCGTCAAGCGGAATATTGTATCTTTCGATAAGCTCGGGATAGTTTCTCTTGATGTAGTACGGATGATACTCTGCGGTGTGCTCGCTGGACTCGGTGTTGTAATAGCCGAATCTGTTCATCATATCGAGGCGAACCAAATCCTTCTCGTAGCGAACCTCGTTGAACTTCTTTTTAAGAGCGGGATAGAGGTCGTTGCCGTCCTTGTCGGTGATTTCAAGTAGCCAAGCCATATGGTTGATACCGGCTATCTTCCACTTTGCTTCTTTAAGCTCGGGCATGTCGAGATGCTTTGCAAGAGAAGGAACGCAAGACTGAACGGAGTGGCAAAGACCTACGGTCTTGATACCGGTATGACGTTGCATATAACCCGAAAGAATGGACATCGGGTTGGTATAGTTAAGGAACAAAACGTCTGGGCAAACTTCTTCCATTATGTCGGCATAAGCTTTCATTACGGGAATGGTGCGCAGTGCGCGGAAGATACCGCCGATTCCGAGCGTGTCGGCAATCGTTTGACGCAAGCCGTACTTCTTGGGAATTTCGAAGTCGGTAACGGTGCACGGCTCGTAGCCGCCGACCTGAATTGCGTTTACGATGTAATTAGCGCCGCGGAACGCTTCGCGAGCGTCCGTGTACTTATTTACGGTAACGCTTTTGTTGTACTTATCGCGAAGTGCGGTGATTACGAGGTAGGATTCCTCGAGCCTTTTCTCGTCGATGTCGAAAAGCGCGATTTCGTAGTCGCGTAGCGACGAGACGAGGCAGTCGCCTAATACATTTTTGGCGAATACGGTCGAGCCTGCTCCAAGAAATGTGATTTTCATTTTGTTTTTGTCCTCCTGATTGACAATTTTTTGTTTTTTTGTTATATTACCGTCAAACGGTTAATATCGAGAATAGGGGTGCTTTTATATGAGCGTCGGAAAAAAAGATTTATTGTACGGCTTACCCGAAGGCAAGGTCAGCGAAGAACTCGAGGTGGTCGACGTCGGCTTCGAAAAATGTAAGCCTTTGCACAAATACGGACCGCATATCCGAGACCACTTTTTGTTTCACTTTCCGACCGGCGGTAAAGGGACTTTCGAGGTCGGCGGAAATAAGTACTCCGTCGGCGCGGGGCAGTGTTTCATTATTCGCCCCGACGAACTAACTGTGTACTGTGCCGACGAGAATGAACCGTGGACGTACGTATGGCTCGGGTTTCGCGGCAAAAGCGCGGCTCGGCTTGTCGAAACCGCGGTCGGGAGCGCGTCCGTTGCCGAAATCGGCGTGGACTTTGCTCGCGAACTTGCCGAATACGTCGAGCGTTCCGCGTCGAGACGCGATAAGTCGAGTATATCCGTAACGCTTGCGCTGACGGCGCAATGCTACCGCATGCTTAGCGAACTTGCCGAGTGTGGCGACGCCAGAACCGTTCGTCCCGACGTTGTGCGTTCCGCCGTTCGATTTATGGAAAGCAATTACTTCCACTCGTTCGATATAGCGTGGCTGGCAAAAAAACTCGGAATATCGCGCACTCATTTTACGATGCTTTTTACCGAATCTGTCGGTTTGTCGCCTCACGCGTATTTAACCGATGTCAGACTTTCGCGCGCCGCCAAACTTTTGACGGGGAGCGACCTTTCGGTCGGAGAGATTGCGTCTGCAGTCGGGTACAAGTCCGTTGAGCGCTTTTCCGCCGCTTTTTCCTCGCGCTACTCGATTTCGCCTTTGCGTTGGCGCAAAAGTAACGATTCGACTGAAAGGCAAAACCAATCTACGGATAAAGTTTAACATAACGGTAATGACTTTGTCAATAGGGGCAAGCAGCTTTAATGTTTCGACTTTTTAATGTTTTGTCTTATTTTACGCGGTAGGGGCAATGTTTTTTGTTGGCATCGCGCGTAGGATTATGACGAATAAAGCGCAAACGAACTGTGTTTTTCCTTGCGAAAATGCGGTAATAGTGGTATAATGGTGGTATGGAAGAAAAAGACGTCAGACAAATGAATCCTATTTCTCTTGCTTTTCTAGGCGACGCGGTGTACTCGCTTTTCGTTCGCGAAATGCTTGTGTCCGCGCACGATTGCAAAAGCGGCGCACTGCACCGAATGGCAAGCAGCTATGAAAGGGCGGGGGCGCAGGCAAGGGCGTTTGACGCGCTGGAGTCGAGCTTAAGCGACGACGAACGCGAGCTTGCGCGCAGGGCGAGAAATTGTCATAATAACAACAAGGCAAAAAACGCCGAGCTTGCCGAGTACAAAAAAGCTACCGCGCTAGAGGCGGTGATAGGCTACCTTAAGCTTATCGGGAACGAAGAACGAGTAAACGAGATAATAAAAAACAGCATTTTTGTTATAGACGGAGGAGAACAATGAGTAGAGCCGATAAGATATTTTTGCAAAATTTGCGCGATATAATCGACAACGGATTTTCGGACGAGGGCGCGGCAGTTCGTCCGCATTGGGAGGACGGAACGCCTGCTTACACGAAAAAAAAATTCTGCGTCGTCAACAGATACGATTTGTCGGAAGAATTTCCGATAATTACGGTGCGCAAGACGAATTTTGCGGCTTGTCTTGACGAGCTTTTGTGGATATGGCAAAAGAAGTCGAACAACGTTCACGACCTTAATTCGCACATTTGGGATTCGTGGGCAGACGAGAGCGGCTCGATAGGTAAGGCGTACGGCTATCAGTTGGGAGTCAAGCATAAGTACAAGGAGGGAGAATTCGACCAAGTCGACAGAGTGATTTATGACCTTCGAAACAACCCGACTTCACGCAGAATAATGACGAATATTTACGTTCACCAAGATTTGCACGAAATGAATTTGTATCCTTGCGCGTATTCGGTAACCTTTAACGTTACGGGTAAAAAGCTTAACGCGATACTCAATCAACGTTCGCAGGATATGCTTACGGCGAACAACTGGAATGTCGTTCAATATTCGATGCTTGTGATTATGCTTGCCAAAGTATGCGGTCTCGAGGCGGGCGAGTTGGTGCACGTAATTGCCGACGCGCACGTTTACGACAGACACGTTCCGCTGTGTGAGGAGTTGTTCGCTCGAGAGCAATATGCGGCGCCCAAGCTTGTATTAAAGCGCGACGTTAAAGACTTTTATGACTTTAGGGTGGAAGATTTCGAGCTTGTAGACTACAGGTTTACGCCTATGGGAAAGAAAATAGAGGTGGCTATATGATACGCGCTATTGTAGCCGTGGATAAATGCTGGGGAATAGGCAAGAAAAACGATTTGCTGTTTTCTCTTAAAGAGGATATGAAATTTTTTCGTTCGACTACTCTTGACAAAGCCGTGGCTATGGGAAGTAACACGCTATTGTCGTTTTCCGGCTCGAAGCCGCTTCCGCGTCGTCGTAATTACGTTTTATGGCCCGGCGGGGAAAAACGAGACGATTGCATAGTCGTCTCTTCGCTTGACGAACTTAAAAGCGCGCTAGAACAAGAAACCGATGATATTTATATTATCGGCGGAGCGATGTTTTATCGCACGATGCTCGAGTTTTGCGAAGAGGTGCTGGTAACGAAGGTGGATGCGGACGGAGGAGCGGAGGTTTTTTTCGAAAACCTTGACGAACGCAAGGACTTCGAGTGTGTCTACGAGTCCGAGCCGATAGCCGACGGCGAGTATATCATTCGCTTTACTACGTACAAAAATCTTTCGCCTAAGCCGTTTGTTCGATAACGGTACGGCGCGGTTTCGAAACGGAATCGCGTTGTGTCGCCGCTTAAATCGAGTGCTGACTTATGAACAATCAAAAAAAGACTAAATAAAAACTGACGAGGACAACATTTATGAAAATCGAGGGAAGAAACGCCGTAATGGAGGCGATTAAATCTGGGAAAACCATCGACAGACTGGTGGTTGCAAGAGACCAAAAGGACGGCGCCGCTCAGCGCATTATAAACGAGGCAAAGTCGCGCGGAATAAAGTGCTTTTTCTACGACAAAGAAGTGCTTGACCGAGAGACAAACGGTAAAAAACATCAGGGATTTGTCGCTGAAATTACCGATTTTAAGTATAGCGAACTTTCCGATATTCTCGAGTTGGCGCGCGAAAAGGACGAGCCGCCGTTCGTGTTCGTGTTAGACGGCGTGGAGGACCCGCATAACCTCGGAAGCATTATTCGAGTAGCCGAGGTTTCCGGCGCTCACGGAATTATTATTCCGAGACATCGTTCGGTATCGGTGAACGACACGGTAGTCAAAGTGTCCGCAGGCGCCGCTTCGCACGTTCTCGTGGCAAAGGTGCCCAACATTAACGATGCGATAGACGAATTAAAAAAGAACAACGTATGGGTGTACGCCGCGGATATGGACGGCGATAGCGTTTATTCGACGAACTTGGGCGGTGCGGTCGCTTTTGTAATAGGCGGAGAGGGCAGCGGAGTAAAACGATTGACGAAGCAAAAGTGTGACGGAGTGGTGTCTCTTCCCGTCAGAGGAAAGGTCAATTCGCTGAACGCGTCCGTTGCCGCAGGCGTGGTTGCGTACGAGTATGTTCGTCAAAATTTCGTCAAATAAGAGTGGCGACGCGTTGACTTTGCGGTCATACTCGACGTCCGCATTTTGAATTGAAATAAAAAACGTACGACGGTTGCGTATTGCGAAAAAGTCGTGACGATTACGCGGTTAGCGCGAAAATAAAGTCGTAATCGAGTGCGTTTTACGAGCAAACGCACTTGCGATTTTTCTTAAATTCCGATTTTCGGTCGGTTTTCGCTTGCGTATCCGAAGTAAATCGTTTATAATCAAACATGCGAAGTGTTTTTTCCGACGCAAAAAACAGTTTAACAAAAATCACTTAACAAGGAGATAGATTATGAGAAAACCTATTATCGCAGGAAACTGGAAGATGAATAACACGAAGGCGGAGGCGGAGGCTCTTTTGACCGCGCTTAAACCGCTTGTAAAGGATGTTAAGGGCGTAGACGTGGTCGTTTGCGTACCGTTTACCGATATCGAAAAGGTAAAGAGACTCGTTAAGGGCAGCAAGATAAAGGTCGGCGCGCAAAACGTGTCTTGGGCGGACAAGGGTGCGTTTACCGGCGAAATCAGCGCGCAGATGCTTATCGAGGCAGGCGCCGAGTACGTAGTAATCGGTCACAGCGAACGTCGTCAATACTTCGGCGAGACGGACGCTACCGTCAATGCTCGTACGCGTCAGGCTCTTAAGTACGGTCTTAAACCCATTTTGTGCGTAGGCGAACTTCTTGCCGAGCGCGAGAGCGGCGCTACCGAAAGCGTTCTTAAGGCGCAGATAGATGGCGCGTTCGACGGCATCGAGGTAGAGGATGCAAAGAAGATAGTTGTAGCTTACGAGCCTGT
>CAYTKK010000019.1:0-18094 GCA_964438355.1 uncultured Lachnospiraceae bacterium | reverse complement strand
GCGTTTAATGCGTTTGCAGACATTTATCCGGATTCGTGTTTGCTTCTCGTCGACACGTATGACACCTTACGTTCCGGCGTTCCCAACGCGATAAAGGTTTTCGACAGATTAAAAGCGGAAGGGCACAAACCGCTCGGTATTCGTCTTGATAGCGGAGACCTTGCGTATCTTTCCAAAAAAGCGCGTCAGATGCTGGATGACGCGGGACATAAGGACGCAGTCATTTTTGTAAGCAACGACATCGACGAGAATTTGATTATGTCGCTTAATTCTCAGGGCGCGCGGATCGATATGTACGGCGTCGGCACAAAGCTTATTACAAGCGAAAATATGCCTTCGCTTGGCGGCGTGTATAAGCTTAGCCAAATCGAGAAAAACGGTAAAGCCATTCCGCGGCTTAAGAAATCCGATTCCATCGAAAAAATTACAAATCCAGGGTTTAAGACCGTTTACCGAATTTATACAAACGACAGCGGGAAGGCGTTTGCGGACCTTATCGCGCTAAAAGGAGAGGAAATAGGTAAGCCGCTTACTCTTACTCACGAAACCGAAAGATGGAAAAAGACCGTGCTAGACGATTACGAGAAAAAGGAGCTGCTCGTCAAAATTTTCGAGAATGGCAAACTGGTTTATAAGTGCCCGACGCTTGAAGAGAGTTCGCAATATCGTCGCGACGAGTTGTCGCGTTTTTGGGATGAGTACAAGCGTCTGACTAATCCGCACCTTTATAAAGTTGATCTTTCGGACGGCTTATACGCATTAAAGCAGCAATTACTTAATAATACCACGAAATAACGGAGGGAACAATGGCGTTTTCAATCGAAAGAAAGGGCTATAACAAGGCAGAGGTCGACAAATACATAGTGGAACTGCGTAGCGAATACGATGAAAAATTGGCTGAACAGCGCTCGCGCATTTTTGCACTTAAAAACGATCTTGCCGCTAAAGAAAAGGAAATCGAGGAGTATAAGAGCAAAACTGAGCTTATTTCCGTTGCGATTCTCAATGCCGTTCAAAAAGCTGACGAAATACAAAAGCTTTCGGCAGAGCGTTATCGCGACGAGATGTCGTCTTTACGAGCTTTTCACGAAAAGTGGACGGCGCACTATAATAAATTGCTGGAGAGATATCCTGATGACGACGGCTTGCGTGCGATAGAACGCTTCAATTGCGCTATGGACGATGTGCTTTCCGGTGGCGGTGCCGTGCTTCGTGAACTCGATAAGCAATTTGAAAGCGAATCCGCTAGGTTAGAATCGCTTGCGGCTAGTGAAACTGCTGATGCCGCGCCGGAAGGTAAAAGTGACAAAAAACCTATGCTTGCCGAACGCGCGAAATCGGATAACGGCTTTTCGTTCGTCGAGGCGTGGAACCCAACGGACGATTTGGACCAAATTATGAAGGATTTGGGACTTATGGAGGATAAAAAATAACAAAAAATAACGGATTGCGTATCGTTTTGCATTACATAATCCGTTATTTTTTATAAAACACACGAAAAACGCAAAAAATCGTATGATTCTGCGTGAAAAAAAGTTGACATTGCATTCGGCAATGTGATATAATTTACGTCGAGCCGTATAGAGAAGGTTTGTCGAATCCCGACATAATTCGGGTACCTTGCCTAACGGAGACATCATGAGGAGGTGCTTAATATGTACGCAGTTATCGAAACCGGCGGAAAGCAGTACAAGGTTGCAATCGGCGACGTTATCGAGGTTGAAAAGCTCGATGCGGAGGTAGGAGCGGTTGTAGAGCTTCCCGTATTACTGACGGTGGACGGCGAGAACGTAGTTGCAGGCGACGCGGTTGCGTTGAAGCTTGGGGCAGAGGTTCTTGCACACGGCAAAGGAAAGAAGATTTTGGTCTTTAAGTACAAGGCAAAGAAAAACGTCCGCAAGAAGCAAGGTCATCGTCAACCGTTTACTAAGGTTAAGATAGTAAGTTTAGGTTAATGACGAGTGTAACTTTGCACAGAAGGCAAGGGCACATCGTTTCGTTTTTCGCGTTTGACCATACCGGTTACGGCGTGGAAGGAGAGGATATCGTGTGTGCGGCTCTTTCGTCTGTTATGCAGACGGCAGTTTTGGGACTTATGCGTGTGGCAAGTATCCCTTGCAAGTACTCTACGGACGCAGAACAAGGTAAACTTGAGTGCGTTCTTCCCGATAAACTGACGGCAAAACAGCGCAACGATGCGGATATGATTCTTGAAACGATGCTGTGCGGAATAGCCGACCTAGTGGAAGGTTATTCGAACTTTATCAAATTGGAGGTAAAATAATATGTTTATAAATATTCAATTATTTGCTCATAAAAAGGGTGGCGGCTCTACCAAAAACGGCAGAGATTCGCACGCGCAAAGACTCGGTGTAAAGCGTGGCGACGGACAGTTTGTTCTTGCCGGCAATATTCTCGTTCGTCAAAGAGGAACCGCTGTTCATCCCGGCAACAACGTCGGTATCGGCAGCGACGATACTTTGTTTGCTCTTATCGACGGAAGAGTTAAATTCGAGACGAAGGCAAATAAAAAGCAAGTAAGCGTTTACGCTGACTAACATTGAAACGCAATGGCGCGCCCCCAAGTTTTGGTCGGGCGCGTTTTGTTTTGTTGCGTTTTTTAGTTTACAAACTGCTACACGTGATATAAAAAACAAATTTACAAGTAACACACTAATAAAAATTGTTTAATGATAAAACATAAAGGTATTGCAATGGAAAAAATTTTGTATAGCGGCGAGTATTTTTCGCCTAAGGACACTTTGGAATGCGGGCAAATTTTTCGTTACAAGACGAGTGAGCGCGGATATTTCGTTTTCGCTGCCGATAAGAGAGCAGAGGTGTATTCTCAAGACGGAAATACCGTTATCGAAACGGAGTATCCGCAGTATTTTGCAAATTTTTTCGATTTAGAACGTGATTATTCCGAAATCGTAAAATCGTTACAAGCTTTTCCGGAGGTTGCAAACGCCGCCGTTTTTGGAAAAGGTATACGCATTCTTAATCAAGAATTGTTTGAAAATACGGTTTCGTTTATCATTTCCGCAAATAATAACATAAAGCGTATTCAAACTATCATAGAGCGTCTTTGTTTTGCTGCGGGCGAGAATAAGGGCGATTATTATGCGTTTCCGTCGCGCGAAGCGATGTTAAAACTTTCACGCGACGATTTTGCCGATATGGGAATGGGATATCGCGCCGATTATATGTATTCGGCGGTTCGTACGTTTCCCGAAGTTGAAAAGGATATTATTTTGGCAAAGAGCGGCGAAGAAGCGCGTAAATATCTTATGCAAATAAAGGGAGTGGGCGAAAAAGTGGCTAACTGTATATCGTTGTTTGCGCTTAGACATACGCGCTCGTATCCTGTCGATACTTGGATATTCAAGGCAAACTCTACGCCTCGGCTTAATACGCCGCAAAAAGTTCAAAGATATTTTCTCGAGCGTTACGGAGAACTTGCCGGCTATGCTCAACAATATGTCTTTTATGCGATGAGGAAGGGCGTACTTGTTTAGATACATTGGCGCGAAGTCGAATCCACGCGTTAAATTTGTTGATGAGAGTTTTGATATTTCGTGTTAACTATGTAATATATATAATGTCGTTTTTTCCTGCGATCATATCGCGCCTTAAGCGTTCATAAAATAGCTAATGAGGTGGAAATATGGGCTTTTTAAGCGATTTAATGCAGCAAGCGGGGTTTGTCGGCGGATACACGGTTATAAATTTTAACGGCGATTACGCGTACGTCGAGGGCGTCAAGCGAATACGTAGCGTAACCGATACCGCAATTGTTCTTTTGACAGAAAAAGGCGATGTTACCGTTAGTGGCGAAAAACTTCAAATCGAGGAAATCGACGGCGGCTGTGTGGTGATTGGCGGGGAAATTGCGAGTGAAAGTTATCGGCGCATATAAACGCGAGAAATTTTCAAAAAGTCGCAAAAAAACGCAAAATACAGTCCGAGCGAATGCGAAAAAAGCTCAAAAAAAATCGAAAGAAAAGTCTAAAGTTCACTCGGGTGCGCCTTGTTCGTTCGGATTGGCGGAGAAAGTGTGTATTCGTGTGGAAGGATTAAATCGCGCTAAGCTACTGTATTTGCTAGACCAAGAGACAATTAGAGTCGAAAAAGTGCGTATATACGGCGGAAAAATCACCGAATTCGTTATAAAGAAGAAAGATTGTGCAAAAACTTTTGCAATTTGCAAAGGTATGTGTTATAATTATAGCGTTATTAGGCGTAGCGGCTTGGTTTCGTACGCGCGTTCGTTATTGCCTCGCGTAGGTATATTTGCAGGTGCTATAATCGCTACGTTGGTCGGTTTTGTTTCGGGAAGCGTTTTGGTCGGCGTCGAGATTAATGAGCTTGAAAATATTGCTCGTGCCGATTTTGTAGCCTATTTGCAGGATAACGGAATCGGCGTGGGGACAATGCTGTGGAATGTAAGCGCGGACTCCGTTCGCAAAGTAGCGCTTGCGTACTCCGGAGTTGCCGAATGCAGCGTCGTGATTGACGGAAACGTACTTTCTTTGACAATAATAGAGCGCAAGGCTCCGGCAGGTGAAGACGGCGGCTTTTGCGAGGTCGTCGCGACGAAAGACGCGGTTGTTACGTCTGTCGTATGCAAAAGCGGTACGGCGAGAGTAAAAAGCGGGCAGGTCGTAAGTAAGGGACAAACGCTTATCGAGGGCGCCGTTTATGACGAGAACGGCGAAAAACTTAAAGATGTTACGGCAAGCGGAATCGTTTACGGTAAAATTGCCGAGCGTTACGAGCATACGGTCAGCGAGAGTTATATCGAAGTGCGTCGCACCGGCAGAAGCAAGCGTATAAACGGTTTTTGGCTATTCGGTTCGGAAATATTCAAGCCGACGTCGCCTTACTCGCAGTGCGAATGCGAATCGTCTGTCGTCGGACTTGGTAATATTTTGCCTTTATCGGTTATAAGCGTCGTGTATTACGAGACCGAAACTGTTGAGATAAAGACGGACCTCGAGTCACTTGCGGCTCGGTACGAGGAAAAATATGCGGCAGAATTTGTTCAAACGCCGCTGTCGCTGTCGACCGTTTCTCGGATAGAGGACGCGGGCGGCGGTAGAAAAAGAATAGTGATTTACGTTCAAGCGGAAATAATAATATCGGACGGAGTATGACACAAAGCGTTAAAATAACAATAGACACTTTAATGAAACTCTTCGGAGTTCATGACGAAAACGCAAGGCTTATCGAAAAGGCGTTCGAGGTGCGTTTGCGCCCCGAGGATGGCGAGCTGAAAATAATCGGCGATGACGAAAACGTTAGTAAGGCATACGACCTTGTGCGTAATCTTATTTCGCTTACTGGTAAAGGCTACGAACTTACTCGCGAAAAGATAAGCATAGGAATCGAACTGGTAAAGGCAGACAAGCCGGACGCCATCGTAGAACTTGAGGAACGTTCGGTCGCGATTACCGCGCGAGGGAAGAGTATTAAGTGCAAAACGTTGGGGCAACGCGAGTTTGTCGAAGCGATAAAGAGAAGTACTGTTATTTTCGGGGTGGGGCCCGCAGGTACCGGAAAGACATATTTGGCTGTTGCGATGGCTGTTTCCGCATACAAATCCGGCGAGGTAAACAAAATCATTCTTACGCGTCCTGCGATAGAAGCAGGCGAAAAACTCGGATTTTTGCCGGGCGACCTTCAAGAAAAAGTGGATCCGTATTTGCGGCCGTTATATGATGCATTGCAGGAAATGTTCGGCGTGGAGAGTTACCTGTCTTTAATTGAGCGCGGGATTATCGAAATAGCTCCGCTTGCTTATATGAGAGGTAGGACGTTATCGCAGTCATTTATAATATTGGACGAAGCGCAAAATACGACGAACGAGCAGATGAAGATGTTCTTGACAAGAATGGGTGAGGGAAGTAAAATCGTTGTAAACGGTGATCTTACGCAAATTGATTTGCCTCGTGGTGCGGTAAGCGGATTAAAGCAAGCGATCGAGATACTGGACGGAATAGAAGGAATTGCCGTATGCAGACTTACCGAGCGCGACGTAGTTCGTCACGAACTCGTCCAAAAAATCGTTTTGGCTTACGAAAAGCGGGAGAAGAAAACGGATGAAGAACAAGGATAACAAAATAGCGGCGCTAAAAGCCGCAATGATATTTATCGTTATGTTTGCCGTGTCGGCAGAGTGTATGCTTCTTAAATTCGGTTACGGCGGGTCTTTCGAGCGCGGAAGCGACCGAATGATGTCCGCGTGTCTTGTCGCGGCTATAAGCATACTATTACTCTTCGGCGCACTGTACATTTACGTGGTTGCTTCGCGTAAAAGACTTATATCGCGAATCAAAAATCTTGCCGCGATATGTACTGTAATAACGCTAGGATACGTTGCCGCGATAGCGTCGTCTTGGTTGGGCGTAATGTTTATGCCGTTGATTTTTACGGCGCTTGTGCTTGTGCAGATTACCGCGCGAAACAACGCGTTTTTCGTAAATCTTATAGTTAACGTGGCAGTCGGAGTGACGCTTGCGATAGAGTGTATACTCGGTTCAGCGTCAAACCTCGACCAAGTCGTTTATATGATGATAGTCGGAATTTTCGTGGGCACTCTTGCTTGTTATGTTATGCGCGAAGGAGCGAGACGAATAGCTTTTATTTTGCTCGGATTATTGATGTGTTCGGTTCAGCTTGGCGCAGTTGTCGGAATATCATTCTTTACCGCGTTCGACTTTGCGGGCAACTGGGGACTTATTTGTCTGTTTGTGTACGGACAGATATTCGTGGCACTGCTGCTTCAACCCATACTCGAATGGCTATTTAACATTCTTACAAACAGTAAACTTATCGAACTTACCGATAGCAACGCGCCGCTTGTTAAACTTCAAATAGAAAAGGCGCTGGGAACATATAACCACGCTTTGGCTGTCGCTTCGTTTGCGGAAATTTGCGCTTTGCGTATCGGCGAAAATCCGTATCTGGCAAAAGCGTGCGCATATTATCATGACGTAGGAAAACTGCGTAATCCGAGCTTCTTTTCGGAAAATCAATCGGGATACAATCCGCACGACGAACTTTTGCCCGAAGTGTCGGCAAAGATATTGCGCGACCATACTACGGACGGCTATGAACTGTGTCAACAGTATCGGATTCCCGCAGAAATTGCCGAAGTGACGTTGCAGCATCACGGGACGTTACCCATGATAGTCTTTTACGTTAAGGCAAAAAATCTTACGGACGGTGAAATCGACGAAAGTGAATATTCTTATCACGGTAAGACGCCTGTAAGTAAAATAGCCGCTATAATAATGGTGTGTGACGCGGCGGAAGCGGCGCTTCGTTCGCGTTCGAAGCCGACGGCCGAAGAGGTGGACGCTTTGGTCGGCGGAATAATTGCAGACAGAATTGCTCGCCATCAGTTTGACGATTGCGATATTACCATGCGTGATCTTAATACGATAAAGGAAACGATAATAGGTCTTTACGGCGGAGTGTATCACGAGCGTGTAAAGTATCCGTCCGGAAAAATTTCCGATAACGAGTAATTTTATATGTTTATGCTTATGGCAGCGAAAAGCGAGTATATTTAAGGATAAAAAATGATAAAAGTAATAAGTGATGAAAACATAACCGAATTTTCGCTTCTTGCGGACAAGGCGTATGAACTGTTGTCGCTTAGCGGAGAGGCGGAAGTAGAGGTGGAGTTTTATACGCGCGAGGAAATGCATGCTCTCAATCTTGAAACGCGCGGCGTAGATAGGGCGACGGACGTTCTTTCGTACCCTGCGCTGAACGAAATTCTTCCGTTTACGCGCGATAATTATCCGTTCGAGACGAACGAGGAAGGAAGAGTGAACATCGGCAGTATAGTGATATGTGAAGAAATTGCCGCCGGGCAAGCAAGAGAATACGGTCACAGCGAAAGAAGGGAGCGTTCGTATTTATTTACGCACGGACTATTGCATCTTCTCGGTTACGATCATATGGAAGAGTGCGATAAAACGACTATGAGGGAAAAGGAAGAAGCGATACTTGAATCGCTTAACATTACGCGAGGTGAAAATTGAAATCGGGATTTATAGCGGTGCTCGGACGTCCTAATGTAGGTAAGTCCAGCCTTGTAAACGCAATAATAGGCGAGAAGGTGTCCATTGTTTCGCCGAAGGCGCAGACTACGCGCGACAAGATAAACGGAATATACAACGCCGACGGAGTTCAAATGATATTTATTGATACGCCCGGCGTACACAAGCCGAAATCCAAGCTCGGTCAATATATGGACAAGTGCGTCAAAAGCGCCGGCGAAGACGTAGACGCGATTGTGATTGTGCTTGACGGAACAAAAAAAATATTCGATTCCGATATCGAGTTTATCGAAAAATATTTGCAAGGCGCCGCGCCTGTGTTTGTTGCCATAAACAAAGTGGACCTAGGCAGTTACGAAAAAATTTATCCGCTTATGAATAAGCTTTCGTTTCTTACTCAAGCGGACGGACAACGTGCGGCGATTCGCGACATCGTTCCCGTTTCAGCTCGTCGTCGTAAAAACATTGACGTTTTGACTAAACTTTTGGTAAACGTTATGCCCGAGGGGCCAGCGTACTATCCGACTGACGAAATAACAGATAAGTCGGAGTGCTATATGTTGTGCGAGATTTTGCGAGAAAAGGCGCTTATGATGCTTAACGACGAAATACCGCACGGAATCGGCGTGTATATGCAGGGAATGTATTACGACGACAACGGCGTAGCGCATATCAGTATGGACATAATAGCCGAAAAGGAATCGCACAAGTCCATTATAATCGGTGCCGGCGGTGAAAAACTAAAGGCAATTGCAGAGAGAGCAAGAGTAGATATCGAACGATTGCTAGACGCAAAAGTTTACATGGAACTTTTTGTTAAGGTTCGCGAGGGGTGGCGTGATGACGCTTTGGTTATGAGCGACATAGGTTATGAGCTTAAAAAGAAGCAATAGCCGTTTGAATTCTTCGGAATAATATTCGCCGATTTTGCGCATAACAATTTCGGAGGCGTTTATGAAAAAGAATGACGACGGAACGGATGTTTTCTTTCCGCTAGAAATAAGGCAACTTGCGTGGGACTTGTTCGAGGGAAGCGGTTCTCCGGGGTATTACCTTTTATATAAGGAATTTGTTGAAAATAGTAAAAATAAGGATAAAAAGTAGCTCGGCGAAAAACCGATACCTGTTTTAGACACGTATTTTTTGCCGTAGCGTTAGTGGTGACGAAGGGTAAATAAGTGGAAAAGACGATGACGGCGATTCTTATCAGAGCAACGGACAAGGGCGAGAGCGATAAGCTCGTTCGCCTTTTTTCCGTTCAAGACGGAATCGTTACGGCTACGCTCCGAGGCGTTAGAAAGAAAAACGCAAAACTTAAGTTTGCGGCGCAACCGTTTTCGGTGTGCGAATACGAAGCGGTTGAAAAAAACGGACGATTATTGATTACCGGCGCTACTCAGATAGAGGATATGTATGAACTTTGCATGAATGCGGAAAAGTACGCCGCGGCGTCCGTTGCGTTGGAGGTGGTGGATAAAGCTGCCGTTTCGATAGATTCGAGCGAGTTGTTTATATATCTGTTGAAAACGTTAAAAGCATTGCTGTCAACCGAAAAAAGCAGTGCGATAATCGTGGCGAAGTTTGTTCAGAAAATAATAAGCGCATCGGGGTTTGCGGATATAAAAATAAATCCTGTCACAAATCCGCGCAACGCGTCGGAACTACTCGATTACATAGCGTATAAGACCGTGGATGAGACAGCGCGCATTTCTTGCGACGATAAATTATCTTTGGGCGCTCTTCGCATAATTTTGCGCAAATTCGAGAAGATTTACGAGGCTAAACTTAAATCATCCGAAATATTTTTTTCTTTGTCCGAATAACATCAAAACGTTTGCGACTTTTGACGTAATGTGATATAATTATCGCAATTAAAAAAGGAGAAAATTATATGCCGACTATTGATAAACCGTTATCCGAATTGAAAGAATATATGGGTATAACGCCCTGTCCCGATGATTTCGATGAATTTTGGGACAAACGTCTTGCAAGATTAAATGCTATCGTGCCCGAGGTTACGTTTGAGGATGCTCCTCTTAAGGTTAAAGGCGCTATAATTCAAAAGATGACCTTTATTGCGGAGGACGGCTCGAAAATCGTAAGCAGAGTAGTTCGTCCCGATACGACCGAAAAGGTGCCGGTAATGTTCAGGTTCCACGGTCTTAGCGGTAATTCGTCGGATTATTGTAGCAATCTTGCATATGCTTATGCCGGGTTTGCCGTTATTACGATGGACTGTCGCAATCAGGGCGGTGAGTCCAACGATAATACGCCTAGAAGCGCAATAAACACCTCTTGGATAACGCGCGGTTATTTCGAAGGTCCCGAGAATTTATATTACACGGCGATATTTTCGGATATAGTTCAGCTTGTAAGGCTAACTAAAACGCTCGATTTTGCCGATCCCGATAGAATGTTTGCTCGTGGAGGAAGTCAGGGCGGTGCTCTTACCGTTGCTTGTAGCGCTCTGTGCGGCGACGATATAAAAGCATGCGCGCCGATGTATCCGTATCTTTCCGATTACAAGCGCGTATATGAAATGGATCTTGCCGAGGACGCATATAAGGACCTTAAGGATTTTATTCGTAAAGTAATTCCCGAGGATGGCGAGCGCGAAGAGTTTTGGAAAACGCTCGGCTATATCGACATACAGAATATGACTAAGCGAATCAAGGCGAATGTCTACTGGTTTACGGGTTTAATGGATAAAACCTGTCCTGCGTCCACGCAGTTTGCCGCGTATAACAAGATAACGTCGAATAAAAAAATGTACATAGCTTCGCTATACGGACACGAAAGCGAACGTAATTGGCGAGATAAAGAATTTCAGTTCTTTATAGACGAACTCGAGGCTTGTTCGCGTTAAAGGTTAAAGTTAATGATAATATATATGGATATATTGCACAAAAACAGGGCAGTATGTCCATATTTTTTAACTAATTTTTGAAATCGCTTGATTTATTTTGTCAATAATATTATAATATTTGAGTGTTGTGTTTGTGCCGAGAAAAATAATGCAACAATAATTAAAACGAGGAAATGCGTTGAAGGCTAAAAAATTACTAACAATACTAATGGTGTGTGTTATTTGCGGTATAAGCGTCATAGCACCGCTTTGCGGCTGCTCGAAGGGGTATGAAAAGTTTTCGAGCGTTGTTTTTTCATCCGGTATGACGTTCGAAGCGAGCCTTTACGGAGGCAATCCCGCTTCGGCGACAAGCGATATGCTCGAACTTTTTGACGCAGTGGACAAGGCTGTCAATATTTCACGTTCCGACAGTTATTTGTCGACGTTTAACGCCGCGGCTTCGGGCGTTAATGTTGAAGTCGATTCAATTACCTATTGTCTCGCGCAAGCTTCGCAGGAGGCGTATTTGCAAACGGACGGAGCGTTTAATCCCGCTTTGGGCGAGGTTAGTAAGGCGTGGGGGGTGGACAACGAAGGAATTTCGAAATACGTTTACGGCGACGAGAAGATGACGTCTTTGCCGAGTTACGAGCAATTGATGTCTTTTGCCGACAAGACCGATATGACCAAAGCGCTGTCCGTTTTCGAAGCCGGCGGTAAATATTATTTGAAAAAGTCGATTGACGGTTTTACGCTTGACTTCGGGGGAATGGCAAAGGGTTATTGTGCAGACGAATGTAAGAAAATCGCGCTTAAGCACGGAATTACTTCGGGCGTTATTAAAATTAGCGGTAACGTTATGCTTATAGGTGACTATATTGTCGGTAGTGAGAATAAAGCGTGGGGAGTGGGCGTCGTCGCTCCGCGTGGATTCGGGTATGTTTGCGCTTTTGACAAGCGCGGAACCGCAACCGCCGTAACCAGCGGTGACTACGAGCGGTGTTATTTTTTTGGCGACGACAATCTTCGCGTTTGTCACATAATAGACGGTAATACTCTTATGCCGATAGGAATAAGAGTAACTGACGGCGTGTATAGTCAATCAAGTAGTTATGTCGTTTCGGCAACGATAATCGGTGAAAGCTCTATGTTTGCGGACATATATTCAACAGCCGTTTGTGTAATGGGAGCGGAAGCCGGATATAATTTCGTTACCGAAAAAGGGTATGAGGCGATAATTTTCACGTCTGACAAAAAGCGAATAATAAGTCCTACGTTGTCTCTTAAAGAAGACTACACCACGTATACGGAGTATCAGCCGATATGAACGCTTCGGAGAGAATAGACGCTATAAAAAAAAGTAAGCCTTTGCGCGTTATCGACGTAATAGTAATAGCCGCGGTTGTCGTGATTGCGCTTTTATTGTCGGTTCTATCGGTTATTCTTGCCGAAAAAGGTAGCATCGTAGAAATATCCGTTCGCGGTGTCGTTTCGGAGTATCCGCTTGACGTAGACAGAGAAGTAATTATTGACGGAGTTCTTACCGTGGTTATTTTAGGCGGCGAAGTCTATATAAAGGATTCCGTTTGTGAGGACAGGGTATGCGAACATAACGGAAGGATAAGCAGGGTGAATCAAAAGTTAGTTTGCTTGCCGGGCGAAGTGATAGTTACCGTTAAGGGAACCGGCGACGTTCAGGTCGATACGAATTAGAAGGAGTAATATGACGGCAAAAAGAATAACTCAAATAGCGTTATTTACGACGTTGGCGTTGGCTTTTAGTCTTTTGGAGAACGCTTTCCCGCCGTTGCTTTCGTTCGCTCCCGGCACGAAAATGGGACTTGCTAATTTTGTTACGTTGGTGGTGTTGTTTTCGCTTGGCGTAGGAGAGGCTGCGTTTGTGACTGTTGCAAGGTGTTTGTTGTGCGCTTTGTTCGGTGGAAATTACTTCGGTTTGATATATTCGCTTGTGGCGGGATTAGTTTCGCTTGCCGTTGAGGCGGTGTTAGTTCAAGTGTTTTTTTCGTCGCTTTCCGTTGTCTCGATTAGTTTTATCGGCGCAACGGTGCATAACGGAGTTCAATTAGCGATAGCTTCGATAGCGGTTTCTACAAATTTGTTTTCGATGTTGCCGTTGTTTTTGTTGTCGTCTGCAATAGCGGGACTGTTTGTCGGATTTGCAACATATTTTTTCATAAAAGCGGTGCCTAAAAAGTTTTTTATGGCGGAGGGTAAATAATGGTTGAAGAATATATTACCGTTAATTCGCCGTCTGTCACCGAAACGGAAATTAAACACTCTGAATTTATAACGTATGTGTTCAGAGTAACAAGCGAGGAAGAAACTTTTGCGCGATTAAGCGAAATACGAAAAAAACATTCGGATGCAACTCACGTCTGTTACGCGGCGGTGTTTAATGCGGCGGGCAACGCAACGCGCTTTTCCGATGACGGAGAACCAAGCGGAACGGCGGGTCAACCTATAATGGAAGTCATTAAGAAAAGCGGAATTAGCGAAGTTTTGGTCGCGGTCGTAAGGTATTTCGGCGGAATAAAATTAGGCGCGGGCGGACTTACGAGAGCGTATTCGGGTTGTGCTACAGACGCTATAAGACAGAGCGAAAAATTGGTAATGCGGCTGTGTGATTTTTATTCGATAGAGATTGACTATACGCAAGTCAAGCGTGCTACAAACGTAATATCGAAGTATAGCGCCGCGCTGATTTCCGTTGACTACTCGTCTGTGGTTACGTTTAGTTACGCGTGCGTTTCAGGACGGAACATTAATGCTGAGTTATCCGATGCGTTAGGGAAAAAAGTCGATTTTCCTATAATAAAACGGGATTATTTATGCTTTCCTGAATCTGAAAACAATTCGCAGAGGTGAGAAATGAGAAATATTGAAAATTTGCTCGGACAGATTTACGTTCGTTCCGGAATAAGTATGTCGCTGTTTTCGCGAGGCGGCGAGCAGTTGTGTCGTTTTGGAGACGAAAGGATACAAGCGTATGTGCCGCGAGACGACGAATTCGACGGAAATGTAGCCGTTAATCCAGAATTAAACGTAACGTGTTTGAGAATAGACGGAGAATATCAATATGTCCTCTTTAACGGTAGCGGAAGCACAGAAAAAAATTATGCGCTTATGCTAGACGCTTTTGTATCCGGCGACGACGAGCGATTTGAAGAAGAAACAGGCGAAGAAGAAAAGTTAAGATTGTTGCTTACGGGAGAAATGTCGCATTCGCGCGTAACCGTTATGCGCGCTCGTCACAACGAGGAAAGCAGTAATCATTTCGTTTTGATGCTTGTAGCAAGGACACACGAAATGCAAAAACAGCTTAAAACGTTTCTTGTTGCGATAGCCGGAAAAAACGATTATATCGTGACGATGGACGAACGTACGTTGCTGTTCTTTTGCTATGATAACGGCGAGGGAGAGTATAAGAACGCACGAGAGTTCGCCTGCGTTTTGTGCGAGAATATTCGAGAGGAACTTAGAATTAAATTTAAGGCGGCTACTCCCGGAATTGTTCGTACGTTCGACGAGTTGTGTTCTTGTTACGAAAAAGCAGTGTTTACGATGTCGATAGGCAAGCGACTAAGTCCCGACGAGGATGTGTACGTTTATAATGATTATTTATTGTTGAAGTTACTGTCTGAAATGCCGCGAGAAATACTTGCCGAGCAACTTTCAACGCTTTTGGAACACGGCAAAAACGATATCTTAACCGACGATGAACTTATGAAAACCGCGCAAGAGTTTATGAAAAATTCGTTAAATATTTCCGAGACCAGCAGAAATATGTACGTTCATCGAAACACGCTTATATATAGGTTGGACAAAATCGAAAAGGAAACCGGACTGAATTTACGAAATTTTTCGGACGCGATGTCGTTTCGACTTATCGAAATATTGAATACGCTTATTAAAGGAGAGTAAAATGGATTACAAGAAGATGGCGGTAAAAAAGCACGCGGAGTGGAAGGGAAAAATAGAGGTGGTTGAACGTTGCGAACTTAATAGTCGAGACGACCTTTCAGTGGCGTATACGCCCGGTGTGGCGCAACCGTGTTTAGAGATTGCGGCAAACCCCGAGTTATCGTACGAATATACGCGCAGACATAATTTGGTTGCCGTTATCAGCGACGGAAGCGCAGTGCTGGGATTAGGAAATATAGGCGGACTTGCGGGAATGCCTGTAATGGAAGGGAAATGCGTTTTGTTTAAGCATTTCGGTGGCGTTGACGCGTTCCCGCTGGTGTTGTCGACTCAAGATGCGGACGAAATCGTCAGGACTGTTAGCAATATCGCTCCGTCGTTCGGAGGAATCAATCTGGAGGATATTTCTGCGCCGCGATGCTTTGAAATCGAACGTCGTCTTAAGGAAGAACTGGACATTCCCGTTTTTCACGATGACCAGCACGGTACGGCAATTGTCGTTTTGGCGGCGATAATTAACGCGTTAAAATTAAAGAAGAAGTCCATTAAGGAGATTAGAGTTTGTTTGTCCGGTCCCGGGGCAGCGGGAACGGCTATTACGGAATTGCTGCTTAAAAGCGGAGTTAAGGAGGTTATTCTTAACGACAAAGACGGAATAATATACGAAGGAAAGGACGGCCTCGATTGGAAAAAGGTCGAGTTATCTAAAAAGACGAATCGCGCTCGAATCAAGGGCGGACTTAAAGAAGCCGTTGTCGGAGCCGACGTGTTCGTGGGTGTCAGCGTTCCAGGTGTTTTGACTGCGGAAATGATAAAGACGATGAATCCCGATCCGATTATTTTTGCAATGGCAAATCCCGAACCTGAAATATATCCGGATGAGGCAAAGGCGGCAGGCGCTTTCGTTGTGGGGACGGGAAGAAGCGATTTTCCCAATCAGGTTAATAACGTTTTGGCGTTCCCCGGAATTTTTAAGGGTGCGCTCAGTGTTCGAGCAAGGGAGATAAGCGACGGAATGAAAGTCGCCGCGGCCTACGCTCTTGCCGATATAGTAACCGAGGACAGATTGTGCCCGGATTGTGTTTTGCCCGCGGCGCTCGAAGATGGTGTTGCCGATAAAATTGCCGAAGCAGTGGCTAAACAGGCAATAAAAGAAAATCTTAATCGAATTTAAGTTTTGATAAATTATCGGTTCTCATAAAATTAGTTTTCAAGCAATATAGGTTTTCGTAAAACGTTTATTAAAGTTCGATTAACGCGCGAAATAACGAGTGATTTTTCCGATGATATCATCGCTGGCAAAGCCGAGTATGGGCGAGACCCCCTCGGCTTTTTGCTTGCGCTCGCGCGAGCGTAGCGCCTCTTTTGTTAACGTTTCGAAAAGAGGAGACACGCTTTCTTTGCCGTTTTGTTTATTTTCAGAATCATGTTGGTTGCCGTTAAGCGCAGATAGAAGCGTGGTTAGTTTGTCGTTTCCGCCGCCTGTTAGTGATAATAGAAGCGGAAGAATGTCTTTTATGTTCATGTACCCTCCTGAATTTTTATATTGTTCTTATATGTTGCTAAGTATAAATTTTGTTCTTTTTATGACGTACTTTTGCGCAAAGCGGCGCATATATTACAAAAACGGAGGTAGTATTATGAAAAGTTTACGCAATCACGGAAAGAGCGATACTATGGAAATGCTTAAAAAGTGCGGAGTTGATGACAGCGCTATCAGTAGATATTCGGCAATGAACGACGAACAACTTATAGCGGAACTGATAAAGACGGTAAATCGCGCTAAGGAAAACGGAACATACGATTCCGAGCAAATGAAGTCTTTTTTTTCGGCGGCAGAACCGTTATTGTCGATAGAGCAACGAGAAAAATTAGCTAACGTGATAAGAATACTTGACGAAACGTAATTCAATTGTAAAGATTGCAGTCAAAAAATGCTCGATGTCTCGCTTAAAATAAAATCGTGATTGATTGAAATCGGATACGCTATTTGTTTTTTATGCCGTTTTAGGCGCAATTTCTTTTATGGCGTTAATAAGGAATCGCGCTTCCTCTTCGGTATTGTCGCAACCTAGCGAAACACGTATGGCTCCGCGCGTTTCAGTGCCGAGATACTTGTGCGCAAACGGCGCGCAATGCAAACCCGTTCGTACGCAAATTCCGTATTCGCTCGATAATATGTCGCCGATGCTTTCCGACGTGTAGCCTCTTACGTTGAACGTAATGATTCCGCTTGCCGCGTTTGGCGGGGAGTAGATGTCTATCTCGCGAATTTTTGTTAATTCGTCACGAATCATTGCCGAAAGGAATAGAAGTTTTTCGCGGTTTTTGACTTTGTTTTTTTCGCTCCATTCGATTGCGGGTATAAGCGTTGCAATCGCAGGAGTGGGCAATGTGCCTACTTCGAATCCGTCCGGAATATCCGTAGGTTGTTTTAACGAGTAAGAATCCGTTCCCGTTCCGCCGAATATAATCGGCGATAGCGTAACGTCGCCGTTTACGGCTAAAATTCCGACGCCCTGTGCCGCATGCATTCCTTTATGCGGCGCGATGGCAAGAGCGTCTATGCACATTTCGCCTATATCAATGTCGCAGTATCCTACGGATTGAGCACCGTCAACAAGTAGTTTTATACCGTGTTCGCGACAAATTCTGCCTATTCGACTTACGTCCGCAATTGCTCCCGTTACGTTTGAAATATGGTTGATTATCACAAGACAAGTGTCCCTTCTTAATGCGTCTTTGATTAGTTCAGGCGTAATGATACCGTCCCGAGTCGGAATAACTGTTGTAACGTCTATATCGCGCGTTTTCTTTAAGGCGTGCAACGGTCGTAGTACGCTGTTGTGCTCGAGCGCGGTAGTTACTATGTGTTTGCCGCGCAATGCAAACGAGGATATCGCAAGGTTTAACGCAAACGAGCAAGACGGCGTAAATATTATGTTTTCACCGCCGCCTGCGCCTAAAAACGCCGAACAGCGTTCTCTTGCAGAGTGAACGAGTCTTCCGCACTTAATGGCTACTTCGTGTCCGCTTCGTCCGGGATTGCCGCCTAAACGAAGCATCGAGCAGGTCATTGCGTTTATGACCGATTCAGGCTTGAAAAGCGTAGTTGCAGAATTGTCAAAATATATCATATCACAACCTCTTGTGAGAAAAAGTATAATATAATATACTCGAAACCGAGCGAAATAATCACTCGACGTAATGAGATAAATATACAAGACGAGGA
>CAYTKK010000018.1:14622-18194 GCA_964438355.1 uncultured Lachnospiraceae bacterium | reverse complement strand
AAGGAGCAGAACTCCCGTTGCTTGTAACGATAACGGTTGAAGTAGAATTAATATTGCTTCCGCTGGTGTCGGTAGCTAAGACTTTTTCAGTGCTGCTTTCCCAACTTATCGCCATTCGCGCATCGTCGTCGCCGGACAACTTTTTTACCGCGCCAATAAGTTCGTTTTCGATTTTTTCGCAGTATTCCGAATTAAGCGCAGATTTGGAATCGGTAGCGGCAACGGGAGAAAGAGAGGAAAAATATACAACTATCATTACGACTATTACCAGCACAGCCAGAATTAGTTCTTTGCCTTTTAGCGCCCTAAGCCTCTCTAAAACAGATTTTTTCTTATCCATTTACCATTACCCTCCCGTCGTCCACGCCAACAAATTCGGACACCAAGCGCCTAACCTCATTCATATTTATATGCTCGTCTGACTCGGCTATTCCTTCTTTTTCAAAACTTACCGTTATATACAAAACAGTAGATTCTTTACCGTCAAAATCATACGTAACAGCAACTTCCGAACTTGGAAATCCATTGTTTTTTAGTTCTTTTTCGACGCCAAGCTCGACCTCGTTCCACTTTAACCTTTCGACGTAAGCAAGATACGTCGAATCGGCGCAAACACTTCCGTTTATCGTAACTTCATCAAAAGAAAAGTCAACGCCCACGATAGTCGCAAGCGGAGACGCTACGCACAAAAGAACGGCAATCCCGCATACATAACGAATCATCTTATGCATTCTCGAACCGTCAAACAGCAATTCGGCTACAGCCGACACAACAGTTACTCCGCAAATAGCAAGAATCCATTTACCAAGTTCAACCATATCACTCCACCCGCTAAACAATTAAATTTCCGCTCGATATTATAAGTAAAATAAAAATAAAATACAAAAACGTTACACCTACCAGTATCGCGACAAGAATATTTACTCCTCCCGCCAAATCACCCGCAAGAGTCGACACGTTACTACTTCCTATCGGTTGAGCCACCGCACTGAGAACGCGCATTGCCAGCGATGTACATATTACCGTCAAGAGCGGCGGGACTACGCTAACTAAGGTTACAAGAACCGCCGATAGACCGATAGCGTTTTTTATCGTTACACTGCCGGATAAAATCACATTGAAGCCTTCGGATATATACCCGCCGATAACAGGAACATATTTCCCTAGCGCAAACTTTGCCGCTCGCACGGATACGCTGTCGGAAATTGCCGCGGTAATTCCCTGAACCGACAAAAAAGCCAAAAATATGAAAAAGCCAACCGTCAAAAGCCACTTTGCTACCGACGAGAGCGTTTTGGAAAAGCCGCCGAGCTTTATCGTCCCTGATATATTTCCTATTGCACTAAAAGCAAACGACGCTATTAGAAGCGGTAACGCCACAACAATTACTACCTCGCTTACCAAAAAGCCGATTGCCGCTACCGCAGGTTGATATATGGCAACCGAGCCGACGGCGCCAACAGCCGTCATTAGCGTGAGCAACACGGGAAACACCGCTTCCATCTGTAAACGCAAGTTATTAACGTATGCGCTCGTAACGGAAATCGAAGCAAAAATCTGAACAAAAGCAAGTGCGGATACCGCAATCCCGCCCACGGTTTCAACCATTCCGCCGACGCTGACCGAAGCGAATTTTCCGCGCGCCGCGTTCATCATTCCCACAAGTAGCGTAATTGCTATCATTATACACAATATCGGTATAATATCGTTAAATTTTGCGCCTAACGACGATAATAAATAATTCAAAAAAGACGTAAAATCAATACCCGCGTCGCCATTCGTTAGCGCCGCAACGAAATCGTCGAAATTAAAGCCGAACAACGACCTTTGTTCGTCCGACAAAGTATCGAAATATTTCCTAAGCTCGTCCATATCCAACTCATCGAGCATTTCCTCTACGGTGATACCGCTACTATCGGCGTTTGTTTCGCCATAGGAACCGTCATCGGCAAAAACAATATTCGAACCGCCAAGCGAGAGAATCAGCGAGACAATCAGCGCCACAAGCATCAACAGACAACGCCGCCGATTTGGATGTTTACCGTGCTTTTCGGCTGAAAATTTATAACTATCCTTTATCATGACACAAACGAAGTAATTATTTCAAAAAGAAACTTCAACATAGGCAACGACGCGCACAGAATCATAATTTTTCCCACAAGCGCAATCTTTTCGGCAAGCGATTTTTGTCCGACATCCTCAGCCGTCCCGGCGGCAAAATCGCAAACGTACCCGATCCCGACCACCTTAAGCACAGCCTTTATCACAGACTTGTCCACTCCGCTATTTTCTATAATGTCCGTAAAGGTAGAAAACACGCCGGTAAAACTTTCGACAGCCGCAACAAGTAAAATTATTCCTCCCGTTATTCCTATCAGCGCCGCAACATCGGGACGAGTTTCCTTTACGACAACCACGCAAATCGCCGTCACTATACCGACAAGCGCAATTTTGAACACTTCCATAATTTACTTCACTCAATAAAATGCAAACAGCGTCCTTAACGTCGAGAAAAGTTGCGCAATCATATCTACCACCATAAGCAAAACGATAACCAGTCCCGCAAGCGTAACCAATGTCGCTATCTCGTCCTTATCTGACTTTTTTAAGACCTGATTCACAACCGCCGTCAATATACCCACAGCCGCTATTCGAAAAATAATAGAAATGTCCATATCGTCTCCTTACACAACCATAATTCCAATTGCAAGTCCGAACATAAATCCGAGTTTTACCGCCATACTCGCCTGCTCCTTCTCTTTTTTTCGTGCAGTTTCATAAAATTCGTTAAACTTTTGTTTGTGATTTTCCAAAACTATTATCTGTGTGTTGAGGTCATACGTTCCCAAATCCGAAAAAAACGCTTTTACCGATTCGTATTCTCGCCTTGTAAGGTCACCGCGCGTTATAAATAACTTTTCCGTCTTACCGTTAACAAACGCTGCCAGCTCTTCTAAATTATTTTTAATAGCGGGATTACTTTGCGAGGAAAGAATATCGGAAAGATTTGTTTGCCTAAATCTTATATCGCAGGCAAAATCATTTACAAGCATAATCAATCCCTCAAAATAACAACGGCGCCGTACAAGCTTATTAGAAAAATACATTCCCGCCAACGCACCGACCACCCCGAAAAGTATCGCAAAAACTATATTTCCCATATCAGTATGCCGAAAAAAGAACGTTCATTTCCGAGTCTAATATTTTCTCGTATGTTCCTGCGCCGCAACGCTTGGATAATAACACGAATCGCGAAAATACTCGATTCTTATAAACTTCGGCAAAACCGTCTTTAGCAAAAAGTTCATTCTCGTTTGACGCGTGTATACTGGCAATCACCGTTACCCCGACGCTACCCGCACTCTGTACGGCGGCAAAATCGGCACAGCCGAACAACTCGTCAGTTATTATAACGTCGGGACTCATACTCCTGATTCCGCAACCGAAAGCATACGCTTTACCCGTACACGCTATTACGTCCGTAAACGCGCCGACGTCCAGTCGCGGCGTTCCGTTGACGCAAGCCGCAAGCTCGTTACGTTCGTCGACTAGCAAAACGTTGCGATTCGGTT
>CAYTKK010000018.1:0-14522 GCA_964438355.1 uncultured Lachnospiraceae bacterium | reverse complement strand
CGTAGTGATATATCCCTCCGAAAGCCTGGAATTTAGCGAATACAACGAAAATTCGGTCGCTCGTACGACTATGCCTTTTATTTCCGCAAAAGAAAGTTCAAACGCCAAATCTTTGTCCGTCGTCAAACCGGTATCGCTTAAATAATAGTACTTACCTCCGTAATTTACGGTAACAGGTTTGTCAACGCGAAGCCGCAATTCGTATATCTTGTCCGCATTTAGGCGTGCAGTCATTACGTCACATATCCCGCCGGGCAAAATTCCGTCAAGCATCATATCACCTCCCTCGTCCGGTATACCTTAATATATTATTACAATTGCATCGTTAGAACAAAAAAAACGGCGCCAAACGAGTTACCGTTAAACGCCGCACGAGGTTAATAACTATAAATCAGTTATTCAAAATTTCGTCGCTGATTTCCAAAATTTCTTTAGAATATTTTTCTTTGCGAGCCATCAATATCCTTTTATACAAAAAATAATTGACCGAAACGCCGGCAATCCCGAGCAATCCAATCACAATACCCAGCGGCATAAAGAACGCAACAGTATCCCCTATTACGCGCATAGCAAGACACATTCCGACGCCCAAAATAAGAGCAGACAGTATTCCGAACGTATAAGCAAAAATGTTTGCAGGCCTTTCTACCTTGCGATGTAACGCCATAAGCTTGTCAAACTTATCGGTCTTGCGCTCGCCGTAATACTCCTTAAGTTGTTCTACCTTTTTAATTTCAGCACTTGTCATTTTTAATTCCTCCGAACTTTATTTTGTACTCATATTATATTTACTAAGTGTCTTCAATCCGTCAGAATTAAGTTAACGTTTTGTAAAAAAACGTTAATATTTTGTAAACGTCTACGTATTCGCAAACATCAAGGGATACAACGTTAATTTTTAGAATTAAAACAAACGTTCGATGCTCAAAAAATCTACGCTTATTTGTTTAATCGTCTTTTTCTTTCGGTACGGAATCCAAAAGCTGCAAAATTTCACCGCCGTATTTGCGCTTACCGCGAGCAATAAGCGCCGAATAAATCGGATGCGCAAGCGCAAGCGGAACACAACCGAGCGCCATAACGATTATTCCGTAAACCGTCATCGCCCATTCAAGAACCATCGTCAGTCCCAATCCAAACAAAAGCGTCCCAACTACTCCGATCACAATCGACCAAACTCGCGCAGGAGTTTTGATTTTAGAATCAAGTTGTGTAATTCTGTCAAATTCGCTTTGCTCCGTTTCGCGCTTCGGCTCATACTCGCGACGAATGCTTTCAAGGCGTTTTCTTTCGGTCTCCGTTAATGCGGAATACGTATATTCGAATTTCTTATTCTCATCCTTTTCATCTTCCATATCAGTTTTCCTCTCGCGATTCTTTTATTTTTTTGTTTGCCGCCTTTATCATAAAAACGCCTAAAGCGACGGTAAGCGCACACACAACAGCTCCGACAACAGCGTTAAATACAGAATAATCTCCGTCGGCAAACGCAAACAAGAGCGCCGTTTGCAACAAAAATATCGAAACCATTGCGTCGGCAAGTCCTATACTGCGAATAGCACGAATAGTATAATCGGTTTCCTTTTGTGACTTTACGATGTTAATTATAGCCATAACTATCTTATAAAAAGCATAAGCGGCAAACGCAATAACGCTCAATCCTTCATGAACGAAAGCTTTACCTAAAAAAATTATTTGCAACACCGGAACTATGAGTGACAGCGGCAACACCGTTAGCGCAATTCCGCAAGAGCGATATTTCAAAACCGAAGTAATCGATGCCGAATTATCCTCTCGCATAATATCTCGATTTTTTCTTTTATACAACACTATGCCGCCACGCAATGCCACTAATACAGCATAATATAGCGCCAATGAACCATACCAAAACGAATTGTCCGTAGTAAAAGCTAGGACGATATGCATTATTACGTACGCTATATTGATTATAGTTGCCAATCCCGCAAAAAACACCGTTCTGAAGCCGTAATGTTCCAACATTCGCTCGCCGATATCGGTACTTTTTATTCTGCCTACAATAATCGCCTTAAACGTCGAAGCGTGCTTTACAATCAAAGTAACGATATACCCTAGCGTTACTGCGGCAAAAGCATAGACGATGTAAGACAATATCCGAATAATTTGCTTTTGGGGAGAAATAACAGCCAAAGTTATTGCCGCGACGCAAAAAATAATGCAAAGAGTCGTTGCCAACATGACAAACCACTTAGGCGGATTCATTAGTTTCTTTAATATTTTATTAAACTCGGTCATCACTCCGTCTCACCCTTCACGACTATTCTAAATACGCTTCCCTTTCCAGGCTCGCTCGTTACCGAAATTTCTCCGCCGATTAAATCTATAACTCTTTTTACAAGCGCCAACCCCAAGCCGTTACCTTCCTGAGAATGCGACGTATCTCCTTGATAAAATTTATCGAATATTCTGGAACCGACGTCGGGGGAAATTCCGCACCCGGTATCAGCAACTTCTATCATCACTCTGTGATTGTCGATTTTTTTTAGCGAAACCTTTATCGTTCCGCCGCTTTCGGTAAACTTAACGGCGTTCGATATTAGATTTGACACCACTATCTCAAGATTGCTTTTAGACGAAACAAACATTACCTCGTCAAGCTCGCACTCGAGCTCCAAACCCTTTTGGTCAATTGCGTCCTCAAAGGTAAGAATTACGTCCGCGACCATATCGTGCAACGGAATTTTTTCGTTTGTAAACTTAAGCTGCTGATTTTCCAATTTGTTCAACTTAAGAATATTCGTAACCAAAGCACTAAGACGTTTCGTAGCCTCGGTAATCGTACGAATATACTTTTCTTTCTGCTCACCGCTAACGTCGTCGCCGTTTAACAAATACGCATAATTTTGTATGGTAGCAAGCGGCGTTTTAAGTTCGTGCGAAACGTTAAAGATGAAATCGGATTTTAACAGTTCGCTTTTTTCGAGTTCTGCCGCCATAACGTTAAGGTTTTCCATTATTAAATCATACTCGTCATATTTTTCATAGCGATGAATCGGCGTTAATCGCACCGAAAAATCGCCCGACGTTATTTTTTCGGTAGCCGAAAGTATCTGTTCGACAGGGCGGTCAATCATTATTCGCCGACGAATGATATCAAACAAAGTAAAAATCAACGACAAAAAAATAATCGTTATAAGCATCGAAATTACTATTGCGGGTAAATTGCTGTTAGTTTGCCTGTTTATAAGCATAAACAGCGCCAACGACACGCTTACGGTCACAAAAATAGTAACAAAAAAGACACAATATCCCCTCAAAACAGTCTTAGTTCGCCTTTTTACGTCCTTCATTTAAGCACCGCCTTATAGCCTAACCCATGTACGGTAAGAATTTCAAAACCGTCGCAATCGGCTGTTTTTTCCCTAAGTTTTGCCATATACACGTCAACCGTCCTACTCGTTGCAGAGGAATCGTAATCCCAAAACTCGGACATAAGCGCAGAACGCGTAAAGGTCTTTTTCGGATACGAAAGCAACTTGAAAAGAAGATCGAATTCTCGCATTGTAAGCGAAATTTCGTTGCCGTTTACGCAGGCGGTACGCTCATCTCGGTTCATAACGAAATTGCCGACTTCTATCAAGTTTTCGGTTTCGATTTTCGCCCTACGAAGCAGCGCCGCTATTTTAAGCATAAGTACGTCTATATCGAACGGCTTCGTAACATAATCGTCTATTCCGAGTTTGTACCCGTACATCTTCGACGGCTTATCGTCCTTTGCCGACATAAATATAATCGGAGTAACCTTGTCCGCAACGCGAACGTTCTCCGCAAGTTCGAAGCCGTCCATTTCGGGCATCATTACGTCGCTGATTATCATAGAATAGCTTGCTTCTTCCAGCGCGCAAAGAGCCTCTTTCCCGTTGTAGCAAGACTTAACTTCATAGCCGCCGTCGCGAAGACACGCACAAACGAAGCCATTCATTGCCTTATCGTCTTCAACAACTAATATTTTTGCCATTTTAACGCCTCCGTCCTTAATGTTCGCCAAGATTGACGATTTATACCTTAGTATATAATAACTAAAGCAGTTTTTGAAAATGTTTACAAAAAGTTAAAGTTTTGTAAGCGAGCTTAATTTTGTCGTAAAAAAACTTATAATAACGGCTCCCGTGTTTTTACGAGAGCCGTTATACATTATTGTTTTAAGAAAATTTACAGTTAAACTACTTTACGCGCTCCATATATGTTCCGGTACGAGTATCGACGCGAATCTTATCGCCCTGGTTTACAAACAGCGGAACCTGAATATTGAAGCCTGTTTCAAGCGTTGCGGGCTTATTTCCAGCCTTCGACGTATCGCCCTGGATTGCGGGTTCGGCGACTGCAACTTCCAGTTCAACAAAGTTCGGCGGCTCAACGCTGAACGCCGCGCCCTTATAAAGCTGAATGGTTACCATCATCTCTTCCTTAACAAAACGCATAGCGTCTTCTACTATGTCGTAGTTAAGCGGAAGCATCTCGAAGGTTTCCATATCCATAAAATAGTAAATTCCGTCCGCATTGTACGAATACTGCATTTCTTTTTTCTCGATTCTTGCGTCCGGATACTTATCGGACGGGTTAAACGTTTGCTCCAAAACCTGACCTGTTACTACGTTTTTAAGCTTTGCGCGAACAAACGCCGCGCCCTTGCCGGGTTTAACGTGCTGGAAATCGACAACGACGAAAACCTTTCCGTCAATCTCGATCGTAACGCCTTTTCTGAAATCTCCTGCTACCATATTATCCTCCTAATAGTGTTCACAATGCTATTATACTATAAATTTATGCTTTTGTCAAAGTTTGTAAGGTTAATTACACCGTCTTTTTTTACGACTACGAGGTCTTCGATACGAATTCCGCCCAATCCGTCAACATAAATGCCCGGTTCAACGGAAACAACCATATTTTCAGCAAGAACATCGTCCGATCGCATTCCGAGCGTGGGTGCTTCATGGACGTAGACCCCCACTCCGTGTCCGAGCGAATGAATGAAGTCGTTTCCGTAACCGTTTGCCATAATATATTCATAAGCAAGCAAGTGCGCTTCTCTTCCGGTCATACCGGCGGTAATGTTTGAAAGAGCAAATGCCTGAGCTTTCTTGACTATATCGTGCATTTTAACAAGCGTTTCGTCAGGCGTCCCCAACGAAAATGTCCTTGTCATATCTCCGCACCAACCGTTTAGTCTTGCACCGATGTCTATGGTTATCATATCGTTACGTTCGAGCTTTCTGTTCTTAGGGTGATGATGCGGGTTTGCCGTATTCTCACCAAACGCAACAATGTTGTCAAAAGCGTTGCATTCTGCGCCGAGCGTTAGCATTCTGTAAGTAATCTCATCCGAAATTTCTTTTTCGGTGACGCCGACTTTAATAAGCGGCAAAACCTTCGAAAGCGCCTTTTGCGTCAGAGCCTGAGCCTGAGCTATATTATCAATTTCCATATCGGTCTTAATTGCTCTTTTTGCAGACAGCTCGTCGGAAGCCGGCAAAAGCTCGACGGAATACAAAGCTTCTTTAAGTGCTTGAAACTCGCGCACAGACAAAACATCGTCCTCGTATCCGACGCTTTTTGCTCCTATACTAGACAAAATCTCGGCAATATCGCCGTAAAACGATTGCGCGGTAGTGTTAACAATCATAATTCCGCTCAGAAGCGTTCTCGCCTCGCTTGCATACCTAGCGTCCGTAAGCAAATATTTTTCGTTCTCCGTCAAAATAACGCAACCGAACGACGATCTAAAGCCGGTAAAGTAGAAGCGATTTTCCACTCCGAAAATCAGATAAGTATCAGCTTTTTTGAACATATTCTTTCTCCTAAAGTTAATTCTACCATATATTACCGAAAAAGTTAAACGTTTTTATGACACTTTTTCATAATCAACGCGTCTTCTGCCATAATTTCCTTCGATTCGCAAATTATAAACGGAGTCATTTTGTATTCGTCTATTATCTCAGCCAACGGAGCATACTCCGGTCCGTAAATAGTATCCGCCAAAGTCAAATGCCTAATCTCGCCGCTTTCGCCATACTGGATCTTCGAAAAATGTATGTGTATGTTCTTCGCCTTCTCCTCGCCCAATTCGTCAAAAGTTCGGTCGATAATTCTACGATAATCGTCTTTACACTTTATCCCGCCGCGCATATAACTATTGATATGTCCGAAATCAAAGCAAGGATATAATTTATCGTGAATTTTACAAAATTCCAACGTCTCTTCTACTGTCCCGATTTGATTGAGCTTGCCCATCGTTTCGGGACAAAGCTTAAAATCGAAATCACCGTATGCTTCATCGAGCCTTTCCATCGCCCTCGCAATGTTTTGTTTTGTTCGCACTACCGCTTCCGAACGAGGAAACTTTCCGCACGACGCCGGATGAAAGACGACTCGATTTCCACCCATTTTTTGGACTGCGCCTATCGAGGCAAGTATATATCCGATAGAATTTTCTATCATTTGCGAATCCGGATTAGCAAAATTAGTGTAATACGGAGCATGAACAGACAATTCAATGTCGTATTTATGCATTTCCGACGCAATTTTTGCCGCGGTGTCGTCATTTATTCTAACGCCGCGACCAAACGAATATTCATACGCCGTCAAGCCTAACTCGTGCAGCCACTCCGCTGCTTGATAACTGTGTTTTCTTCCGCTTTCGTAAAAACCAAGCGAATTTCCGGAAGGACCTATTCGCAACATCTTACTCATCACTCCATTTTTCGTCTTCTTCGATTTGTGCGCGCAACTTGTCAACGCTATTAAATTTGCGTATGGGGCGCAAATACTTGATAAGCTCGACGGTTATCTCTTTGTCGTAAATATCACTTTCTAAACCGATTATATGACATTCGACCGTTCGAGTAAAATCGCCGAAACTAGGCTTACTTCCTATATTAGTAACGGAATAATACTCGCGCTCGCCCACTATGGCAACCGAAGCATATACTCCGTCCGTCGGCAAAAACTTGACCGGTGAAACTTCGACATTTGCGGTAGGCACGGAAAACGTATGCCCAACGCCTCTACCGTGAACCACACTGCCTCGTATAAAAAACGGCCTCTGAAGCAACACATTCGCTTCTTCCGTTCGCCCGCAGCCGAGTAGTTGCTTAATACGCGAAGAGGATACGCGTTCGCCGCCGCTTTTTACCTCGTCGACAACTATTAAATCAATGCCTCTTTCCGCAGCGAATCTTCTGAGCTCCCCCACGCTGCCCGTCCGATTCTTGCCGAAAGTAAAATCATACCCGCAAACAAACGCACCGACGTCGTAAGAATTGATTAGCTCGATTAAAAAATCAAGCGGTTGCATATCTCGCATCTTTGCAAAATCGCACGCTAAAACCTTGCTAAATCCGCACTCGTTATAAATCGTGATGCGTTCGGACAAAGTATAAATGCTTTTACCGCTCGACTTATATGCCGCAAAATTATCGTTAAAGGTAAAAATCGCAGGTTGAAAAGCGCGATGCTTTTTGCAGTACGAAACAGCCTCATGCGCTATAACGCGATGTCCCGCATGCATACAATCAAAAAAGCCTAGCGCTAAACATAATTTTTTGTTTTTCCCTTTGTCCGTCATTCAATCCCTCAAGTACGTCTTAATTTTCAAAACGCCGTCGACAACTTCACCCAAACCGAAAAGTTCACCTCTGCAATAAACCGAAAACGGCGGCTCGGGTGCGTTTTCCGGATAGAATTTAACGCCGTCAATTATCTTATCGTACCAATCGGCAGGCACTTCGTACATAGGAAATCCTCCGATAGCCTCATCGCAAGAAATCAAAACTTTCTCGCCCAGTCTTTCGACTTCTTCGATTGTAACAGATTGCTCTAACGTGAACGCTCCCACTCTCAAACGCGTAATAGACGTCATTGTCGCAAGCGAACCTAAAGAGTACGCAAGGTCTCTGCAAACGCTGCGCACATAAGTTCCCGCCGAACAATGCAACTCTATTTCAAAAACGCCGTTTCCTTTGTCTGCTATAAGCTTTGTCGAAAAAATTTCCACTTCCGACGGAACAAGCGTTACGCTTTCGCCTCTTCGCGCCAACTGATACGCGCGGACTCCGCCCACGCTTTTTGCGCTATACTGCGGCGGAATTTGCAACTGTTTTCCGACAAAGGACGATAACTTTTCTTCGATTTCTACGGCTGTCGGGATAATATTCGTAGTTCTTACAATTTCACCTTCGCCGTCGAGAGTGTCCGTTTCGTAGCCAAACGCAAAATCGGCGCGGTACACCTTATCCTTTTTCAGCATAGGGTCAAACAATCGCGTAGCCTTACCTACTCCTATTAACAAAACTCCTTCTCCTTGCGGATCGAGCGTCCCGAAATGTCCTGCGTCTTTTACTTTAAGCAAGTTGCGTACTTTATTTACGGCGTCGCGGCTAGTCCACCCCTTTGGCTTATTAAGATTAACAACTCCTTTCATTCGGTCATTCCGTCCTCTATCGCACGAACGACCTTTCTGATTACGTCCTCGTAAAATCCGTTAGCCACACAACCCGCGGCTCTTACGTGACCGCCGCCGCCAAAAACAGCCGCCGCCGCGCAAACGTCAACGTATTTCGACCTAAAGCTTACCTTATAGCTGTTTTCACGTTGTTCACTCATACATACGGCAACTCGCACGGAGCCTATGCTCATACCATAATCAATGATTCCTTCCGTATCGGAAATCACGCAATCGCAATCGTTCAACATTTTTTTCGTAACGGTCATAACAACTATCTCTCCGTTACGGAAAAATCTCATTCCCTCTATCGTGCGCGAGATAAGGTAAAGTTTACCCTTGGAATTGTTTTTATAAAATTTATTGACAATCGTTTCTAGGTCCGCACCGTACTCCAAAAGTCGCGACGCGACCAAAAGAGCGGACGGCGTAGTATTCGAATGCATAAAATTCCCGGTATCCGTTGAAAGTCCGAGGTACAAAAGCGTCGCAATATCGGGCGTTATGCCTATTTCGCCTTCGATGAGGTCAAAAATTATTTCACACGTGCTACTTTTATCTTTATCGACAAAGTTGATTTTCGCAAAGCGATCATTCGTTTTGTGATGATCTATGTTTACAGTATTGCCGATTTTCTCGTATAACGAGTAGTATTTACCGAGTCGCGTTCTATCGCCGCAATCGACTGCAATAGCTAAGTCGTAATTCAAACCGACAAGCTGCGCCTCGTCGCAAGCGGAAACAAGTTCTTCATATCCGCCGATAAACGAATATGCCGCAGGCGCGGGCGAATCCACAACCAGCTTCGCTTTTTTTCCGCAATTTTCCGCAATTCGCTTTATCGCAAAACCCGCCCCAAGGCAATCGCCGTCGGGACGGACATGACATACTATCAATATGGAGCGAGCGCATTTAATTTTTTCAATCAACGTCACGCCTTATATCCTCCAAAATAGTTTCGATTTTCGCGCTGTATTCCATGGATTTATCAAGCCTAAATTCAAGCGTCGGAACACAACGAAGATCGCGGAAAATCGAAGCGAGTTCTTTTTTCACAAAACCTGCCGAACGAACTATCGCAACGAAGGTGCTTTCGATTTTGTCGGGATTCCCGTAAATCGAAAGATACACCTTTGCCGTTTTTAGATCCTTTGCAACCTCTACGCTCGTAACGCCTACCATTTCGGTCTTTTGCGGATTCTTAATTTTGTTATCAATGATATCGGCGATTGCCTTACGCATTTCGCTGTTTAATCTGTCAATTCTGAAACTCATAAATTACTTTTCCTGTTCAAGAACGTACGATTCGATTTCGTCGTTCTCCTCGAAACCGTCGAAGCCGTCAACGGAAAGTCCGCACTCGTATCCCGACGCAACTTCCTTGACGTCGTCCTTGAATCGCTTAAGATTCTTTACTTCGCCGTCGAAAATAACTACGTCGTTACGATAAATTCTGACCTTAGCGTTACGCGCCATCTTTCCGGTAAGAACATAACAACCGGCAATCGCGCCGACAGAAGAAATTTTAATAACGGAACGAACTTGCGCTCTTCCCAAAATACTCTCTTTGTATTTCGGTGCAATCAATCCCTTCATTGCCGCCGAAACGTCGTCTATTGCTTCGTAAATGATATTATAAAGTTTGATATCTACGCCGGTGCTTTCCGCCATCGCCTTCGATTCGGAATCGGGACGAACGTTAAATCCGATGATAATCGCATTAGATACGCTTGCCAACATAAGATCGGATTTATTTATCGCGCCTACACCGCCGTGAACGACACAAACCTTAACTTCGTCGTTGGACAACTTCTCCAAAGACCCGCGAAGTGCCTCGACCGAGCCTTGAACGTCTGCCTTTATAAGCAGATTGAGTTCCTTCATCTGACCTTGACTAATTCGACTAAACACGTCGTCGAGAGATACCTTTTGTCCTTGGTTTGCCTGTTCTGTTTTTATCTTATTGACACGCTCGGCAACAATTTGCTTTGCTGTTTTTTCATCGTCGACAACAAATACCTGTTCGCCTGCGTCCGGAACGTCGGCAAAACCAAGAACCGAAACGGGACTTGACGGCGGAGCCTCTTTAACGGAGCGTCCCTTATCGTCGACCATTCCTCTTACTTTACCGCTGGTAAGTCCGCTAACGACATAGTCGCCCACTTTAAGCGTTCCGTTTAGAACAATCATATTTGCAATCGGACCCTTGCCCTTATCGAGCTTGGACTCTATTACATAACCGCGCGCATTACGCTTCGGATTAGCGCGATAGTTGTTGTACTCGGCAAGGAACAAAACCATTTCAAGAAGTTTGTCGATTCCTTCACCTTTTTTCGCCGAAATAGGAACGACAATGGTGTCGCCGCCCCACTCTTCGGGAACAAGGTCGTATTCGGTAAGCGACTGCTTAACTTTTTCAACGTTTGCGCCCGGCTTATCTATTTTATTGATTGCGACGATAATCGGAACCTTCGCCGCCTTTGCGTGGTTTATCGATTCAATCGTCTGCGGCATAATTCCGTCGTCTGCCGCAACTATAAGAATCGCGATATCGGTAACGTTTGTTCCGCGAGCACGCATTTCGGTAAACGCCTCGTGTCCGGGCGTGTCTAGGAAGGTGATACGTTCACCCTTGCACATTACCGAATAAGAACCTATGGCTTGCGTTATTCCGCCCGCCTCGCCGCTTGCGACCGAAGTCTTTCTTATAGCATCAAGTAGCGACGTCTTTCCGTGGTCAACGTGTCCCATAACAGTAACTATCGGAGGACGTTTTACAAGATCTTCTTCGGCATCCTCTACGCCCATAAGAGCCTCGAGTTTTTCCTCCTGCGTTTGCTCGAGCTTAAGTTCGAGTTCAACGCCGAGTTCGTTTGCGACAAGCTCCATGGTCTGGAAATCGACCACGCCGTTGATGTTTGTCATTATTCCCAAAAGCATCAACTGCTTTATGATTTCTTGCGCAGTCTTACCTATCTTTTCGCTTAATATCTTTACGGTAAGGTTTTCGGTCGTAATTACTGCCTTCTCTATCTTCGTAGGGGCAACCGTAACCGGAGCCTTGGCTTTTTTATTCTTTAGCTTACGCGTTCCCATACGCTCTTCGCCGATATCGTCGGTGATAAAGCCTTTACGTATAAGCGTACGCTTGTTCATCGTCTTTTTATCGTCGGGCTTATTAAAGTCTTTCTTCTTGTCGAAAACCTTCCTCTCCTTTTGCGGAGCGACAGGTAGCGCAGACATACCGGAACTTCTGGACGCGGACTGCCTGCTTTGAACAGTGCTTCCGCTATTCGGCTTAAAGCCAGCGCCTTGCTGACTACGAGGACGAGAATCACTTTGCTGACCGCGAGGTCCTTTATTGGTGCCAGGTCCGCTTCTAGGCGCGCGGGGAGTCGTAGATTGCGACTGTACGGGAGCGGGCGGAACGTACATACCGCGAACAAACGACGGTCTGGGTTTATCAACCGGCTCGAACGTTTTCGTACGAACGTTGTCCTGCGGCTTAACTTCCTTCGGTTTCTCCGCACTTTGAACTTTAGGTTGCTCCGTTTTTTCTTCCGAAGGCTTCGATTCTTTCACCGTAGTCTTAACCTCTACGGCTTCAACGGGTTTAGAAGGTTCCACCGACGGAGGAACAGGCTTAGCCTTTTTAGATTCCTCTTCTTGGCGCAAACGCTCCTGCTGCTCGCGTTTTGCCTTCGCTCTTTCTTCGGCGCGCTTTTCATACTGCTTCAAAGCACGCTCCATACTGCCGCGAGCGCTTTTAATCCCTGCCATTACGGCGCTAATGGACTCGCCTTCGCCGGTCTGTAGCAAAGAAATAACCTTTTTAACGTTTTGAAAAGGATTTTTTTCTTCGGGTTTTTTGATGTCCTTACTCAATTTATCTTACCTCCGTGGTAACGAGCCTATACGTTCCGTTTGTTGCCGCGTCAATCGCACCGGCAAATTGCCTGTCAACAACGGCTATCACCTTGCACCCGGTTCGGTGCGTCATTTCTTCCACTCTCTTCTCGGTACTTTGCAGGACCTTAACCTTGTCCGCCATAGCGCGTATCTTATTTTTTCCGTTTTCGGAAAGCGTTTCGCACATGATGATAAGGTATATCTTTTTTCGATACGTTTCGATTCTATCGGTACCGAAAACTACCTTTCCAGCTTTTATTGCAAAGCCCAAAAGCGTTTCAACCTTGTCGGGTTTGACCATTTAGTTCCTCCAACAATCTGTCGTAAACGGTGTCGTCTATTTCTTGCTTAAATGTGCGAGACAATGCTTTTGTCTTTTTACACTTTTCTATGCACGACGCATTGGGACAAACATAAGCACCTCGACCGTTTTTCTTCCCCGTAAAATCAAGCGATATTTCGCCCTCGGGAGAACGAACGATTCGAATAAGTTGCTTTTTGTCCCGCATTTCGCGACAAGCAATGCACATTCTTTGCGGTGTCTTTTTCTCTTTCATCGGCAATTATTCGATATCCTCAATGTCCTCAGAAAACACGTCGTCTGCGTCCGACAACGGCTCGGAATCCGTAACGATTTCCTCTTCCGCTTCCTCTTGCTGCGACTGCGTAAACGCCGAATACGGTTTTACGTCAATCTTCCAACCGGTAAGTTTTGCCGCAAGACGAGCGTTTTGTCCGTCTTTACCGATAGCAAGCGACAACATATCGTCCATAACAACAACCTTTGCGGAATGCTCGTCATCGTTTACCTGAACCATAACGACCTTTGCGGGCGAAAGCGCGCGAGCAATAAATTCGAGCGTATCTTCGCACCACGGAATGATATCTATCTTCTCGCCGCCAAGTTCGTTGACAATAGCGTTTACACGCATACCGCGATTACCTACGCAAGCACCGACAGCGTCGATACTTGCATCCTCGCTGAATACCGCCATTTTCGTCCTATATCCGGCTTCTCTTACTATCGCCTTAATCGTAACCAAACCGTTTGCAATCTCGGGAACTTCGATTTCGAAAAGACGCTTCACAAATCCGGGTACGGTACGCGAAACGAAAACCTGCGGACCGCGCTGCCCGACCTTAATCTTCTTGACGTAAACCTTAACGAGATCTCCGACTCTAAAGCGATCGTTGGGCGCTTGATCCTGAGGCATAAGCACAGCCTCGATTTGCTTGGAAAGTTCGACATGAACATTGTCTCCGTCAATGCTTCTAACCGCACAGGTGATGAGTTCGCCCTCTTTTTGCGAAAGTTCGTTGTACGCATTTTCGCTCTCGATTTCGCGAAGTTTTTGCATTATCATCTGACGAGCCGTTTGCGCGGGGATTCTGTTGATTTTTTTGGAGTCGATTTCTTCTTGAACGATATCGCCGACCTTATATTTTTTGCTTATAAGACGAGCATCCTCGAGCGAAATTTGCGTGTCCTTATCCTCTACTTCCTCCACTACGGTTTGATACGCAATAACTTTGATTGTATTGCGGTCGGGATTGAGCTTAACCTCTACGGCCTTAGACGTGCCCGTCTGCTTTTTATATGCGTTAGCAAGCGCGGTTTCAAGTGCCTCGATGAATACCGATTTCTTAATACCTTTGGTCTTTTCGAGTTCTTCCAGCGCGAGGAAAAAATCCTTGTTTATCATTTCTATTCTGCCTCCGAATGTTTATTCAAATTTAACCAGCGGACGAACAAACGCCGCTTTTGTGTTTTCAATTTTAATTTTCTTTCCGTCAAAGGTTTCTATTTCGGTCACGTTGTCGTCGTGGCTAATTAAAACGCCTTCGAATATTTTTTTGCCCTGCATCGGCGCGTACAATTTGATTTCAACTTCCTTGCCGTAGTTGCGCTCGTAATCACGATGCTTCTTAAAGGGTCTATCTAGTCCCGGCGAGGACACGTTGAACACGTACGGTTTGCCGGCTGTCGGATCGAGTTCCTCCAAAAGCGAATCGACCGCCATTGTCACCTTTTCGCAATCGTCAAGCGAAACTCCGGCGGGGCAATCCATGTAACCAGTCAAGTTATCCTGACCGTTCCTTTTTACAAACTCGACCTCAACGATTTCATATCCCA
>CAYTKK010000017.1:0-18415 GCA_964438355.1 uncultured Lachnospiraceae bacterium | reverse complement strand
TTTTATCTTTTTAGATAAACGTTTACCTATAAACCGCTTTTTTGTAGCTAATAGTTCTTCACTAATTATTGTCGAAGCCGTCCGAAACGGTAATGCTCTTTGTACCGTTCCTCCCTATGAGTTCATCAAGGGTAATGTTGTAAAAGTCCGCAAGTTTTACACATTGCTGAATGTTCGGTAGCCCTTTGTCAAGTTCTATCCAGCTTATAGTGTTTTGCGGTAGCCCTGTTGCTTTTGCTACTTGAATTTGAGTAACTCCGATTGTTGTTCGTGCGTTTTTTATTTCTTTTCCGTACATAAAATTACCTCTCAAAAACATTTTAGCAACATTTTGCTTGGAATACTTAACATAGCGATATCTTGCTAATATAATAATATCATAGCAACATTTTGCTATTATTTTTCTAGGAGGCAAAAGACAATGGGAAAGAAAATGCGAATAACGACGGATTGTATACTCGTTGCAAAGGAGTTTAGGAAGGCAACCGAGGAACGCGAGTATAATGGTAAGACTTATCCTGCAAAGCCGAAGTCGTGGCACTTGCACTTCCTTATAGGAAGTTATAAGAACGTAGAGGACAAAACCTTTTACGGCGAGCCGACGCTCGTCTCGGCGCAAGTTACTAAAGAGTCATTCGACAAGGTGCAGAATAGATCATTTAGAAGTGTCGAGACTGTTGATATAAACAACATGATGACTTCGGTTTTGACTAAAATTATAAAAGTCAATGGAATGAATTGACGTTATCGGCGTAGTGAACAAAGATAATAAATAGTTATTAGAAGGGTTGAAAGCGGTTATCCCGAAAACAAAACCACCTGCCATTAAATTACCGGTTCTCTGGCTTGAAAGAAAAGAAGCTTTTAGTTTGCCGTATAGTGTAGGAAACGAATTTATATACGCACCCAATATTTACAATAAAACCGACCAAAAAGTCTATAGCCTGCAATCATCCGTCCAGTTTTTCCACCAACCGAGAAATACAAGTCACCGTTTCTTCAGAAACGAAATGTTCTATCTTGCAACAGTCGATTTTAGCAACATCCTCGCTAACTCCTATAGAGCGCAAAAACTTATGCAAAAGTTGATGACGAGCATATATGCGTTCCGCTTCCGTCTTTCCCTCCGGCGTAAGCATCATCTTTCCGTACTCCGGCTTTACAATTAGTCCGCGCTGAGCAAGCTCCCCCGCCGCCTTGTTAACGGCAGGTCGCGACACGCAAAGAGTAGCGGCAACGTCGGAGGATTTTACACCCTTATCCGCCCCGCCGAGAACGTAAATCGCCTCGATATAGTCTTCTCCTGCCCTGGTAATGGTATCGTCTTTCACTTTTTCACCCTTTTAATAGCGCAACATGTGCGTAAACGCCGTGTTTTTTTTGAATATTGTAACATATATTCCGACATTTTGCAAGTGTTTTTATTTTTTTGCGACATCGCTTTCGCTCGCGGCTACCCTTTTAGCGACAATGCTCTCGCATAAAGAATAAAAACTTTATTTTTTTGAATAATTTTGTTAAACATAGTTAACTTTTGCTTGACAAGCATATAAATTTATAGTAAAATGTTAGCCGAAGTTAACATTCGGAGGTAATTATGACAGCACTTAACTTTGCACCGCTCGACACGGAGCTGACAATCAAGCAAATTCGCGCGGGCGAGTCCATCAGCAAAAGGCTGAACAGTTTGGGTTTCACCGTCGGTAGCAAGCTTACTTTGATAAACGTACTCGGCGGCGACTGCATAGTTCGCTTCAAGGACAGCCGCATTGCGCTTGACAGAATGTTATCGTCAAAAATAATAGTGGAGGAATAATATGCAAATCACGTTGGACACTCTTCCCTGCGGCGACAGTGCGACAGTAAAAAAACTGACGGCAGTCGGCGCGGTAAGAAAAAGACTTATGGACCTAGGACTTACGCCGGGCGCCGACCTTACGATGCGCAAGGTCGCTCCGCTGGGAGACCCTATAGAAATTACGCTTCGCGGCTACGAACTTTCGCTTCGTAAAGCCGAGGCGGCGTTCGTCTTGGTGGAGGTAGAGTAATGAAAATAGCACTTGCGGGCAACCCTAACTGCGGAAAAACAACGCTTTTCAACGCTCTTACCGGCGCAACGGCGCACGTGGGCAACTACCCGGGCGTTACGGTGGAAAAACGAGACGGCGTATATAAAAAAGGCGAAGTAAAAGTCGGTATAACCGACCTTCCCGGAATTTATTCGCTATCCCCCTACTCGCCCGAAGAAGTTGTAGCGAGAAACGAACTTCTAAGCGAGGGAATCGACGTTATCGTTAACGTCGTGGATTCGACTAACCTAGAGCGCAACCTCTATTTGACCTCGCAGCTTTTGGAAACGCACCTTCCCGTCGTAGTAGCGCTCAATATGACCGACGCCGCCGAAAAACAGGGAATGAAAATCAACGCGGCAAATCTTCAAAAAGTTCTCGGCGTTCCCGTTGTTCAAATAAGCGCCTTGAAAAAAACAGGTCTTAAAGAACTTATCGACGAAGCCATAAAAACCGCGCAAAAAGAAAGAACGGCTTATTCCTATCTTTCGGAAAGCTATTTGTCGGAAATCCTTAGCGTAGCGAAAGAACACTTCGACAAACAAGGCAAACGCGACGCCCTATTCCTTGCGGTAAAAGCCGTCGAGGGCGACGAACTGGTTGCCGCCGATACGGAGCTTACCGAAACGCTCGCGCCGCTTAAAGCAAAAATCGTAAACGACTTCGAAGGCGACTTCGAGGGTATGGTTGCAGATTTACGATACACTTACATAAGCACGTTTATAAACAAGGTTATCGCAAAGAAAAAAAGCCGCGAAAAACTGAACAAGTCGGACAAAGCGGACAAGGTGCTCACCCACAGAATTTGGGGCTTACCTATCTTTGCGGCAATAATGTTCCTAGTTTTCCACCTTACATTCAGCGAGGACTTGTTCTTCCTGGGCGCGATGGGACTTATTCCCGAAGCTGAGGAGGAAACATTCTTCAACGCTATCTTCGGCAATGGAGCAATCAACTCGCCCGGCGTCATTTTGCAAAGCCTCGTAACATCGGGCACCGACGCATTAACGGAGCTGATTGCGGGTGCAATGCCCGCGGGGACTTGGTATACTGCCCTCGTCGTGGACGCGCTGTGTGGCGGCGTATTTGCGGTGCTCTCCTTCATTCCGCAAATTCTCGTCCTCTTCCTTTTTCTCTCCATTTTGGAAGACACAGGCTATATGGCGCGCATTGCATTCATTCTTGACAGAGCTTTCCGTCGTTTCGGTCTTTCGGGTAAATCTTTCCTTCCCCTGCTTTCCTGCTTCGGCTGCGCCGTCCCGGGAATAATGGCAACTAGAACGCTCGAAAACGAAAAGGAACGCAGAATGACGATAATCCTTGCCCCCTTCTTCTCTTGCGGAGCAAAACTTCCCATCTGGGGCGCGTTTGCAGCCGTACTGTTCGGAGGAGCACATGCCGACCTTATCGTATTCTCGATGTACTTCTTAGGAATCGCCGTCGCAATACTGTCTGCCATTCTCCTTAAAAAGACGGCTCTGCGCGGTGAAACGTCTCCCTTCATAATGGAACTTCCCGCTTATCACATGCCGCAGTTCACCAGCACGATTCTTAAATTGTGGGAAAAGCTTAAGCACTATCTCTTCAGAGCGGCAACCATTATCGCAGGTTCGACCGTAGTTATTTGGTTCTTGACCAACTTCGGATTTGCGTTCTGGAACGGTATGGTTGATTCGGGCGATTCGATTCTCGGAATCATAGCAAAGGGAATACAGTGGCTGTTCGTTCCGCTCGGCTTCGGCCTTGGCGAGAACGGTTGGATGTTCGTCGTTGCGGCAATGTCCGGACTTATCGCAAAAGAAATGGTCGTTTCCACGATGGGAACACTAGCCGGAATGGAAGACGACGCGCTTGACTTTGAAGGCTCCGACCTTATCGGAACCGGCTTCGGTGCGTTTGTTACTGGAATGGCAGGCGGTTGGCCCGCGGCTATCGCGTTTATGGCGTTTAACCTCCTCTCCGTACCGTGTATGGCTGCAGTAGCCGCCGCAAGCGGAGAATTCCAATCCAAAAAGAAACTTTGGTTCGCAATCGGCTACTGGATGGCTACGGCGTACGTTGTCTCGGCAGTGCTGTTCGTATCACTCTACTTCCCCGTAGTCGGAATCGTTCTTCTCTCTCTTATCGCGGCGGCAATTATCTTCTTCGTTGCTCGTTACATCGTTCGTCGCTGCCGCAAGAGCGCGAAAAAGGCTTAAAATTATGCCTGAAACAGTCGTTTCTATAATTGCCGCCATCCTCGCCATCGGGCTTGTCGTTTTCACAATCGTGTTTAACCTCAGGCGCAAGAAGAAAGGTAAATCTTCGTGCGGATGCTCGTGCGGCGGGTGCGGCGGCAACTGTTCTGCTTGTATGGCGGCGAAAAAAACCGAGACTGATACGTCTGCCACAGGCAAAAAGAAATAATATAGCAACCTTCATTGAGTAGATTTTTCAACGTGAAAACGTCCGCTACGGCACAACCTGCCGACGGACGTTTTCTTTTGCCTTCATAAATTCTTTTTTTAAGGAAACCCCTCGTCTTCTTCCGTTTTTTACGTTATTCTCCTCCCCCTTAACGTTATTTCTTCGCCATACATCCCTCTTTCAATCAAATAAAGTCCGTTAACGCGCCTTTTGCGGACATAAGCGGCAACATCCGCACGCCATAATAAAAACTATATACAAAGTAAGCTTACGCGACGAATAATGTCGGCGTACGCTCGCTGCGGGCAAACGCGCTTAACGCCTTGCCTCACGGCGCTTAGTCTAAAAGACTCGTTAACACTTCATATTACGCATAAACAAAACTCCGATTTGCAACTACGTGATAGACTAATGGCGTTACCGCACTACAAAAGAAAAAACTCGCATTGCCTTATCACGTCACCTTGCTACGGCAAAGAAACATCAACGTCACAAACTATGATAAAGAGGCTTACGAAATTCGTAAGCCTCTTTATCATAGTATAATTTCTTTTATAATCGTACGAATGCTCGCGCGTCACAGAAATATGCACGGCGAACCGCTACATATATCGAATTTCGATTTTGCCGCCTTTAAGCTTGTCGCCTCGAGCAATCTATCTTCCCCGCGACGAAATTGCGCTTATAACTCCTGCGCGCCGTTTTCGATGCTCGTTTTGTAGAACTGAGCACGAACGCCCATATCGCCGTAATACTTCTCGTCGACATACTTGATAAACGCGTCTACCTTGTCTTTTTCGACAAGCGCAACCGTACAACCGCCGAAGCCCGCGCCGGTCATTCTCGCGCCGATACAGCCGTCAGCCTCTCTTTCGCGCGCGGAAAGAGCGTCAAGATACGCGCCGGTAACCTCGTAGAGATCACGAAGCGAATAGTGCGATTGATTAAGGTACTCGCCGAACTGTTCGATATCACCCTTTTTAAGTGCTTCCGCCGAAACGAGCACGCGATTGCATTCTTCGATAACGTGTTTTGCCCTGTCATACACCTTGCCCGAAAGCACCGTACTACCGACTGCGGCGAATTGCTCGGGCGTAATGTCGGCAAGACAGGTAGCCGAAGGCAACACCGTTTGAAGCTTTTCAAGAGCTTCTTCGCACTCTGCGCGGCGCTCGTTGTACTTGCTTTCCTGAAGCGAACGCGGCTTGTTGCAGTTTGCTATTACAAGTTGATACTTACCGAGTTCGAGTGGCACGTAATCATATTCGAGTGTCTTGCAGTTAAGCATAATAGCGTTATCCTTTTTGCCCAGCGACGACGCAAACTGGTCCATAATTCCGCAATTTACGCCGTTGTACGTGTTCTCGGAACGCTGACCTAGCACTGCAAGCTGAACAAGGTCCACGCCCTTTCCACCAGCCTCGTGAGAAAACGTCGCGAAGGTCATCGCGGTAGCCACCTCGATAGAAGCCGAAGAACTCAAACCGGACCCGAAGGGTACGTCGGTATCATAAAGAAGGTCGCACCCGACAATCTCGTAGCCGTCTTGCTGCATAGTATACGCTACGCCCGCCTGATAATCGCCCCACTCGAGGTCGCGATAATCGTTAAGACGCGCTATTTGAAGCGTTTCGCGATTAGCAATCGTAGTAGCCGCTATGCGGATAACGTCCTCTCCGGTCTTTCTTGCGGCAACCATTGTGCGAAGATTAAGTGCCGCAGGGAAAACCTTTCCTCCGCAGTAGTCAATGTGCTCGCCGATAAGATTTACTCTGCCCGCCGCAGAGAACACGCGAACATCGCTTTCGTCGCCGCCATAAATTGCTACGAATTTACTTTTAAGTTCTTTCGTTGTCATTTTCGTTCTCCTATATAATTTTTTTACTTTTTATTGTTTTTGTTAATTCGTTTTGCCTTTTCGGTTTTATTTCTTGTACTTAGCAAACGATTACTTCTCAATTACAAACGGCTATTTTGCCGGTCACACTTTAGCTGCTTATCCCCTGCGACGAAGCTTTATTTTGTTCAAAAGCGCGTCGATAATAGCGATTATAAAATAACTTGCAAAAATTATCGTCGCAATAAAGGTAAGATTGTTAAATCCTATGCTCATAACGCTTGTTACGTCGCCGAAGAGCTGCGGCAAAGAAAGAACTGCAAATAAATCGTATAAGCCGGTAAGCGCAAACAGAACCAAACAGAACGTCGTTATTACAAGCACGACGCGATATGCGTTGTACGGCTGACATATGCGGACAAGCGACATACATCCCGTAAACATTACAACCGCTATAAGCATCGTTTTGTACTCGGTCGGAGAAAGTGTTACCCCGATTTGCGCGCCTAACAAGTTGTAAAAGTACACCGACATAACGCCGCACACCAAGGCGATTCCGCCCGGAATGCATTGCTTTAACACGTTCGACAAAAACTTTCCTCGTATAATACTCTTGTTCGGTTGAAGCGCAAGCGCAAACGACGGTATTCCTATTACGAATACCTCCAGTCCAGTAAGGTTACTCGTATCGAAGAAGTAAAGAGTGTCCGACGCCTTTGCCACCAGCAATATAATCGAAATAATCGACAATAATACGCTCATAAGCGTTTTCATAAGGAACAACGACGAGGACTGCTGTATGTTGTTTACAACTCGTCTGCCCTCGAGTACTACCTCCGGCATCGACGAGAAACTGGAATCGAGAAGGACCAGATGCGCCACGTTTTTGGCAGCGTCCGAGCCTGACGCCATCGCCACCGAACAATCCGCCTCGCGCATAGCCAAAATGTCATTTACACCGTCGCCGGTCATAGCAACCGTACTGCCTTGATTTTTAAGAGCCTTAATAAGCGTACACTTTTGCTCCGGCGAAACTCTACCGAATACGGTGTACTTGGAGGCCGCCTCTATCACCTCGCGCGTAGACAATCCCTCGAGACTTATGTAGCGGTCGGCGTGCTCTACTCCGACCCGCGAAGAAACCTCCGCTACCGTAACGGGATTGTCGCCGCTGATGATTTTGATAGCAACGTCGTTTTCCTTAAACCATCTTATGGTTTCGGCGGCGTCGGGACGAATATGGTCCTCTATCGCTATCAAGGCAATCGGCTTTGCCGAGGACGGCAATCGGTCGCTCGAAATTTCCTTTGGTGAGTGCGCCAACAACATAACACGCAAACCTTTGCGCGCGTTTTCGTCCACGGCTTTTTTTAGCGACGCGCTCATGTCTCGCATAATAAACTCGGGAGCACCCAATAAATACGTTCCTATACCGTCAAACGTAACTGCGGAAAGCTTCCTTTGCGATGAGAACGGAACAACCGTTTTAGGTTCCAGTTCGTGCGAATACCCGAAGTACTCGACAAGCGCCTGCGCGGTCTGATTATTATCGCCCGTAGCCGACAAAAGCGAGCCGATTATTTTGCTTATCTTTTCGTCGCCTTCACCCGATAAATCCTTGACGGAATTTACCTGCATCGTTCCGTCGGTAATCGTCCCCGTCTTATCCAGACACAACACGTCCACGCGAGCAAGCATTTCGATGCAGTACAGGTCCTGAACAAGCGTCCTCTTGCGAGCTAGTCGAATTACTGACGTAAACAGCGCGATGGACGTAAGTAAGAACATTCCCGACGGAATCATTCCTATTACCGCTCCGCTGACGTTGTAAACGTTGTTTTGCCAGTCGGTCCAAGACATTTCCCCGCCCATAGCGGCGCCCAAATATAACAAAATCGCCGCCACCGGAATAATTATCACGGATACCATTCTTATAATGGTTCCGACGGAATTTCTCAGTTCGCTTTTCGGCTTTTTGTAACGCTTTGCATACGACGCGAGCTTTTCGACATAATTAGCCGAACCCACCTTATCCACTCGAGCGTAACAACTGCCGCCAGACACAAACGAACCGGAAAACAGCATATCCCCGGCTTTTTTCTTCACGGGAACGCTCTCGCCGGTAAGAAGCGACTCGTTAAGTTCCGCCTCGCCCTTTACAACAACGGCGTCAGCGCACACCTGTTTGCCAAGTTCGACGAACATTATGTCGTCAAGCACAAGCTCCTCGGTCGGGATAGTCGCCTTGTTTCCGTCGCGAATTACCGTTACCGTCGGTGCCGTCACCAATTTCAGTTTTTCGACCGTAAGCTTGGAACGAATCTCTTGAAATATACCTATCGCCGTGTTAAGAAGCACTATAACCAGAAAGAAAAACTTGGTTATCGACGCCCCGAATATCATAAGAGCAATCGCCACGGCAAACGTAAGCATATTAAAGTACGTAAATATATTGCCTATAAAAATGGACAGATACGACTTGCCGCCCTTCTTCGTGGAATAATTGAACAGTCCGTCTTGAATGCGCTTATTCACCTGTTCGGACGAAAGTCCGTCTTCGAGCGTAGGGTAATAGCGTTCCGCCGAAGAAATATTTACAAAACTGTCGGAGGTGTGCAAAAGCCGCGTCACGGTACGAGTCCTTTTTATTTGCTCCTTCGACAACATATCCGCGTCGATGGTGCGACTTGCTTTGTCCGAAAGATATTCGCCTGCCGAAAGAGCTTCGTCAAATACCGATTTATCAATGGCGCCCTCGACCTCAGACTTAAGTTCCTCGCTTATTTTGCTTTTTTCGCCCTGCGTAATCGTTAGCTTGCCTTTTTCTTTCTCTTTTTTCATCACGCCGTCCTCCTTATTTTTTCGTTGTCCCTGCCCGAGCGTAGCCGCTCGAGCGCCTCGCCTTGCAAGTTAAACGCGCTTATTTCTTTCTTGCCAGCAACGACAAAAGTCGCAGCAATTCCACAAACAACCAAATAAGCGTAACCGACAACGAATACGCGGCAAGCCATTCGTACTTCTTTTCCATTCGCATTTCGACCATTTCGCTTATGCGCGATAAATCCGCAAAAATGTATAGCGCCGCAACCAAAACCATTACGACGGATACGATTATCGCCAGCGGCCCGTTTCCGTAAATCATATACCTAAACTCGACGCTGAAAATACTTACCACGGCGGCTACCAATTGCGTAACCAAAATACCTAAAAGCACACCGAAAAGGTATCTTCTAAACTTCGAACCGACGCGAACAATACCCGTAGCGTACAGCACCGTTATGATACCGAAAACGCCCAGCGCGGAAAGAAACGCAAACAGCACGAGTCCTTTATATTCCTGCGGCAAAGTCGCCACGGTAAGTCCGATAAGCGCGCCTTCGCCTATTACGTAAATCGACCCGAATATAGCGGCTGTCTTGGGCGAAATGCTTGCAATCATTCCGCTGATAAACGTAATTACAGCGGCTGCAATCATCAACATTATCGCAAACTCCGTCATTGTCGAAATCGAAGCAAACACTTTCGCAAATATAATTGTCGACGCAATCGTAAGCAAAACGAAATAAAGACTTTTCGTCGCGACGCCCAAATGCGATGCGGCGGAAAAGGTCTCGTCCGATTCCGAAAGCATATCCCCCGAACAATAGCGTTCCACTCTTTTAAGAGTAGGATTGGTAGTCTTAAATTCCATAATGGTTCCTCCTCGAAAGACGAGTGCAACGGTTTGTTTTTTTGCGTCGGAACGCAAACGCCCCATTGTCCTTATTATTATATATCCAAGCGCGATTTTATGCAAGCGTTTACGCGCAAAAAAGCAATCGCTCGTGATGCATCCCCCCAATCGCCTACCTCGGTAGGGGCGCGTCAATCAAAGCAATTGCTTACGTTTATAAAATATTCTTCGGTTTTATTTGTTCGATGCGCTATCGTCATCTACAGTATCGGTCTTTTTTTTTGCTCATTCGCCCTTTTCCCAAAGTCCTTAATCTCCCCGACAAAAGCTTTTTCATCGTAAAATACAGCGGAATACCCAGCGCACACACAGACACTATCTGTCCCAGTCCGACGCTTAGCACCGAAGCGAAATAAACCGCAAGCGACGCTTCCGTACCGGTTATAAGAAAAACTATCGGTATCATAAGCGCGTTGACGACTATCGGCGGAATCACGCCGAAATAAATCTTTCGAGAGTGCCGCGTTATAATTGCCGCTATAAGCGTTGCAACTCCTCCGATAAGCATATCCCACGGTCCGGACGGAATATTAGCTATAACACAGCCGACGGTAAGTCCCAAAGTCGCTTCAGGAATAAGTAGCGGCAAAACGGTAAGAGCCTCCGTTAGCCTAAACTGAACCGCGCCGTAAGTCATGGGCGCCAGCGCCATCGTTAACGCGGCGTAAATAGCAGCGATAACGGCGGCATACACCAAACCTTTAGTAGAGATTTTCATACAATCCTACGCCTCCGTAAATTATATTACACCCGACCTCGTCCGTTCGCGTTCGCTGCCACCGACGGAAAAGACGTTATTTAGGTAGGGATATACGTTGTTTTTATGTAAATTACCAAAAAAATTATATTTTCAAAGACCTTTCTAAAGTCGCGATTTTGCTCGCCGAACGGCTTACGAAAATTCGCGCTTAAAACATCTTTATCGACTCGATTACGACAGGTTCGACGGGGACATCGCCGTAACCACCGAGGTTGTGCGTCTTAACGCGAGAAACTTCGATTGCGTTTTTAAGACTTTCTTCGTCAATCGTCTTGCCGAACGCGGCGTAATTACCGTCCAAATACGGCACATCCTCCACACAAATAAAAAACTGCGACGACGCCGAATCGGGCACCATCGTGCGCGCCATAGAAATAACGCCTTTCGTATGACTAAGGTCGTTTTTTACGCCGTTTGACGCAAACTCACCCTTAATCGTACGCGGAGCCTTTTTCGGAACGAGCATATCCTTATGGACGAAGCCGCCGCCTTGAATCATAAAGCTTTCTATTACTCTATGAAAACACAACCCGTCGTAAAAGCCGCTTTCGACTAACTCTACAAAATTATCCACAGTTTCGGGCGCTACCGAGCGAAAAAGTTCCAGTTTAATCGTTTTTCCGCCCGAAAGCGTAATAATCACGTTTTTCATTTATTCCTCCGATAAATCCGCTCGTTCCGCCAAAGCGCACCGTACACCGTGGCAAGACGAGTCGAATCAAAAATTCTTCTAAATCGACTACGCCGAGAAAGAACGCGCCGTTTGGTTTATTTACTCCTTGTTTGCGGCTGAAACACGCGTGGCGTCGCCGAAACGATATATACGCGTCTTATCGCCGAAACGATAATCAGTAATTATCCGCCTTTATTTCGAAATACGCCTGAGGATGAGCGCAAACCGGGCACACGCCGGGCGCTTCCTTCCCGACCACCTGATGGCCGCAGTTGGAACATTTCCAAACGACTTCCTCTTCCTTTTCGAAAACTTTGCCCTCTTTTACGGAAACAAGCAGTTTCAAATAACGTTCCTCGTGCTCCTTTTCGATTGCGGCAACACCCTCGAAAAGCGTTGCGATTTGCTCGAATCCTTCTTCGCGAGCCTCCTTTGCAAAGCGAGCATACATATCGGTCCACTCGTAATTTTCGCCGTCGGCAGCTGCCTTAAGATTTTCCTCGGTCGTTCCGATTCCGTCGTGAAGTAGCTTAAACCAAATTTTCGCGTGCTCTTTTTCGTTGTTAGCGGTCTCTTCGAACAGCGCCGCTATCTGGACGAAACCTTCTTTTTTTGCCTTCGAAGCAAAGTATGTGTACTTGTTGCGAGCCTCCGACTCGCCTGCAAACGCCGCCATAAGGTTTGCCTGAGTTTTCGTACCGTTAAGTTTTTTCATAAAATCCTCCCATTGAGTTTTCGACCGCCTTAAACGATTTTATACTCGTATATACGGCGTACACTACGCGCGAAAATCCTCTTCGGTAAAGTCCTCCCAAGGAATATTAACCGCAGTCCCCTCGCTGATAATGGAATCCACGTGCATAAGCATCGGGAAATCCTCGAGTTTAAGCTCGCCCTTTGCGACACGAGCTTTTACCGCGCGAGCAACGCGCTTCGCTACGACCAAAGACTCGAGCGTAACACCCTTAAGCTCCTCCATCGCCTGCTCGTAACTCATTCCTCTTCCGAGCAAAATTCCTACAAGACGCGTTCTGCCGCCGTAAACGGTAACGTAAAGGTCGCCTGCGCCTACGACAATCTTATCGTCCGCTCCGCCCACGAGCTTGATAAGTTTAATCATCTCGCGAACGCCCTGACCGAACGCCGCCGCCTGACTGTTCCAGTGAAGCTCGGCGTCCATACCGTAAATCTTTTGCTGCATACCTACGGTAAGCGTAATGCCGAGCGCATAGCCGTTTTTAAGCGCAACGGCGCTCTCTACGCCGACAACGTCGTCCGAAAGCGAAATATGATAATAATCGGTTTTCATCACGTCTTTAAGGAAGCGAAGCGTCTCCTTGTCGTGACCGCAGAAATAAACTTCAGTCTGGTCATGAGCAACAAGCTCGTAACTGGTGCAAGGTCCGCCGATGGCGTTGATGTTGCGCTTTATTCCCTTTTTCGCCAGCATCTTTTCCCAGTATTCGGGATAGCAAATAAGCGTGCCGTCTTCGTAGTCTATGAGTCCCTTCGTAACCGAAAGAACGGGCGTCTTTTCGTCGACAGCCGGCAAAACCGTCTCGCCGAACCAGTCTACACCGAAGCTGGAAACGCCGCCGATGACCATATCGGCTCCGTCAAGCGCCTCGTTAAGGCTTTCTATCTGATAATACTTTATTCCCGCGGGAAAATCGGTCACAAACTTGGGATGTCTGCCCGTTTTAACGCAGGTCTCGATAATTTCTCTGTCAAGATGCGTGCCGACAAGTCTTACCTCGTTCCCGTTCTCGCGCGCGGGAAACGCAAGAGCGGAACCCATCATACCGGCTCCTACAATAGTTACGATACTCATTTTTTATCTCCTCAGTCAATGTTTATTCTACAAGATTATATCACCGATTTAAGTTTATGTCAAAAGTATAAACTCGATTGCCGCAAACAAATTATTTTTTCATTTCCATATAAGGAAGAACTCCGTACCCGCATTTTTCGTAGACGCGGACGGCTCGTTCGTTTTCGCGTTCGACCTCTAGCCTGAATACGGAATCGGGATACTCTTTCTCGATATAGCCGAGAAAGCGCGAACCGAGTCCACGTCCCCTAAATTCGTCTTTTACGTAAATATCCTCTATCCAAACGCACGGTTTACCGAATTCGGTGGAAAAACTCTTTGCCACCATAGCGTAACCCGAAACGCAATCGCTTCCGGCAAAAATATATCCTTCGACAAAAGGATTATCCCCGATACAATTGTCGATATCGGCGTTGAATATTTCGTCGGAACCGTTAGTAAACACCGAGTCGGACGAATAAAACTCTCGCATCATTTCGACGACCGAACTTCTGTCGTCCTCGCGCATACGCCGTATCGCAATATCGTTTTCGTTCATTAGATAATTCCCCCTTAAAGCATCGGCGCGAAAAGCGACAACAAAACCTCGATTATTCGCGCGTGTAACGGTCTATTACGCCATTCGCCGTAGGTAATCTCGCGCGACGAATTTAGCGCGTCCGAAAAATCGTTTTGCATATCGGCGATAACGTCGTCGTGCATAACCAACGCCCCGCACTCGTAGTGCAAAAGCATACTGCGGTAGTCGCAGTTAACGGTACCGATAAACGCGTATTTTCCGTCAACGATTACGTTTTTTGCGTGATTGAAGCCTGGCGTGTATTCGTAAACGCGCACACCTGCCTTAAGCACCTTGCCGTAATGACCGCGAGTCATCTTGAATATCAGCTTTTTGTCCGGAATATGCGGGACGAGCAATCTTACGTCCACACCGCTTCGCGCGGCAAGTTTCAGCATATTGATAAACGAATTGTCGATAATAAAATACGGCGTGGAAATATACAGCGTCTTTTGAGCGCTCGCCATCAAACTTTCAAACAATTTGTAAGAAGGATTCTGACGATTTACCGGTCCGTCGCCGAACGGCATTACGAAGCCGCCGCCACAAGCGTCTCGCGCGTCGTTGTCGTAAGGAGAAAACTCGATAAATTCTCCGCAAGAAAGATACCACGTCTCGGCAAAAATTATTTCGAGCGAACGAACTGCGTCACCCGTCAAGCGCATGGCATTATCGCGCCAATGTCCGAAACGCTCCTTTTTATTAGCGTACTCGTCCGCAAGATTGTCTCCGCCCACGTATCCTACTTTTCCGTCGACAACCACAATCTTTCGATGGTCGCGGTAATTCATTCGCGGATTTATCGTTATCGTTGCCGGCTCGTAAACGCAAAGAGTAAGGTTATCGACATTCGCTATACGCCGTTTAGTCTTTCGCGACAACGCCTTTTTCGAGCCGATATCGTCGTACATAAACTTAATCTTAACGCCGGATTTGCCCTTCCTTGTAAGTACGTCGAGCACCGATTCGAGAAGCTCTCCGTCGCTTATTATAAAGAACTCGATATAAATATATTCTTGCGCACTTTCCAAATCAGCAAGCATTTGCTCGTGCTTTTGCGATATGTCCGAATAATAAGTAAGCTCTTGCGCGGAATACAGCGGATAACCGCTGTGCGCGCGTAGCGAACGCGCAAGCATTGCTCCGCGCTCGTCGGCGCCAGCCAGCGATTCTATCGCGTTAGTCGTCGGCACCTTATCCAAAAGGTATTCCGTAACGAGTTTTTCCTTTTTGCGCGGCAAGTTTCTTCCGTTACCGAAAAAATAATATAAAAGCGGCCCGGCGAACGGCATCACCAAAATAAGTATCGTCCAACTGAGCTTTATTCCCTCGTTTATATCGCGCAAATACATCCGCAGGACGACAATAAGTCCGATTATGCCTACTGCATAGCGAACGTACCAAACCTCGCGAAATGCAAATACCATTACCCAGAACGCTATCTGGATAGCCAAAACCGCGAGCGAAACCAAAACGGCAATCACTCGTTTTATAAAAGCCGCAAAAAGATGAGTTTGTCTTATTCCGTCAACCTTCATTTAACTTCTCTCTTTATACGAATTTTTACATTTCTTCCAAACTATTCCTTAAATATTATATCCGCACACAACGCAAAACGCAAGCGTTTTTTGTTTATACGCCGCGCTTTTCGTCGAAAAAACACACGTTTATTAAAAAACGCACCGACTAAAAGCATATTGCCGTTTATCGGTGCGACCTTGTTGTTCTTTCTTTAACTCTTAATTAAAAGCCGAAAAAATTATAAGCCAAAACATGCGATTCTCGATTGTATCGACGATAGAACCTTACATCGCGACTCAGTCGATATATTTAATCGCCGACATAGCCGCAATCGAGCCGTCCGCAACTGCCGTCGTAAGCTGACGAAGCGTCTTTACTCTGCAGTCTCCCGCAACGAAAACGCCTTCGGTGCGCGTAGTACAATCGTCGCTAGCGACTATATAGCCGGCGTCGTCGAGGTCGACTAGTCCCATAAACGCCGCGTTGTCCGGTTTTTGACCGATAGCCACGAAACACGCCGCGGCGGAAAGCGTAAAGCGTTCTCCTCCGTCTTTTTCAAACACGCACCCCGAAAACTTCTCGCCGCCGATAAAATCAACGCAAGATACTTTACTTATCCATTCGACGTTTTCTTTAGCCAACATTTTGTCGACTATAATCTTGTCCGCAAAAAATTTATCGAACAGCGTGCAAACGTATACTTTTTTGCAGTACCCAGCAAGCAATATCGCGTACTGAACGGCTGTGTTTGCATCGCCTATCAGCACTACTTCTTCTCCTGCATAAAAAGCTCCGTCGCAAACCGCACAATAACTTACGCCCTTGCCGACGAGTTCTTCTTCCTTTTTTATTCCCAGCGTCTTATGGCGCACTCCTGTCGCTATAACAAGCGAACGCCCCTCGTATTCTCCGTACTCTCCTATTACGAGAAAGCTTCCGTCCGCGCGCTTCTTTGCGTCCTTTACCTTGTCAAATTCGAAATTTACGCCAAGCGCTTCAATCTGGGCAAAAAGATTGTCCGAAAATTCGCTTCCCGAAATACTCTTAATCGACGGATAATTTTCCACTCTGGGCGAATTGGCTATCTGCCCGCCGATACCGTTACATTCTAGCACGAGCACGCTTTTTCCTGCGCGAAGCGCGTTAAGCGCCGCGGTCATTCCCGCGCTGCCCGCCCCGACAACTATTACGTCGTACATATTTACTCCTTGGAAAAAGCCTCCCGAATTAGGCAAAACCGAAAACGGAAAAGGCTTTTTCTCGTTATTTCAAATTATAGTCGACTGCCGCAAAAAAAACGATTTTTTTAAGTAGCAACGTCAACCGCGGTATTTTACTTTCTACTCTCGATGTAACCCTTGATTTCGCTGGAATTAGAATACTTTACGTATCCGTCGGCAGTAGGAACAAGCAGCGTGGGCGCCTTCATAACGCCATACTTCTTCGTCTCTTCGGGATTTTCCTCGGCGTCGACAACGACATACTCTATTCCCGCCTTATCGAGCATCATCTTGCTCATCTTGCAATTGGGGCAAGTCTTGGTGGTAAAGAGTAGCGGCTTCTCGCCTTCGCAGCAAGCGCATTCCGCGCTGTTGTCTTCAGCGTTTTTCTTTGCTCCGCCATGCTTAAGGACGGACGTGCCGATATCGTAAACCTTACGCTCCTTAAACTCCTGCGTCTTACCGTCGTTCCAGTTTTGAACGGGGCGATAGTAACCGGTTATGCGGCTATAAACCTCGGCAGGCTTGCCGCAAATCGGGCAGGTAAATTGCTCGCCGACAAGATAACCGTGATCGCGACATACCGAATAAGTCGGGGACAACGTGTAGTACGGGAGCTTATAATTTTCAGCAATCTTGCGCACAAGGTCGGCGGCAGCCTTCCAAGAGGGCAATTTTTCGCCTAGGAACGCGTGGAATACCGTTCCGGAAGTGTACAGCGTTTGAAGTTCGTCCTGAATATCGAGCGCGTCGAAGATGTCCGACGTATAGCCTACCGGCAAGTGCGAGCTGTTGGTGTAATACGGCGTATCGCCTTCCTTAGATGCGGTCTTAATGTCGGGATAACGCTTCTTGTCGTGCTTTGCAAGGCGATAAGAGGTAGACTCGGCAGGAGTTGCCTCGAGGTTGTAAAGGTCGCCGTACTCCTCTTGATAATCGGACAGTCTGTCGCGCATATGGATAAGCACTTTTTTGGTAAACGCCTGCGTCTGCGGCGACGTCATATCCTTTCCGAGCCACTTTGCGTTAAGACCGACTTCGTTCATTCCGACAAGTCCTATCGTCGAGAAGTGATTGTTCAAAGTTCCGAGATAACGCTTGGTATACGGATACAATCCCTCGTCCATAAGGCGCGTAATAATCGTCCTCTTGACCTTTAACGAACGAGCAGATATGTCCATCATCTTGTCAAGTCTACGGAAGAAGTCCTCCTCGTCGGTAGCAAGATAAGCGATTCTCGGCATGTTGATGGTAACTACGCCGACAGAGCCGGTGCTTTCGCCGCTACCGAAGTAGCCGCCGCTCTTTTTACGAAGCTCGCGCAAGTCGAGACGCAGACGGCAACACATGGAACGCACGTCGCTAGGCTCCATATCGGAATTGATATAGTTAGAGAAATACGGCGTGCCGTACTTAGAAGTCATTTCGAACAACAAACGGTTGTTCTCCGTCTCCGACCAGTCGAAGTCGGACGTTATAGAATACGTCGGAATCGGGTACTGGAAGCCGCGGCCGTTGGCGTCGCCTTCAATCATAATCTCGATAAACGCCTTGTTGACCATGTCCATTTCTTTTTTACAATCGCCATACGTAAAATCCATTTCCTTTCCGCCAACGATTGCGGGCAAATTCTTCAAATCGTTAGGAACGACCCAGTCAAGCGTGATATTGGAAAAAGGTGCCTGCGTACCCCAACGCGACGGAGTGTTTACGCCGAAAATAAAGGATTCGATACATTTCTTGACGTCGCGGTACGTAAGATTATCCACCTTTACAAAAGGCGCAAGGTAAGTGTCGAACGACGAG
>CAYTKK010000016.1:16651-18675 GCA_964438355.1 uncultured Lachnospiraceae bacterium | reverse complement strand
TTCGCGCCGCAATACATTTGCTTAACTCCGTTCTCGTCGCGAACCGACAACACGATTGTGCCGTTTTCGTCCGTGCGCATAATGTTCTCGTCCTTAAATCCCATAGACGACAACCGCTCCAAAACCTCCGAGTGCGGGTGTCCGTATTCGTTGTCAAAACCGCAACTTATAATAACTATCGTGTTCTCCACCGAAGCGGACGTAGTCATTATGTTAAGATATTCCTCGGACGAAGAAGTTCTGCTACCGTGATGACCGAGTTTAATGGCGCTTACGAAAAACGAATCCGTAAAACGAGCATATTTGCCTTCGCCCGCCTTTACCTTCTCGATAAATTCCGACTCGCCTTTTTTCTCACAGTCGCCGGACAGCGCAATGCGTTCGTCGCCGTAAGACAGTATCATAACCGGCGAATAATTATTCCAATCTTTGTAATTGTCCGAAACAGGCCCGTAAAATTCGAGCGAATAATATCCGGCATTATCCTCGGCTATCCCCTCGGGCGTTATTGCCTCCATATCCCACTTGTTGACAACGACCTCCACTTCCGGATTTGCATACGCCGCCTCGAGCGCCCTCTTGTACGCGGCAGTGCTTTTTTCGGTATAATTTCCGTACAAATCGTCTTTGCCCGGGTCGGTATATCCGTTATACGAAGAAAGTACGTTCGGACGATAGAACACTTTCGTCGGGAAAACATTGAGGACTTCGTCCATCGAGCCGCAATGGTCCTCGTCGGTATGAGTAAGCATAACATAATCGAACTCGGTAATCGTATTGCCGTCGGCGTCCTTTATGTTGTCGTTTATGTAAGAAATAATCGTATTGCCGTTACCGTTCTTTCCTGCGTCGATAAGCATTTTCTTGTTGTCTGGAAACTCTATAATACATGCGTCACCCTGTCCTACGTCCAAAAAGTGAACGTTTAAGTCGCCCACCGTCGAAGTTTGGACAATACCGGAATTGACGTCGCCCGAATAATCGCTCTCAGTTATTTTTGTCAAGCCGAGCGCCGCATTAATCTGCGTTTCGAACAGCATAGAAACGCCCAGCGCCACGCCGACGACAAGAACAATAAGTATCCGTATTATCCAATGCGAATTTTTATTATTCTTCTTGCTGTTCTTTTTCGTTCCGACGCTGCTACTTTGCCTTTTTTCGCCGCTGCCTTTACTACTTTTATTTGCCATTTCCTACGCTCCGTAAATAACTTCTATGATTTCTTTTATCTTTGCGCGTGCCGCTTCCTTGCCGAGTTCGTACATCTCGTCATAACCGTCCTTTTTCGCGGACGAATATGCGCTTGTATCGGTAGCCACGATTACGTCCGAGCTTATAAGTCCTTTTTCTGACGTGCTCGCGCTCATTATGTTAAACGTAGCCTTCAAAACCCCGATAGTGCCTAAATCTTCCGAGCCTTGTCCGCGAGTGGGATTTACGTCCACCGTAATTACCACGTCCGCTCCCAGCATTCTGCACACGTCCGCAGGAATATTATTGAGAACTCCGCCGTCGACAAGGTGCATTTCCCCGCTTACAACCGGTCGAAAGACGAACGGTACGGCAGAAGAAGCCGAAACCGCCGTTGCAACGCTCCCGCTATCCAAAATGACTTCACGTCCGCTGACCAAATCCACGGACACCGCCGCAAACGGAACCGACAAATCTTCGATGTTTTTATCGCCTATCACGTCGGTCACTATTTTTCCGATATTTTCCGCCGAGGACGGTTGAAAGAACAATCCTTTTTTTATATCCTTTATTTCCAGTTTCTCGCCCGCCGCGAGCATATCGGCAGAACTTACGCCCGCCGCATACAACGCGCCCACTATGCTTCCGGCAGACGTGCCTACAACCATATCGAAAGAAAGTCCGTACTCCTCGAATACGGATATCGCGCCGATATGCGCAAAACCGCGCGCACCGCCCCCGCCAAGGCAAAGAGCAACACGTCCCTTGCGAGGCAGACTCCCGTTTTTTATTGCGGCAAGCCGTTTTTCTTCTTTGTTTTTTATTCGCTCGAG
>CAYTKK010000016.1:0-16551 GCA_964438355.1 uncultured Lachnospiraceae bacterium | reverse complement strand
TAAAGAGCCGCGGCAAAACCGACAATCGCCCAATCGAACAAAAAGTAACCTATGCTCATAGCCATTCCCGCGACAAGCATGGAAACGAGCCTACGCACAAACGGTTTTGCCTTTTTCAAAACCGCAAAATACATTATTCCGCAAACGATACCCTCTATTCCCTTGATTATAAACGTCGCCGGAGCATAAAACGCATACCCCAAAATAATATCGGCTATGCACGCGCCTATCGCGCCTGCCGCTCCGCCCAAAAAGGGGCCGACAACTATCGCGGCGATATAAATAATCGCGTCGCCTATGTTGACGTAACCGCCCGTCGGCATGGGAATGGAAATTACCAAAGTACAAGCGCACGCAAGCGCCGCAAAAAGCGCCGTCAAAACCAGCTTGAAAGTGACCGATTTTTTCATAAAATCCTCCTGATGGCATCGCAAAAATATCCGACGCCTTACTCGTCGCTTCCCCCCCTTAATTTCTTCGACGTTTACTTAAAGAGCCTCAACCGAAACCTTAATCTGAGTGGAAACTTCCGGGTACAACTTAACCGTAACGTCGTAAACTCCGACAGACTTTATTACCTCGCCGAGAACTATCTTCTTTTTGTCAACGTTTACTCCGGCTTTTGCCAAAGCGTCCGCTACCGCCTGCGTATTTAACGCGCCGAAAAGTTTACCCGTCTCGCCGACCTTGATTTTAACGGTCACGGTCATTCCCGCTATTTCCTTGGCAAGCGCCTGAGCCTCCGCCTTTTCGACCGCCCTTCTGTGTTCGTCTGCCTTTTTGGAAATATCGAGGCTGTTCACCATCGTCGAGGTTGCCTCTATCGCAAGTTTATTTTTTATAAGAAAATTGCGAGCATATCCGTCGCTGACGTTGATAACGTCATTCTTCTTGCCTTGTCCCTTTACGTCCTGCAATAAAACTACCTTCATATTCGCACCTCCCGCAAACCACTCGACGGCGATTTACGTCATTTTTTCTTGGTAATATTTTATACCGACCGCAATTTTTTGTCAAGCATACGCATAGAATGCCTCTTAATTTGGAATAATATCGTTATAAAGTCAAGGGAGGTACTTATGAAAGACTTAAAATGCGGACTTAAAAGTTGTTCGTTTAACAAAGGATACTGTTGCTGCAGTAAATCGGTTTGCGTAAACGCAAGCGCGGATTGCACAACCTTTGCTCCGTCCGAAGAAAAAAGTCGCTCCGACTTCGAGGCGGGTAGCGACTTCGTACGCGCGGATTATTCGGTGGATACGGCAGTATCTTGTTCGGCGGACTGCGTATTTAACAAGGACGGCGTTTGTGTATCCAACGGTATAACCGTTATGCGCGAAGGAAACAGCGACGCCGCTTGCCTGACATTTACAAAAAGATGACGAAAGCCGAGCTAAACTAAAACGAGCGACGCGGCAACAAAACAAAATACCCTCTTTCCATATGTATATCACAAAGAGGGTGTTTTTATTTTACTTTAATACTAATCTCGTAAAAGGTATGCTTTGATAAAATCAATTTTTAGCAAAGCTCGGAGCTTATAGTGCATAACTCACTATACGACGCACCGTTATAATGTGCAGGGGGGGTACTGCGTACGAGTTCATAAAAAGTTACTTTTGTACCGAACTATTAAAACCTAGTCCGAAATAAATTGCAAAACGGCCGACGCACTGAAACGCTACCGACCGTTTTGCTATATGATAAGGGGGAAAATGATGAGCATTTTAATAAGAAACCGAACTTAACCTCGATTTCCTATGTATTATATACTATTATTTACTTTGTGTCAAGCAATTTTTTGTGATTTTATAAAATATTTTTTATCTTTTTGTCAAAACGAAAGACGTTTTTTGTTTTATCGACAAAATAAGTCTTTTAGTTATGACAAAAGCTCGATAATTTCCTTAAGAGAATTGTTCCTGCCTACGACGCGCGTAGATAACTCCGTCTTTTTTTCGGCAAGCTCGATTATCCGCGATTCGATACTGCCGTCCATAACCAGTTTGTACACTTGAACAGACTTCGTTTGCCCCATTCGGTACGCGCGATCGGTCGCCTGATTCATTACGGACTCGTTCCACCACGGGTCGTAGTGTATAACCACGTCGGCTCCGGTAAGGTTGATTCCCGTGCCGCCCGCCTTAAGCGATATAAGAAACACCTTAACGTCGTTTTCGTTAAACTTCTTTACGAGTTTAAGTCTTTCCGCCTTGGGCGTATCTCCGCGAAGTAAATAGTGCGAAATTCCACGCTCTATAAGCTTTTTGCGAATGATATCGAGCATCGACGTAAACTGCGAAAACAACAGTATTTTATGACCCGCTTCCGCAGCCGTCTCGATAAGTTCGACGGCGCTGTCCGTCTTGGCGCTGTTTCCCTGATATTCGGGATAAACAAGCGACGGATCACAGCATATTTGACGAAGCTTCGTAATCATAGACAACATCACCACGCGACTGACGTCATTACGCGAACGAACGCTGTCACGAACAAGCGCCACGTTAGCGTCGTAAAGGCGTTTTTGTTCGTCGGTCATAGGCACGGTAATTACGCTTTCCGATTTTTGCGGTAATTCCTTCAAAACGTCCGACTTCAATCTACGCAATATAAACGGACGAACGAGCTTTTTAAGCCGCTCGGTAGCGCCGCTGCTTCCTCGAACGACTTCCGTTTCGTACGAATCCCTAAATTCGCCGTACGAACGCAAATATCCGGGCATAACGAAGTCGAATATCGACCACAGCTCACCCAAGTTATTTTCTATAGGCGTACCGGTAAGCGCGAAACGGTGCTTTGCGCGTATGCGCTTTACCGCAACCGCGTTTTTCGTCTCGGGATTTTTGATAAACTGAGCCTCGTCCGCCACCGCATAATCAAATTCGATATCGCTATAACGCTCCCAGTCTCTTCTGATAAGGTCATACGAGGTTATCAAAACGTCGGTATCCGCCGACGCCGCTATTTGAGCATAACGTTCTTCCTGCCCCGACATGACAGCCGCAACTTTAAGAGACGGTGCGAACTTCTTAAACTCGTCCACCCAGTTTAGCATAAGCGTCGTAGGACAAATTATGATTGCACGCGCTCTTTCCTTCAATATAAGCGCAATAATCTGCAAAGACTTTCCCAGTCCCATATCGTCCGCAAGAACGGCACCGAAACCGTTATCTTTAAGCGCCTTAAGATATCGGAAACCGGTTTTTTGATAGTTTCGCATCACGCCCGCCAGCGATTCGGGGATGCTTACGTCCGCTTGCCTTGCTCCGTCAAAAGCGGCAAGCAAAGTCTTAAACGCGCTGTCACGCGAAAGCGCGAAAAATCCGTTTTGCAGCTCGTCGTTGACAAACGGAGCGTAATAGCGCGGCATCGTTACCGTGCCGTTTTCGTACGAACCGACTTCGATTATCTCACTGATAGCGCGCACCGAATCGTCCGAAAGATTAACGAATCCCTCGCCAAGGCGCACGTAAGCCTTTTTTTCTCGATACGCCGCAAGAATGGTCTCAAGCTCCTGCTCGGTATAGCCTTCTGCCGATAAATCGAGAGCAAGCAATCCGCCGCTAAGCCGAACTCCGACGTGAATACGCGGAGAGGTACGCACACGCATTTTGCGCATACTCTCGTCCATAAAAACTTCCGCGTGTGACAACAATTCGCGCACGCCGTCCGTCAAAAAAGCGAACACATCGGCTTCCGCGCTAAGCGTCAGCTCGGGATACGACGGGAAATATTTAGCAAGAACGCCACGCAACGCGTTTTCCGCGTCCCAATCGCGCACAATAGAGCCGCGCGTAAAGTCGGAAAATAAGTCCACAACCGTTTCGTCGTATTTTGCGATCGGTTCTAATTTAAGCTCGCCCTCGCTTGCCGAAATAAAAGCGCTTACCGACAACGGAGCCGCTTCGTAAACGGATAAATCTATTCCGTCCGCACTTATATCCAGCACACTCGACAAACGCGATAAAACCGAGTTGTAAAACGCGCTCATATCGGCAGCGGCGACGTGCAGTCTGCCGCGAACGGCAATCGCGTCGAAAAACGGCTTTATCGTTTCAGCCTCGGAAAGTCCGAGCCTAAAAATACGGCTTCCCGTAAGCACATACTTATAATCTTTTCCGCTGATAAACGTGTAATCGGCACAATCCAAACCGACAGAGAATCCGTCCTCTTCTTTCCTCACTTCGAGTTTAATCGGGAAAGGCTCCGAAAAAGGCGCAATCAACACGAGGTCGGTCTTGCTTAGATGAATCAACGTCCCCTCGCACAACGAAAAAAACTCGTCGACGTCGCTCTCAAGCAAGCGCAGTTCGTCCTTGTAACGAAAGTATCCGCCGCCAAGCGCCGCTTTTTCGCAATACGCGCGCGAAATGAAAGTTATCAAACGAGAGCTTCCCTCAGTAAACGAATCGGGCGTATGATATAATTCCAAATCCACACCGTACCTTCGGTAACTATTTGATGCGCAGGCGGACACAAAATCCGAAATATCCTTCAAAATATATTGCTTCTTTCGCCCTATCGTAAAACGAAGCGACGTCTCGTCCTCGCGAAGCGTCAAATGCGGCACCAGTTCGACGGCGGACGTAGAGGGCGCGGTAATACTCTTGCGTCCGCGACGCGAACCGTAATCCCTTATTAGCGACAACGCCGCAGGGTCGGACTTGCGCTTTTTCCTTTCTTCGGGCGAAAAATCGGGGTTCTTTTCTTCAAACGAAAGCGCAACCGCAACAATGTGCTTGCACGGTCCGCCCTCTAGCGAAAACTCGTCGCAATCGCACGAATAGTCATACAAACCGCCTTGTTCGTCAAACGTAATTTTAACCGAATAATCGCGCTCGCCGCACACAGAGCCTACTACCGAGAATTTACCGTCGTTTTCCGCCGTGGAAACATTCTTTACTTTATTGTCGTAAAACTTGCGCTTACCAAGCGAAAACGCGTCGCCCTGAGCCTCGCCGTAAATCGCGTCCAAATCGAAAAACATATCCAGTTGCCTCCTCGCTATCCGCTCGTCAAATGCACAAACGCGCTCTTATTGTTTCGAACTTGCCGTAAAAGAAAATTATAGCACCTTTTTTCCGTTTTTGCAATAAAATCAACGCTTAAAAATACGCAAAAAATATTTGACTTATACGGTCAAAAAATAATATACTATATAGGAAAAACATCAAAAGGGAGGTCAAAGCAACCAATGGACATAAGTGGCAGTAGCGAGCCGCCAAGCAAGTGCGGCGCTTTGACCGAATTCAAGGCGTAACGCTTCTTTTCGCGGCGGTTTGGCCGCTTACGACTACGCGTTGTAAGCCAATACAATGGAAAAACTAAAAAACTTGCTCGCGGCAAGAGAATTCGATAACCTCGCCGACGAGCTTAAAGAGTTGTCGGACGACAGCCTCAACTCATTCTTTCACGCCCTTTCGGACGAAGATCTGCGTCAAATCGGTCGTAGCCTAGACAGCGAGGCTCTGGCCGAGGCTTTGGTGCGCCTTCCCGCCACAGAACAAGAACGACTTATATCGTTGATGAAAGACAGCGACCTAAAAGACGTAATGGAAGAAGTCTCCGTCGACGATACCGTCGATATCATCGAGGATATGCCTACCGAAGCCGCAAAAAGAATCGCCGAAGAAGACGAAATCCTTCAACTTATCGAAGAGCACAGTTTTGCGGTTCTTAAGCCTCTTCTTTGCGAGTTTAATCCTATAGATATCGCCGAAATTCTAAACGAGGTCCCCAAAAGCGAGGTCGGAATCATTTTTAGACTACTGCCGAAAGAACTCGCCGCGGAAACTTTCGTCGAAATGGACTCCGAGCGCCAGCAAGCGCTGATAACGCTTATGTCCGATATAGAACTTAAAGCCGTCATGGACGAGCTTTTTATCGACGACACGGTGGACATCATCGAAGAAATGCCTGCAAACGTCGTAAAGCGCATACTGCGTCAAACCGGCAAAGAAGAGCGCGCCTACATCAACGAACTTCTTAAATATCCGCGCGACAGCGCCGGCTCGATAATGACAATCGAGTTCGTGTCCGTAACCACGGAAATGACGGTAGCCGACGCGTTCGAGCGCATTCGCAAAACGGGCGTGGACAAAGAAACCATATATACCCTATACGTTACGGACGACAAAAAGAAGCTTGTGGGAATAGTCACCGCAAAAGAACTCCTTCTTGCGTCGCCGGACGCCAAAATAGGCGATATTATGGAGGACAACGTCATATATGTGGACACCCTCACCGATAAAGAGGTCGTTTCCAACACGATTGCAAAATACGGATTTCTTGCTCTCCCCGTCGTGGACGGCGAGCAACGCCTAGTCGGTATCGTTACCGTCGACGACGCAATGGTCATTCTTCAGGAAGAGAGTACCGAGGATATCTCGAAAATGAGCGCAGTCGTGCCTTCCGACAAGCCTTACCTTAAAACAAGCGTTTGGAGGCTCGCTTTGAACCGTTTGCCGTGGCTGTTGATTCTTATGGTGTCCGCTACGTTTTCGGGACTTATACTTACAATAAACGAGAACGTCTTATCAATGCCCGTTTTCGGAATAATTCTTACGTCTTGTACGCCTATGCTGATGGGAACCGGCGGTAACGCGGGTTCGCAGGCGTCAGCGATGGTAATTCGCGGCTTGGCGCTAGGCGAAGTAAGCTTTTCGGACACATTCAAGGTGCTATGGAAAGAAGCGCGCGTATCCATAATTTTAGGTGTCGTTATCGCCGTCGTATGTTTTATAAAAATGTGGTTCGTAGACGGACTAATCTCCGTCGAAAACGGTCTTATACTCGACATCGTAATATGCCTGTCTATGCTATTGACCGTCGTATTTTCCAAGCTCGTCGGAGCGCTTCTGCCCCTTCTTGCGAAAAAATGCCACCTCGACCCCGCGGTAGTCGCGTCTCCTCTTATCACGACAATCGTCGACGTACTGTCGCTAACGATATTCTGCGCCATAGCAGGTGCCGTCCTTATGCCGCTGGTATAAACGCGCTACCACGCTAAATAATCACCCGGTCGCAAAACTTAACCGTCACTTTTTATAAACGTAACAAAGGAGCACAAATGTCTTTCCAAATCGCACTGTCTAATGTCTTGGTATCTCTTTTCTTCGCTTCGCTTGGCTTTATTTTGCAAAAGTGCAAAAAGGAGTCCCAAGCGCATTTGCCCACGCTTTCGGCAGTACTGGTATATATTTGCTCTCCGTTTTTGGTGATATCTTCGTTTATCTCGCTTCCGTACTCCGCGGAAAATCTGACGTCAATGCTGTTATTTTTCGTAACGTCGTTTGTTCTTCAAGCCGCGTTTATGCTGATACTGTTTCTGTTTTTTTACAAAAAGTACGCCGACGCGAAATATCGAATCATCACCATCGGAAGCGTGCTCGGAAACGTCGGTTTTTTCGGATTACCGGTCGTAAAATCGCTTTTCCCGAACGAACCGATAGTCGCGTGCTACTCGGCGATGTACGTGATTTCGATGAACATACTGGTATTCACCGTCGGCGTTTTTTGCCTGACAGGTGAAAAAAAGTATATTTCCTTGCGCTCGGCGATTCTTAACCCCTCGATGCTCGGCTTCGCGATAGGATTTCCGCTGTTTATTCTTTCGGCGGGACAATATCTTCCCGAAACAATAACGAGTAACGCCGAGTTGCTGGGCAGAATGTCAACGCCTTTGTGTATGATAATTTTGGGGATACGATTAGGTTCGGTCAAATTTTCGGCACTGTTTTGCCGTCCGTCGATATACGCGATAACGCTCGGGAAATTACTGATTTTCCCGCTGTTTGCGTTTCTTGCGGTGTATTTCTTGCCGCTAGCGCAGTCCTTTAAGGCTTGCATCCTTATTCTGTCCGCAACTCCATGCGCGTCCATTATACTCAATCTTGCCGAAATTCACGAAAAAGAAACTGAACTCGCCGCAAATTGCGTCCTAATAACGACTCTACTGTGCGTGATAACAATTCCTCTTCTCGCGCTCTTGATATAATTAGTTCGCTCGAATAATTCGTACACACAAAGAATTTGCACACAATAATTATACAAGCCCTTTTTTCGTACATCTCGGATAAATTCGTAATTCGTCTTGCAATCAAGCTTAGGCTTAAAACTTGTCGCGCCTAAAACTAAACCTCGTTAAAACCGAATCTCGTAAGATTATCCGTCGACACTGTCGGCGTTTTATTTCGGAGCGCGGCTCCGGAGAATCAGTAAAGCAAAAGAACCGAATTTTAGATTAAAATTCGGTTCTTTTTTGTCCTTATAGACGTATAAGTTCGTCACCTTATGCACGCGGCTAATCCGTGCGTCGCAAGCGCAAAGCGAATCATACGAACTCACGCTTCTATCTAACGCAAACCTGCGCCAAGCAAAATCAGGAGACTTAATTTTGCTTATTATTTGTGCGCGTTAACGTAAGCGTTAATGGTCGAACTGTCCGTCGTAAACGTATAATCGCTGAACAGCGCCGTACAGCCGCCGGAGAAGAAGCCTGCCGCAAGATTGCCCGAAAAATCGAGTCCGCTGTATTTATCGCTAATGTCTATTGTTCCCTTCAGCACGTCGTCGAAGTAAATATTGAATGTCGCGCCGTTTCTTACGACGGTCATCTTTACGCTGTCGCCGTCCTTGGTTTGCTTTATATTTCGCGCCGCCTTACCCTCTACTGTCGTTCTGCTGACGTAAGGCAAACCGTAACGATATCCGTCGCGGATAAATACTACATAGAATCCCTTGTTTCCGACGTCGCTGTTTGCGCTGAACACAAAGCCCGCGCTGGGGTCGTTGTCGGTGGGATTTGCAATAAGATTTATCTTTGCGCTAATCATGCACGAAGTGTTTACGCTACCTAACAAGAAAGTATATCCCAGCGTGCTTGCCGTAGTGTTATAAACGGATTTATTGCCGTAACTATACATCTGATTGCCCTTAACGTCGGTGCCGTTTACCCTAACTGTGGCATTAACCTCCATTCCGCGGCTACTTTCGAGCTGAGTGTCAGGAATAGTGTCGTCGCTAGAGACGGTTACGTTTATTCGCTTTTCGACGTGCGATTTTGCATTTATTACAAAAGTGTACTCGCCTTGCGGCAACGCCATCATAAACGAACCGCTTGTGGCCGAAGCCGACGTTTCATATCTTACGAGCGCGTTGTTCTTGTTAAGGATTATTATTTCGGGTGCCGATTCGAATCTGTCGAAAGACGCGTCGGGCAACAATTTACCCGTCATAATATATCTCTGCTCGCTTGTCGCCTTAAACGAAACCTTAAAGTCGATAACGCCTGCATTTTGCGTCGCGGTATAGGTATATACGCCGTCTGCTATACTGCTTGCCACCTCGGAAGTAACGTCTGCGCCGTTAAGAGTTATCTTGTCGACCTCGTTGCCGATGTTCGACGTAATCGTAAACTTGACGCCCTCTCCCTTTGCAACCGCTACTTTATCCGCGGTTACGTTGCCGCCGTTATTTACCGCGCTTGCATTTACCAAATTAGTGCCTGACTCGGCTGCCGCCGCGCTAAGAGCCGCGCTATAATCACCAAACGCAACGTAATTAACATTCTTCCAAGTCGCCGCCGCAGAAACCGAATACAAACCGGGAACCGCCTTATACTTAAACTCGTCGAGTTCTTTATCCGCAACTAGCGTTCCGTCCGCGAACACAAGCATTCTTTTCCCTATCTTGTACGCCTTAAGTTTTACACCATTGGAAATATCGTATTTCGAATTATTTCCGCTGTCGTACAGTTCAGTAGTCTTCCATCTGTAATCCGACTTGAAATAACCGGACGAATAATTAAGTTCCTTAACTAAAAGTCTTTTCGAAGAAATATACGACGGAGCGCACTTAAAGTTGACCGCTATTATTTCGTCAAGCTCGTTGTTTCCGACCAAAATTCCGACTTGCGGATCGCTGTCGTTTATGCCGCCCGTAGCCGACACGGTAGCCTCGATCGAATAATAATCGGACTCTTGCGCCTCGGTAATGAATATCCACTGATTACTGCTGTTATTCGTAGAAACTATGCCTTCGCTTTCCCGACTCAAATCCCAACCAGACGTCTTGGATACTCCGGTAGCGCTGTCGCCGATAGCAGCATCCTCCGCGTCATTGAACGCATAGCCATTTTTATCGAATTTCCAAAACAACGACGGCGCTCCGACAAACGAATACCTAATCGTTTCGGGCGATACGACGGCGCTTTTATCGGTGTAAGTGCGTATGTAGAAGGGATATATCCCGACCTGCTCAGGGGCTTCGTTTACGCCCAGCTCCGACCACGGAATATAGAATTCAGCGCTCATTCCCGTAGAATCGTTCGTATTAAGCGCACCGCCCTTAACAAACGCCCTCGCGTAGAACCTGCGCGGCGACGTGGACACGGCGTACTTTGCCGACGTCTGCAAGCAAGCATAATCGTCCTCGGAATCGAAATTACTGCCGTCAAGGTTGGTGGTAATCTTCACCTCGAGATACGAGTTCTTGTTCATTTGAGCGTCGCTGACATAATAGACGCCCTCAACGTCCGCGTCGGCAGCCACGTATAATCCGTTCTTACCGTAAACGGTGGTTACTCTCATCTTAACGCCGCAACGGTCCGACTCGAACCATTCGGCGTCGGAATAAACGGACTCGGTAAGCTTGCCGTCCACATCTATTCCGTCGTTGAGCTGAGCTTCGACTCCTTTGTAATTAAACTTGAACTCGTCGTGATTTTGTCCTATCTCCTCTACGCCGCAACCGACGAAAATCATAGCGCAACCGATAACGAGAACAAGCAACGAACAAATAAGAGAAAATCGTTTTTTCATGTTCGCCATCCCCCTTACTTACCTAAAACCACGATATCCGAAATCGCGATTTTATTGTTTTGCGAAGCCTTGTTAAGCTTCTTGCTGACCTTTATCTTGACGTAATTCACGTTCAGCTCGTCGAACTCGACAAGCGAAGAGCCGCCCGGACGCATAATCTTCTTTTCCGCGTTGTAGTAGTTGGAATTAAAGCGAACGTTGCGGAAGTTAACCTTGCCGGTGTATTCGCCCGCATAACTCGAGAACAACGGATACTCAGCAAGTCCAACCTCTATTTCGTCGATATGCGAGAAAGCCAAATCGTAGTCGTAAGAATTGTATATCATAATCGCCTTTACCGTAACGGGCGAATCGAAAGTAAGCGTTATCTCGGTACTGCCGTCGAATGTAAATTCCTTTTTCGAATGAGTGCTCTTCGTCGAGAAAACTCCGTCCGTAAGGTTCTTCACTCCCGAGCCGTTCGTGACTGAAGCCGTAACGCCCTTTGCAACGTTGCCGTAACCGGAAATATCTTCGGCAAGCGGCTGAAGCGACCAGGTAGGTCCGTTGGCGTAAAGCATATCGTAACCGAGTTCTTCGTCGTACACCCATTCGAGCCTGTCCACCGCAACCGCTCTCGGATTACCGATGCCGTCCGCTCTCGAGCGATGAACGTGATAAACGGCAAATAATTCGTCGCCGACCTCTACCATAGAATGGTGTCCCGGTCCGCCCGCGTGGTCTTGCTCGACCTCGATGGAAAGAACAGGATTACCGTACTTAGCTTGCGGCTTTACGTAAGGTCCAAGCGGGTTATCGGAAACGGCTACGCACACCGCATACGTCCTGCTGGTATAGTAATTATCCGAATACGTCAAATAATATTTACCGTTGTGTTTTGTTACCTGCGGCCCCTCGTTGCACTTGTTTACGCGAGACTCAAAATCGTTTTCCGTCCCTTCGTTCGGCGTTACCAGCGTAGGCGTAGAAACTCTTACAAGCGTGGAATAGTCCGCGGTTACAGGGTCTTTAAGCTCGCAAGCATACATGCAATTAGCGAGAGTTCCGGTAGTTCTGTCATTCGTTCCGGCAAAGAACAAATACAGTTTGCCGGTATCCGGGTCGCGATACGGCGAAGCGTCGATTACGCCGGTTTCAAGACTGCCCAAAACGGACTCCGATTGATTTCTGAAATCGAAAGTCGGCTGGTCGGCGGCAATCTCGACGCCGTCGGCGTTTGTTCCGTGCCAAAGAGTGAACGGTCCCAAGGGACTGTCGGAAACGGCTACGCCGATAAAGAACGAATCGCTACCCGAAAGATTTTTATCTTCACCCGTAAGGTACTTCGAACCGGTACGACATTGCGAGCTTAAATACATATAGTACTTACCCGACATAGCGTCGTCCGCCGTTGTATCCGCCATATCCTCGTAATAGAACACCTCGGGCGCCCAGTTACTGCCGTACGGATAACTTGCCGAAGTAATCGCCGCCCATTCCGGGTCTTGATCTACGTGCAGAGTTTCGCACACGTACTCCCAGTTATTAAGGTCCTTCGAGCGCGCCACACGGCTTTTAGCGGAAGTAAAGTACATATAAAACCATCCGCCTACGTCCTCCATTCCCTCTTGATCGGCGTGACGATCTTCGGGCACCCAAATGACGGCAGGGTCAGCCGCCGGCGAAAACAAATTGTCGTTTCGATAAAACAACTCGCTGTCGTAAGCATCGGTCTCTACGCCGTCGTAATACGCAACCTGCGCCGGCGTCTTGTCGGTTACGTCGTCCGTCACCCAGGGATCGGCGCCGCAAGCGGTAAGCGAGAGCGCCGTCATAAGCGCGGCAAGCAAAATAACAAAAAACCGTCTCATCTTTTTCTCCTTATTGTTTCTTCTTTTTCAAATTTCGTTTTTTCGGTATTCAAACTCGTGTTCTCCACGCCCCTAACAGCCTAACTAAGCGGCAAAAAACTCTTTTGTCTACCGTAAGCGATACACCCGCGAAAAGCTTATCCGCCTTTTAAGTCATTCTTTATAGAAGCAAGTTACCGAGAAAGCCAAAATTATTACACTATATATTTTATACCCCCCCCCCTCGAAATTGTCAATACCTTTAAGCAAATTTAACGGACTAATTTTTTTATTATTTTTTAAGGCTCGCACTAAAATATTAGTACGAGCCTTTGTTTTGTTTCTGTTTTTCCCGTTTTCGAAGCGCATCAAGACAAATTTAAGGGTCTTGCTTCGCTTTTTTCGAACAAGTTTCCGATTATCAATATTTTTGCTTTCTTATCTTACCGTCAACCTTATGAATGGTAATGCTGCCTTCCTGATTTTTCGCGCGCTCCTTCGCGTAGGCGATAGCCTCTGCCTGAGTGTCGAACAATTTAAGCGCCTTTTCGCCGCGACCGAGTTTTACCTGCCATTTACCGTCCTCTTTACGTAAGGACACGTGATAATTCTTCGCACGTTGCTTTTCGGGTTTCATTTCCGCGTCTATAAGAGGTTCCGCCGTTTCGACGGTCGTAGCGGTTGCCGTTTCCGCCTCCGCGGATTTTTCGTCGGATTTTTCCTTCTTCGACACGGCCTTTGTCTTTTTTTCGGTCGGCTTCGCAGCCGCTTTTTTGTCCGAAGAAGCGCCGTCGTCGGATTTTTTTGCCGCCGCTTTTCTCGGCGCACGTTTCTTCTTTTCGACCTCGATCGCCTCGACATATTCGCCTGCGTCTTCGTCCAACTCGTCGGGCAAAGTCATCGCAGACTCTTCCTCTGCGCTTTCGGACGACTCGGCTTTTTCGCCAACAGCAGCTTCGCTCGTTACGGTAATTTCGGTTTTTTCGGATTCGGTAACGACCGTCGTTTCTTCTTTTACGTCGACGACCGTCTTATCCTCAGCGGGTGCAATTTCGGGAAGCGGCGCGGGTTTGTCGTCAAGAACAACGGTTGTAGGTTGCGGCGTATAGGGAATGCCCTTCTTTTTCGCTTCGCGCATAGCCTTTTTTTCCGCCTTCAAACGCGCTTTTTCTGCTTTTTTAGCTTCCTTTTCCTTCTTTTTGAGCAATTTCTTGCCCTCTTTAATACGCTTCTTTTCTTCTTTAATGCGTTTTTTCTCTTCCGCGGTCATTTTATGCCTCCCTTTCTCTGCCTCATTCCGTCGGCAAAGAAAACTCATTTTTTAATCAACTTAATTATAACAAAGTTTTTCTATCTTTTCAAGACTTTTTTCGCCAAAATCGAACGTTTTTTAAGAAAAAATATTAAAGTCCGGCGTAAACGACGAGCTTTCGCACCCCTTTTCCTGAAAAAATCCGTCCAGTCCCAGTTCGAGCGCGCGTTTTTTGACGCAATCGTATTCGAATGAAGTTATTTTTCTGTTTAGTTCGGGATAATCTAGCGGATTTTGGGGCGGCGTGTACTGACGCATGACGCTGACGTGCGCACCCGCAAACTCGGAAGCCATCTTCTCCATAACGCGTACGCCGTTTTGTCTTGCCCCCGGCAGAACCAAGTGACGCACCAAAACGCCGCGCCGCATAATTCCGTCCTCGACCTCTACTCGCGGTTGCTGGCGAAGCATCTCTTTAATCGCCGCCGTTGCTACCTGTGAATAATCGGGTGCCGCCGAATAACGCAAAGCAAGTTCCTCGGAAGCGTATTTGAAATCGGGCAAATACACGTCGACAATCCCGCTAAGCGCGGCTATCGCTTCCGCCTTTTCGTATCCGCCGCTATTGTATACAAGCGTAACACCCTCCTCCTTTAGCCTGCGCATAACCGGAAGCAGCTGCGGCAAAAAATGCCCCGCCGTTACAAAATTTATATTATGCGCGCCTTTACAAAGAAGTTCCTTCGCTCCGTCGTAAACCTCGTCAGGCGACACCTCTCTACCGCCTAATCCTCCGCTTATGTCGCGGTTTTGGCAGTATACGCACCCGAGCGAACAGCCGCCGAAAAATATCGCGCCGCTACCGCACGTGCCGCTTATCGTAGGCTCTTCGAATTTGTGTAGCATAAACTTGGCGACGCGAATCTTATCGCGCGCACCGCAGTATCCTTTTTGAATTGTCCTGTCCGCTCCGCATTCGCGCGGACACAATTTGCAACCTTCCATACGTAAAATTATACTATATTCGCCTCCGTTCGGTCAAGAATACGAAGCAATAGTTCGTCAATCATTTTCAAGCGATCCTTTGTACTTTCTTATTTGCTTTATAGCACATAATTGTTTTGCCGCTCCGCCACCTGAAGCCTTTATACTGTTTATAATTGCTCAAAGAACACGAAAAGCATTGATTTTAGCGCACGAATGGTGTATAATGACGAAAACGCGAGCATTGCCTTGCAAAAACAGCGTACCGAAAAAGGAGGCTCGAAAATGGATTACGTAATAACGACAACGTCGGCAATAGACTATTCTCTGCCTCAACTTTATGAGGACGGCGTACCCGTTTTTCAATATGTTTATTCGTGCTCGGACGGGAGTAAATTTCCGTCGCCTGCAACCGCCTCGGCGTTCGACGCGCTCTATCGAAGCCACGGCGTTTTTTGCCTTGGCGGCAGTAACTTCGATTCTTTTTTCGACGAACAACTCGAAAAACATAAAGCAATCGTGCATATCTGCGACGACGACAATTACCGCGAGGCTCAAAAAGCCGCTACGCGCTCTATGCTTCGATACGTAAGAAGCAACGTCTACGTACTTAATTCTTATTCGTTCGGAAGCGGAATAACTCCGCTGGTTTGCCGCGCCGAAGACCTTAAAGCAAGCGGGAAAACCGCGGAAGAAATTTTCGTGGAACTAAGCGATTTTTCGAAAACGCTTACCACCCTGTTCATCGTACCTGTTGCGCACGGAAAAACCACCTTTTTAGAAGCGCGCTCGTATACAGGCAACGGGAAATTCGACGTCGAATTTCGCGCCAAAAGTCCCGAAACGACGTCAAGAAGAATAGCAACTCTGATAGGCGACAAAAAAGCGTATATTTCTTGCGGCTCCGATACTGAACTCGCGTTTGCCATGCGCCGCCGACTTAACCGCCCGGATATGGTAATCGAAAATATAAGCGCGCACACCGTAAGTAAACTCGGCCCGTTTGCTACCGTCGTGTGCTTTTAGAAAGCGCGCCTTTACTCGTCAACAAACTATAACGCGTACCGCACGTTTATTAAACGTACCAACAAGTCTGGCAAAAAGCTATCGCTACTCTCGATTAAAATCATCCGACGGCGCGATGAATAAAAAGCGTCCGGAAGTCTTTTTCTGCGCTAAAAAGCACTAACGCTACCGCAGAAAAGGCGACAAACGCATCGCCGCAAATGCATCTACATATGCAATAAAGTCGTGATAATACTCCTGCGGTTTCCATATAACAAAGAAGGGCAACTTCCCGAAAACGGAAATTTACCCTTCTTTTTTTGTTTCGTTTTTACGGTTTTAATTACCGACCGCAACTGACTGCGCCGTCTACAAAACCTTTGCCAAAAAGTCCTTTAGTCTCGGCGACGACGGATTCGAGAAGAACTGCTCGGGCGGAGCCTCTTCGGCAATAACGCCCTCGTCCATAAAGATAACGCGAGACGCGACTTCGCGAGCAAAACCCATTTCGTGAGTAACAACTATCATCGTCATATTTTCGCGAGCAAGTTCGGTCATGACGTTAAGCACCTCTCCTACCATTTCGGGGTCGAGCGCGCTGGTTGGCTCGTCGAACAGCATAACTTCGGGTTGCATCGCAAGCGCTCTAACAATCGCAACG
>CAYTKK010000015.1:0-19020 GCA_964438355.1 uncultured Lachnospiraceae bacterium | reverse complement strand
CCAACGCCAAGCCGCATCTCCTCGACATACACCAGCGCGCGACTGACGATACCGTGAAGGCGCAACTCGAATTGATGAAGACGGACGAGAAGACGAGAATAAACGCGTTTTATAAAGACCTCGGATTCGGTACCGGCGGACTGCGCGGAGAACTCGGCGCGGGAAGCAATTGTCTAAACGTTTACACGATAAGAAAAGTAACGCAGGGTATTGCCGATTGTATGAAGCATTACGGTTATACGCGCGCCGCGGTTTCGTGCGACAGCAGAAATTGTTCGGATTTTTTTAAGGATACTGTAGCGGAAGTTTTTGCGGCAAACGGAATTAAGACCGTCGTTTCGCGTTCGCTAATGCCTACGCCCTTTCTTTCGTATATGACGCGCGAGACAAACGCCGATATAGGAGTTATGATAACCGCTTCGCACAATCCCGCCAGATATAACGGATACAAGGTGTACGGCGCGGACGGTTGCCAATTGACGGATGCAAGAGCAACCGAGATGATTGGTTACATAAATGCAATAGACGCCTTCACCGTAAAGACCGAAAAAATCGAATCATACGTCGAAAAGGGACTTGTCGAATATGTTTCCGACGAACTCGTCGCTAAATACCTAAGCGACGTTTATTCGCACGCAAACGCAACTGCGGAAGGACTGCGCGTAACGTATTCCGCTCTTAACGGAGCAGGATACGTGCTAGTTCCCGAAATTCTTCGCAGAATAGGCGTGGAAGAATTGTGTTTTGTCGACGAGCAGTGTCACCCCGACGGTAACTTTACGACTTGTCCGTATCCTAATCCCGAGAAGAAGGAAGCGCTCGCGCTCGGACTGAAAAGAGCGAAAGAAAACGATTCGGATATTTTAATCGCAACGGATCCGGACTGCGACAGAGTCGGAATTGCGGTAAAACACAACGGCGAATATAAGCTTATGAGCGGCAACGAAGTCGGCGTTTTGCTTACCGATTATTTGCTTAAGAAGAAAAAGGCAAGCGGCAGTCTTGCCGAGCGCCCGGTTGTTGTAAAGACAATCGTAACTACCGAGCTTGTTCGCAAGGTAGCGGCTCCGTATAACGCCGAGATTAAAGACGTTTTGACCGGATTTAAGTATATCGGCGACGTGATAGCTAAGCTCGAAGCGAAAGGTGAGGAAAGTAGGTACATTCTCGGCTTTGAAGAAAGCTACGGATATCTGTCTGGCTCGTATGTGCGCGATAAGGACGGCGTAGAGGCGTCTATGCTTATCGCCGAAATGGCGGCGACGTATAAGCGCGAGGGAAAAACTCTCGTAGACGTTATGAACGCGGTTTATGCCGAGCACGGCTTGTACGAGCATAAATTACTGTCCAAAGAGTTTGCCGGTGCCGACGGAAGCGTAAAGATGCAGCAGCTTTTGGGTGCGCTCAGAGAGAATTTGCCCGAACAAATCGGCGGAGTAAGGGTAATAAAGACCGTCGATTATCTTACGCAGACCGAACTTGACCTTCCGCGCTCCAACGTGCTTTCGTTTGCGATGGAGGACGGGTCTCAGGTTATCATTCGTCCGTCGGGTACGGAACCGCTTATCAAGATGTACCTTACCTCGTGTCTCGACGCTAGCCAAAACGCGCGCCGTTTCGAACTTATCGAAAAGTGGATAGAGGAGACTTTTGCCTAAATTTAGAGTGTGCTGTGCTTTTTACAAGCGAATTTAATTTTACGTAAAATCGCTCCGCGTGAAAAAATTCGGCGAAATGATTACTCGACCGTGCGCTTGACTTTTGCGTTTTAGATGTGCGATTTACGTAAGTCGTCGGCAAAAAAGCGCGAGCGGATATGCGAGAGTAGCGCCGCATAATTTAGAAAAAAGAGAAAAAAAGCGACAAAAGATTCGAACTAAATAATTGTAATAAAAAAAACGACCGTCCTATCCCCAAGAAAAAGGGAATAGGACGGATTTTTTGTCAAGCTCCCGCCTGAGCCGTCATTCGTCTCCTCGATAAACCCGCTTGATTGCGAGGTGGGTTAGCGGATTGTATTTTTTGTCGTCCACCTGATGTCGAAAAAAAGTCGAGATTATGGCATGACATATTTACATATACCGACTATCCCTTTTTGTTGATGTGGGTACAATTCGGAGAAGCGACGCACACCGCAGGAATCAGCTTAAGCATATTATACCCGATAGGCGGGTGAGTATGCAAGAACTTTATAAAAATTTTAACGAGAAAATTTTTGCAAAAGGTATTGACAAAACGAATATTTTATGATATGTGCGATTTATTTTTTCTTTGCTCTGTAGTACGAACTAAGCGTGTTAAATCCTGCCTCGTATATGCGGTCTGATTTTGATTTGTCGACTTCAGTTGTTTGCGACGATGACTCCAGACATCTTACGCGAAGCGCGTTCAGATATGAGGGAAGCGTGCAAGAAAAAGTCTTGTTAAATAGGCGCGAGAAGTAGTATTTGCTGTAACCGAAGTGCGCGCTTATGGTTTCGAGCGTTAACGAGCGAGTGCAGTTTTCCTCCAAATAGCGAATTACTTCCACGGCGAAATCGTCATGCTTGTCGGTGTGCGCCGCGGGCGAGTAGTTAGAGGTTATAAGGGCGAATATCATATTGACGTACGCTTGCTTCGTAAAATCGTCCATTGTTTCGATTTTGTCCGCAAGGCCCTGAATATGGTATATTATTTCTTCGTTTTTTTGTACATTGTCAAGATAGAAGAAGTCCGCGTTTCCGTAAAAGGAATAAAACGCTTCGCAGTATTTTTTGGGGACGATAAGCACTATTGCGCGGTTTTTTCGTTCGCTGTGCGATGACGAATGCGGAAAATAAGCCGGAGTAAACGTTATTTGTCCGCTAGACAGCGGATATTCGCGCGAGCCTATTTTGAAGTTTAATTCTCCGTTCAGCATACAGGTAATTTCGATGCTTTGATGAAAATGCGGATGAACGTTATCTAGCGAGCGATAGACGCAATTGATGTTGTGTTTAACGTCGCGTTCCGCTTCGTATTGCGGCTGCATATCTTTTTTCTCCTTACCTAACCCGAAAACAAACGTCGCTAATGACAATTTTTGCAAAAACTTCTGCAAAATAAGCGTTGAAAACGACAACTTATAGTGCTATTATATACATAACAAAATTATTTGTCAATCAAAGGAGAGAAAAATGAAGGTAGCGATTATTGGTTATGGACAACGCGGTAGTACGTACGCGAAAAACTTTACGAACAACGGCGTCGAGATTGTCGCCGTATGCGATAAGCTTTCGTTTAGACTGGAAGAAGCAAAGAAGTTCTTATCGCTTTCGGATAATCAATTGTATCTTTCGGACGAGGAGTTTTTTGTAAAAGGTAAGATGGCGGATTTGCTTGTCGTATCCACGCAAGACCGCGACCATTACGGACATGCAATGCGCGCGCTCGACATCGGTTATGACCTCCTTTTGGAAAAGCCGATAGCGGAAAGTTACGAAAAGTGCGTCGATATTTACAACAAAGCGAAAGCTAACGGCAGAAAAGTATTTATTTGCCACGTTCTTCGTTACGCGCCGTTTTTTGAGGAGATTAAGCGCAGACTCGATAGCGGAAAATACGGCAAGGTATCTACGATAAACCTAACCGAGAATGTCGCGTATTGGCATCAGGCGCATTCTTTCGTTCGCGGAAATTGGGGCGTTGTGGAGAAGTCGACGCCGATGATAATAGCAAAGTGCTGTCACGACCTCGATATGCTTGCGTGGCTTATAGGCGAGGACTGTAAGGCAGTGTCGTCGTTCGGCGGACTTGACTTCTACACGGCTAAAAACGCGCCTAGCGGAGCGGCAACGCACTGCTACAAGTGCAAGTATCGCGGAGTTTGCAAGTATGACGCAATAGAATTTTACGTTAACAGCAAACATAGTAGTTGGTTGCCCAAGACGAACACCTATTTCGGTGCGCCCGACGACGTTGAGGCGAAGATAGATTGCCTGTCCGACGAAAATAATACGTACGGACGTTGCGTATTCGCTTGCGACAACACGGCAGTCGATCATCAGATAGTAAATATGCAATTCGACGGAGGAATCACCGCGTGCCTTACGATGACGGCGTTCTCGGATCCGAGTTATCGCGAGATTCACGTTCACTGCGACCGCGGCGACATTCGCGGAGATATGAAAGAAAACAAACTTTATTGTACAGTATTCGGTAAGACGGAAGAGGTCGTAGACATAGCGTTCCTTTCCGACGGCACGTACGGACACGGCGGCGGCGATGCTCGTCTCGTAAGGGGAGTTATTGATTCTTACGAAAACGGCTCCGAACCCAAGACGCCCATTTCGGCGGCGCTTATCAGCCACAAAATCGGTTACGCGGCGGAGGAATCTCGTCTTAACGGCGGTAAGGTCATTGAACTGAAATAAGTTAGGAAAAGACTTTACGTTTGTATGGCGTTAAAGCTTAACGCTAAATAGCGCGTCTTTATGTGCGGAGCCGAGGCTTTAGAGTCGACGTTCGGCGGTAATAGAAAAAGTTTTCGATTTAGAAATAATCGTTTGTAAAAAAGTCGTTTGCAAAAAACAAACTAAAACAAAAAGAGTAAACGAAAAGCAGTTCCGTGCGACTTAACGCGGCACTGCTTTTTTATAACAATTGAAGTTTTGTTTTGAAAAAATCAGCCGACGAGTATAAAGTAACGGTTTTCGAAAAAACTGCTTATCGGCAGGTTGTGAGTTGCAAATCGACGGACTATGAGTGGGAAGACTCGGCGGACTATGCGTCGCGAGAATTGCAGACTTATTCGACGATTTTGCCTTTCAGCATATTGACGGCGTCCTCTAGCGCGTCGTCTATTTTGGAAGGCTGTTTGTTTGTGCTTCTGTAATCGAATTTTTCGGCGAATCTATCCAAAGCATAATTGGTTTTCCTCATTAAGTCGAGTTGTAACGACGATAGCGCGCGAGCGTATCTGTCCGCGCTTTTGCCTGCATAGGAGACGTAGCGCAACAGTAGCGAGTAGTGCGGCAAACAAAAGCCATTGGATTCGGAGAATAATTTCGGAAAATCAGCCTCGTTATCGTACATTTGCGCAATCGTGTAGGCGTATCGTTCTATAATTTCGTCAAGAGCGTCGCAAATTACGCAAGTATCGGCTGTTTTATCCAGTAGTTCGGCTTGTTTTTTTGCCGCGCGAGCGCTATTTACTACCGACAACGACTCCACGATATGTTGGATTCGCGTATTTACTTGCAAGCTGATTCCCAGTTTGTTTTGACCGTTGTAAAGCTTTTTGATGTGGTCGGAACAAAATCCGCGTTTGTTTACCGCTACGCGATAATCCGGTTCCATTACGGCTTCGTCGGAATACAACTTTAAGAAGCGATCCTCGGCGGCGGCGTACAGACGACACAGCGGACACTTGCATTTTTCGTTAAAAGCGTCCCAAATGGGTGTTGTTTGGATATGATAGCGCATATTTTCTCCTATTGTGGATTATATTGTTATGTAAAAGGCGGCGATTGAACGTGCGTTTTTAAGCGCGGCGTCACGCTTCCCGACAATTCATATTACCTTATCGGGAGAAAATATGCAAGAGTTTTACGGCGAAAATCCGCAATTTATTTCCAGACGGCATCGAAAAAACGGCAAATCGTCAAGAAAAGTTTTCGGTTTTTTTGTGTTTATTGCGATTTCGATTTTTATCGCGAGCGTAGTTTTTTGTATGTATTCGTTTTTTATCGAGCAAAAAGATACGGTTGATTTTTCGGCGGAGACGTGGTATTTCGTAATTGTTTCCGTTCCGTCTGACGGCGAGGACGCTCAGATAAAAGCAACCGCCATTCGCACGCGGGGAGGAGCGGGGTATATTATCAACGACGGGAAGTACAATATTGCCGCTTCGGTATACAATCGCCTAGCCGACGCCGAGAGCGTTTGCGGAAGAATGGATGGCGCGTTCGTGTACGAGAAGAAAATATCGGCGAAAAAGTTACCCTTAAGCACCGCGGCGCTTGCAGAAAGACAAACGACGGAGTTAATAACATCGGCGATTATCGAATTAAGCGAGCTTTTGTATTCGTTCGAAACTGCACAATTATCGGAGGCGGCATTGACGTACGCCGTAAGCGGGTGGAGGGAAAAAACGGAAAAACGAAGCCTTGAAATTTCTGCCGAATTGCCGGTACTAAGTTCCGAATTGTCCGAGTGGGCAAACGCGCTTTCCGAGTGCGAGCGTAACGAGGACGGACTATTAAACGGACAATTAAGATACGCGCTTTGCAAAATGGCATACGAAAAGGGAAAGATTTAAGGAAATTTTTGCCAAATATCGGCGATATATCAATATAGAATGCATTATTCGTAAAATATATTGCGAAAAACTCAAAAAAGAACAACAAATTTTACTTAAATACTTGAAAATAAATTTCCGTTATGATACAATAAAACGAGTGGCAAATAAAGCGGCGCGAGAAGCGCTAATCTCTATTAAGGAGAACAATGATGACTGTAGATAAAATTGCCGATATACTCGGCGGCGAGGTGCTTTGTTGCAAGGAACGCGCGGCTGAAATGGACATTCGTTCGGCATTCGCTTCGGATATGATGAGCGACGTTTTGGCATATGTGAACGACCAGGGGTTGCTTTTGACGGGACTTGTAAATCCTCAGGTTATAAGAACGGCGGAAATGATGGATATTCGTTGCGTGGCGTTCGTAAGAGGGAAGCGTCCCGACGAGAAGGTTATCGAGTTTGCCGCAGAAAAAGGAATAATTTTAATCGCTACCGAAGAAAGACTGTATCCGGCGTGCGGCAAACTGTACAATGCGGGATTATGCGAGGGTAGCGGGAATGAGTGAGGACGGAATTTTACGTCTGCACTACGATGTCGACGGCGAGGATTTCGTTTCCTGCGGACGAGCGTCCGAGGACGTAAAGAGGACGCTTAACAGCATAGGAATAGATTCTGCGGTCATTCGTAAGGTAGCAATCGCCATGTATGAGGGCGAAATAAATATGGTGATTCATGCAAACGGCGGCGACGCCGACGTGAGCATATACGAAAGCAAAATCGTTATTACGCTTTCGGATACCGGTAAGGGAATTGCGGATATCGAGCAGGCTATGCAGGAGGGTTTTTCGACGGCTACGGACGAGATTCGCGAACTCGGCTTCGGCGCGGGAATGGGACTGCCGAATATGAAGCGGTATTCGGATCGAATGGACATCGAAAGCGAGGTCGGAAAGGGAACCAAGATTACTTTGGAATTTAATTTGTAGCGGCACGGTTACACGGCAAGGGGAATTATGAAGGATATACGAAAACCTGTATATTTGGATACCGAAAAATGCAACGGTTGCGTCAACTGTATGAAGCGTTGTCCGACCGAGGCTATTCGTGTGCGCGATGGTAAAGCCGGGATAATGTACGAGCGTTGTATAGGTTGCGGCGAATGCGTAAGAGCTTGTCCCACGCACGCCAAAAAAGAAGTGTTCGATTCCTTCGACGTTATCAAAAATTTCAAATACAAGGTGGCTGTGCCCAGTCCGTCGCTATACGGACAATTTAATAATCTTACCGATACGAATTACGTGTTGACCGCAATCAAGCGTTTAGGCTTCGACGACGTTGTCGAGGCGGCGGCGGGTGCCGAGTATGTATCGGCTGCGACTGCGGAGTACATAGCGGGCGCGAAAGTAAATAAACCGGTTATAAGTTCGGCTTGTCCTGCCGTTGTCAATTTAATTTTGATGCGGTTTCAGCACCTTATCGAAAATCTGTCGCCGATGCAACAGCCGGAAGAGGTAGCGGCGAATATGGCGCGAACAAAGGCGGAAATGGAGACGGGACTTCCTCACGAAGATATAGGAGTTTTCGTGATAACTCAATGTGCGGCTAACGTTACCGGCCTGAAAAACAGCGTTAACGCAAAAATCGACGGCGTGCTTTCGTCGAAGGAATTATATTTTCCTGTTTTGAACGAACTCGGAAAGCTTAAGACGGAGGAAGTGGAACCGCTTTCCATTGCGGGAAAGCTCGGCGTAAGTTGGGGCGCGTCCAGCGGCGAGGCTTTGGGAATAAAGACGGACAATTATTTGTCTGCGGACGGCGTCGAAAACGTTATGTCCGTTCTTGCGGACATAGAACACGGCAGGCTAAGCGGCATAGATTTTGTAGAGCTTTACGCTTGTACGTTAGGGTGCGTGGGTGGCACGATGAATATCGAAAGTCCGTTCCTTGCGCGCACAAGATTACGACACCTTAGAAACGTCACGGCGGAGAGCGACGTTGTCGTGGACGATTTCTTCGCGTATACACGCAGGGAGGAGTACGAAAGCAATAACGTGTTTAAGCTCGACAGCGATTTTAGAGAGGCTATGCGCAAAACCATGCGGCTAAAAAAATTGGTCGGTAAGTTGCCTATGCTAAACTGCGGAGCGTGCGGCGCGCCTAGTTGCCATGCGTTTGCCGAGGATGTCGTAAGAGGCTTGAAGGTAAGTTGCCGTTACGTTAAAGAGGAGGACTACGATGACGATTGACGAGTTGTCCGAAAAACTTGAAGCAAGGGTAATCGTAGGCGGCGACAAACTCGTAGGCGGCGTTTACGCGGGAGACTTTTTAAGCAGAGTAATGGGAAAAGCTCCGGCAGGGTGTGTGTGGCTTACGGTAATGAACAACGTCAACGTTGCGGGCGTTGCGACTCTTGCCGAGATAGGTGCCGTTGCTTTGTGCGAGGGCGTCGTGCCTGACGAGCGATTGACGGAAAAGTGCCGCGACGAAGGGATTCCGCTTCTTTGTACGAAGCTAGACGTGTTCGGCGCTTGTGCAAGGCTTGCGAAATGAGAGCTTGTTACGATTTTCATATCCATACCGTGCTTTCACCCTGCGGCGACGACGATATGACGCCCAACAATATCGTCAATATGGCAGCTGTATGCGGATTGGACGTAATAGCGATTACCGACCACAATTCGGTTGATAATTGCGAAGCCGCCATGCGCGTCGCGGAATCGGCGGGAATAACCGTGATTCCGGGAATGGAGCTGGAAACGAGCGAGGAAGTACACGTTATAATGCTTTTTCCCGATTTAAGTTCTGCAAAAGCGTGCTCTCAGCGTGTGCGCGAGAGTATGCTTAAAATAGCGAATCGAGTCGACATTTACGGTAATCAGTTTGTGATGAACGAGCGCGACGAGATTATCGGTTCGGAGCAGAACCTATTGATAGTTTCCACCGGAATCGGCGTTTATGACGCGGCGGAATTGGCGCGTGAGTTCGGCGGAGTCGCGTATCCGGCTCACATAGACAAGCCTGCGCACGGAATACTGGAAATTTTGGGCGATATAGACGATATGATGGGATTTACCTGCGTGGAGGTAAGTCCTCGCGCGAGCGACGAGTTCGTGCGAGCTTGGGAAGAGCGAGGGTATATCGTTATAAGAAGTTCGGACGCGCACTATTTGGACGCGCTGTGCGAAAAAGAAGAGAATTTTCTCGAGTTGAATAATCTTACCGCCGCCGAAGCGATAAGGCAACTCGCGCGAAGATAAAAAATACTTAAAAGAAGGAGAGACATATGAGCAAACAAATTATCGGTACCCCGGCGCAAGACGCGCAGTTTCGTGCGATGCTCGAAAGACTGCAAGGTGTTCCCGGACCTGTAATGAGGGCGATGCAGGAGGCGCAGGAGATTTACGGATATCTGCCCATCGAGGTGCAGTCCGCCATTGGACAAGCGTTCGGAGTGCCGCTTGAAGAGGTTTACGGAATTGCTACGTTTTACGCGCAGTTTAACCTTAAGCCGAAGGGACAATACACCATCGGTATCTGCCTCGGCACTGCTTGCTACGTAAAGGGTAGCGGCGAGGTCCTCGAAAAGTTTAAGGAAAAACTCGGCATACAGGCGGGAGAAACGACGAAGGACGGAAAGTTCACGCTTGACGCAACGCGTTGCATCGGTTGTTGCGGACTTGCCCCCGTACTTACCGTTAACGACGAGGTTTATGGCAACCTTACCGTTGACGACGTAGACCGGATTCTCGCAAAATACAATGACTGAGCTTGCGCTACATATTCTTGACATAGCCAAAAATTCGGTGCGCGCTCGCGCCGCTTGCGTCAAGATTTTAGTGGACGTAAGTCACGAGCGGAACTTACTTACCGTTTCCGTGTCGGATAACGGTTGCGGAATGAGTGACGAACTAAAAAAAAGCGTTACCGATCCTTTTGCGACGACGAGAAAGACTCGAAAGGTCGGACTCGGGATACCACTGTTTAAGCAGGCGGCGGAAACGACGGGCGGCGAGTTTTCGTTGGAGAGCGAACTCGGTGTAGGAACGACGACGACGGCGACGTTCGTACTCGATTCGATAGATCGCGTTCCGCTAGGCGACGTTGCGGGCACGATGACGACGCTTATAGGCGGCGACGAACAAACGGATTACGTTTTGACGTACCGCGTCGATGGAAGAGAATACGTTTTCGATTCCGCTCAGGTTCGTGAAATAATGGACGGAATCCCGCTTTCGACGCCGGAGGTTCTTGGTTATATCGAAGATATGATAGCCGAAAATATTGAAAATATCAATGGAGGAATAGATATATGAAAACTTTGGAGGAGTTGCAGGCAATTCGCGAGGCGATGAAAAGTAAGATTAACAATCGCGGAGTAGCCGGCGAGAACGACTACCGCATCGTGGTAGGTATGGCAACTTGCGGTATTGCCGCCGGAGCCAGAGCAACGCTTGCCGCACTGCAAGAGGAAATCGAGAGCAGACACATTACCAACGCGATAGTATCGCAGACCGGTTGTATCGGAATTTGCAAGTACGAACCGATTGTAGAGGTTTTTGCCCCCGGTAAGGAAAAAGTAACGTACATTCACGTTGACGCCGAGCGCGCTCGTCAAATAATCGCGTCGCATATCGTCAACGGAAACCCCATTACCGAATATACGTACAGCAACGCTGTGAAGGAGAACTAAATGCTGGAGAGAGCACATATACTCGTTTGCGGAGGTACGGGATGTACCTCCGGAAAGAGCAAGGAGATTTATAGCAGATTCGAAGAATTGCTTAAGGAAAACAATCTTTCGAACGAAGTAAAACTGATTATGACCGGTTGCTTCGGACTTTGCGCAAAAGGACCTATCGTCGTAGTATACCCCGACGGAGCATTCTATCAGCACGTTAAGGTAGCCGACGTTGAGGAGATTGTAGTCGAGCATATCCTTAAGGGAAGAATAGTCGAGCGTTTGCTCGGCGACGAGAGAAACGAATCCGGTGAGGTAAAGCCGATTAACGATACCGCCTTTTATAAAAGCCAGCACAGACTCGTGCTTCGCAACTGCGGCGTTATAAACCCCGAGAATATCGACGAATATCTTGCGTATGACGGCTATTTGGCTTACCAAAAGGTCGTTACCGAGATGACTCCGCAACAGGTAATCGATACGATTAAGGCGAGCGGACTTCGCGGTCGCGGCGGCGGCGGATTCCCTACAGGTATGAAGTGGCAATTCGCGGCAAATTCGGTGTCCGACGTCAAGTACGTTGCTTGTAACGCCGACGAGGGCGACCCGGGTGCGTTTATGGACCGTTCCGTTTTGGAGGGCGATCCGCATACGATTATCGAGGCGATGATGATTGCCGGCTATGCAATCGGAGCGGAGCAAGGTTACGTTTACGTCCGCGCAGAGTATCCTATCGCCGTGCGTCGTTTGCAGATTGCTATAAATCAGGCTATGGAATACGGAATCTTGGGCGATAACGCAATGGGCTTGGGACATAAGTTCCACCTCGAAATTCGTCTCGGCGCAGGCGCGTTCGTTTGCGGTGAGGAAACCGCGCTTCTTAATTCTATCGAGGGTAAACGCGGCGAACCGCGTCAGCGTCCGCCTTTCCCGGCAGTTAAGGGATTGTTCGCAAAGCCTACGCTTATCAACAACGTCGAGACGTACGCGAATATTACGTATATTATTTTGCACGGCGCCGAAGAGTTTGCCAAGATGGGTACCGAGAAGAGTAAAGGAACGAAGGTATTCGCTCTTGGCGGAAAGATTAACAATACCGGACTTGTCGAAATTCCGATGGGTACGACTCTTCGCACTATTATCGAGGAAATCGGCGGCGGCGTTCCTCACGGAAAGAAGTTCAAAGCGGCTCAGACGGGCGGACCCAGCGGCGGTTGCATTCCCGCTTCGCTTATAGATACCCCAATTGACTATGATAACCTTATTGCAATCGGTTCTATGATGGGATCGGGCGGACTTATCGTAATGGACGAGGACAACTGTATGGTCGATATTGCCAAATTCTTCCTCGAATTTACCGTCGACGAGTCCTGCGGCAAGTGTACGCCGTGTCGTATCGGAAACAAACGTCTGTACGAGATGCTCGAGAAAGTAACCGAGGGTAAGGCTACTATGAAAGACCTCGACGAGATGGAGAAGCTGTGCTATTACATCAAAGAGAACTCGTTGTGCGGCTTGGGACAAACCGCGCCCAACCCCGTGCTTTCTACGTTGCGTTATTTCCGCGACGAGTACGAGGCGCACGTTCGCGACAAGAAGTGTCCCGCAGGCGTATGTAAGGCGCTTGTGTCCTACGAGATTGTGCCTGATTTGTGCGTAGGTTGCGGACTTTGCAAGCGCGGTTGCCCGGTAGGAGCAATCAGCGGCGAGATCAGACAGAAGCATGTTATTGATCCCGATAAGTGTATCAAGTGCGGAGCCTGCATCGCGGCTTGCCGTAAGAAAGCAATAAAGAAATAGAGGTGAACCGAAATGAAAGAAGTTACTTTGAAAATAAATAATATTCCCGTTACCGTTCCCGAGGGCACCAGAATATTGGACGCCGCTCGTCAGGCGGGATTCAATATTCCTACGCTTTGCTATTATAAGGACTTAACAAACGAGGGCAGTTGCCGTGTTTGCGTCGTTGAAGTAAAGGGCGCGAGAAGCCTTGTTGCCAGCTGTTCGGCAGTGGTTGCCGAGGGAATGGAAGTTTTTACGAATACTCCCAAGGTTTTGCAGTCGCGTAAGATGACGCTCGAACTTATTCTCTCCAATCACGAGAAAAAATGTACTTCTTGCGTAAGAAGCACCAACTGCGAACTTCAAAAGCTTGCCCTCGAATATGGTTGCGAGGAAGGTAAGTACGAAGGAGCCAAGACTCCCGTAACGCTCGAACTAGACAATCCGTATCTTATTCGAGACAATTCCAAGTGTATTCTTTGCCGTCGTTGCGTAGCCGCTTGTAATAAATATCAGTCGGTAGGCGTTATCGGCGCAAACAACAGAGGCTTTGCCACCGTTATAGGTTGCGCGTTCGACCGTCCGCTTGCGGAGGTTGACTGCGTAGCGTGCGGACAGTGTATAAACGTCTGCCCGGTAGGCGCTTTGACCGAGCGTGACGATACCGCAAAGGCGATTGCCGCCATCAACGATCCGACAAAGACCGTTATCGTCGGAACCGCGCCTTCCGTCCGTGTGGCGCTTGGCGAGGAATTCGGTTATGATATCGGAACGAACGTAGAGGGCAAAATGGTTGCTTCGCTTCGTCGTTTGGGATTCGATAAAGTGTTTGACGTCGATATGACCGCAGACCTAACGATTATGGAAGAGGGGTACGAGCTCCTCGGCAGACTTAACGATACCACCGCGGCGCTTCCTATGATTACGAGTTGCTCACCCGGCTGGGTAAGATATATCGAGTTTAATTATCCGGAACTTCTTCCGCACGTGTCGTCGTGTAAGTCTCCGCAACAGATGTTCGGCGCCGTTATCAAGACGTATTACGCCGAGAAGTTTAACCTCGACCCCAAGGACATTTACGTCGTTTCCGTTATGCCCTGTGTGGCAAAGAAAACGGAGATTCTTCGCGACGACCAGAATGCAAGCGGATATCCCGACGTCGACTGCGTTCTTACCACTCGCGAGCTTGCTCGTCTTATCCGTAATTATGGTATTGACTTTAAGTCGCTTCCCGACGAAGAGTTCGACGCTCCGCTAGGAATGTCGTCGACTGCAGGACTCTTGTTCGGTGCGACCGGCGGCGTTATGGAGGCGGCGGTTCGTACGGTTTATGAGGTCGTTACCGGCAGCGAATGCGAAAAGCTCGACTTCAAGGCTGTACGCGGAACGAAGGGTATTAAGACCGCTACCGTCGATATGAAGGGGACTAAGGTCAAGGTTGCCGTAGCTCATACGCTGGCGAACGCAAAGAAACTCCTCGAAGAGATAAAAGCGGGCAAGAGCAAATATCAATTCATCGAGATTATGACGTGTCCGGGCGGATGCGTAAACGGCGGCGGACAACCTATCGTTCCGTCTGAGGTTATTAACGCCGGTACTGACGTAAAGGCTTTGCGCGCGGGAGCTATCTATAAGGCAGATAAGAAATCGAAGTTGCGCAAGAGCCACGAGAACCCCGTTATCAAGGCACTCTACGACGAGTACTTTATTAAACCCAATTCGCATAAGGCGCACGAGATTCTTCATACGACGTATAAAAAACGCGAAAAAATGTAATTGCCGCGTTTCTGGTCACAAAACAGTTATGACCTTAAAAAACTAACGGATATATAATTGAATAAAACCGATCTTTCGAAGATGCATGCGAAGGGTCGGTTTTTTCTTTCGGGAAGTCGTCGTAGTTGCCGAGATTATACGGATTAATGAAAGAAAACTCGATTGTTTTCGTAACGTTTTGTCGGTTAATCGGTTTGGCGCAATTGATAAAACGTATAAATCGTCTTATTTGACTTTATAAGTTTGGTAAAATTTATGTAGACGTGTGTAAAAGCTGCTTAAAAAACATAAATTTATCGTTTTTAGTTGCTTAACCGCGGCGATTGGTGTATAATAATAGAATTGAAAAGTAGAGGTGAAATTCTGCGTTGAAGGGAATGCTCGTCGTTAACAGATATTATTCGGACAGCGGATTCGATTACGTGTGTAATAGGTTGATTGAAGAATTCTCTTGTCGTGGGGTGCGTATCGACAAGGTTTCGAGTTGTACTCTGAGCCTTGATCGTAACGGAAACGTGACGTTGCCGCAATTGTATGACTTCGCTTTATTTTTCGATAAGGACGTTCTTCTTGCCGCGGCTCTCGAAAAAAGCGGCGTACGGCTGATAAACCGCGCGCAAGCGATAGAAGATTGCGACGATAAAGGTAGGACGTATGTTCGCCTTATGGGAAAAGTAAATATGCCGCTTACCGTTTTTTCGCCGCTTCGTTATGACGTAAATACGGAACTCGATTACGACTTTTTGCGCTCGCTTGGGGATGACCTCGGATATCCGATGATTGTCAAGGCGCGCGTCGGAAGTCAGGGACGGCAAGTGTATTTAGCGTCCGATTACGATGAGCTTGTGGCAATCGAAAAGGAAAACTTGTTTGTCCCGCGTCTTTACCAGCAGTTTTTGGGGAATAAGGAGACGGGCGTTGATTACAGGACTTACGTGGTCGGAGGAAAGGTTGTTGCCGCAATAAAGAGAAAGAACACGACGTCGTTTAAGGCGAACGTTCATCTTGGCGGACAAGGCGAAGTTTTTGCGCCGAGAGACGAACTGATAAAAAAGGCTGAGGACATAGCGCGCGAGTTAAATCTAGAGTACGGCTCGGTAGATTTTCTCGACGAAAGCGGTACTTTTTTGGAGGCTAATTCCAATGCGTATTTTACGTTGCCGGAAAAACTCGGTTTTAACGTAGCCGGCGCTATTGCGGAGTACGTTATCGGAGGGAACGTGGACAAAAATGGCGGAATTAAATGAAAGAATCGACGATATTCGTATGAAGGCGCAAGCGGCTGCTTCGGCTGTGGGCAGAACGGATTCGGTTAGAATAGTTCCCGCGACAAAAACGGTACCGATTGAAATAATATCGCAGTTACCGGCTTGCGGAATCGAAGAAGCGGGTGAGAACAGAGTTCAGGAATTGCTTGAAAAATACGATAAAGTCAGCGGGATAAAATGGCATTTTATCGGTGCGCTTCAGACGAACAAGGTAAAATATATCGTTGATAAGGTCGTGCTCATTCATTCGGTGGACAGGCAAGCTCTTGCGGACGAAATAGAGCGTCAATGCGCGAAACGCGGGATAAAGATGGACGTTTTGGTCGAGATTAACGTCGGAGGCGAGGAAAGCAAAAGCGGAGTAAGTCCTTGCGAAGCGGAGAACCTGATGAGTTTCGTTGCGCAAAAGGAGCATTTGAACCTTCGCGGAGTTATGTCTGTGTTGCCCAAAGACGCGCCTGACGATGACTACAAGCGGCTTTACGAGTTGTTTTTGATCGCGAAAGAGCGTTTCGGGGCAGATATTTTAAGTGCCGGAATGAGTAAGGATTATGAAAGGGCAATTGCATTCGGGGCGAATTTAATTCGTCCGGGAACTGCGATATTCGGAGAAAGAAATTACGGCAGAGGAGTTTGATTATGGGAAAGTTCGGTGATTATTTCAGCCGCAGGGGTAGCGGCGAAGATTTGCGTGACGAGCGCGGCGGGTCGGATTACGAATATTACGAGGATACTCACGACGAGCGTAGCGGCGATTATTCCTCCACGCTTCGTGATTCGTATCGAGTAACGGAAGAAGATCGCGGAAGATACGCGAGTGCCGATTATCGTCGGGACGGAGATTGTGATTTTTCTTCGCGTACGTCGTCTATTACGGACGGATTTATTCCTTATCATACGCGTGAGTCGGAAGTCGCGAGTGCTCCGACATATAGTTCGCCGTCGGTGGAGACTGCTCCGCAAGGCAGAATTGAAAGCGCTCAGAAACTCGGTGGCGGACAGTTTATGGTGTATTCGCCTAAAAACGTGGGCGACGTAGAGGTGTTGATAGATTTTCTTCGTACTCGCGAGTCTGCGATAATAACGCTCGAAGGCGTACAAAGTGACGACGCGCAACGCATTTTGGATTTTGTAAGCGGGGCGATTTATGCTCTAAACGGAAATATCCATCGCATTTCGGGCAATATTTTCTTGCTTTCGCCAGAGGGAGTCGGCGTAAGCGACGGAAGAGGTAGGCAATGAAGGATAAACTTTTACGCATTTGGAACGCAATAAGGTCTTACGTTAAAGTTGCGGTATTGGAATTGGTCATTCTGCTTGCGGTTGTCGCGGTAGATCTTATCAGCAAAAAAATAGTGGACGTAACGATGAACGTAGGCGATAGCGTTACGATAATACCGTGGTTTTTGCACTTTACATACTTTCACAACACGAACGCCGCGTTCGGATCGGCGTTCGGACTGGATAAGATATTTTCTGCAGATGGCGTTCGCGTGGCGCTAGTCATACTTTCTCTTGTCGCAGTAGTATTTTTCTCGATATTTATGTATCGCAATCGCACCAAGAGCAAACTTTCTCGAATCGCTTACGCTCTTATTATAGGCGGAGCAATCGGCAATTTATACGACAGACTCTTCCTCGGTTACGTGCGCGATTTTGTTCAAATCGAGTATTTCGGATTAAAGATATTCGGCTCGACCACGTTTGCTATTTTTAACATAGCCGACGCCGCGCTCACGATAGGCGTCATTTTGTTTATAATTTATTACGTCTTTATTTGGAAAAACCCCGATTCAGAGGATAAGAAATGTGACGAAATCGGCTCCGAAGCAGATGACGGCAAAATCGACTCGGTAAGCGACGAAAAAAAGCAAAGCGACTCCGATTGCGGCGACTCGGATATTGTAACGAACGACGAAAAATCGAGCGGCGGTACATGTTTAGACGGTAAAGATGGAAGAGATTAGAATTAAAGCTGTCGAAAAAGGAAGGCTTGACGTTTTGCTGGCGCAAAACAGCGGCTTAACGCGCTCGTATATTTGTAAGCTAATCGAGGACGGAGCCGCTACCGTTAACGGGAAAAAAGCCGCAAAAAGCGGAGTTTCGGTCGGTACAGGCGACGAAATCGTGCTTATAGTTCCCGACGTACGCCAAACCGTCGAAGCAAAAGACATTCCGTTCGGGATAATTTACGAGGACGCTGATATAGCCGTAATAGATAAGCCGCAAGGACTTACCGTGCATCCGGCGGGTACTAATTATTCGGATACGCTTGTAAATGCTCTTATGTTTCGTTTGGATAGTTTGTCGGGAATAAACGGCAAGATACGCCCCGGGATAGTTCATCGTCTCGACAAGGACACTAGCGGAATAATGATGATAGCGAAGAACGACGTCGCTCACTTGTCGCTTTCGAAGCAAATAGAGGAGCGCTCGGTTTCGAAAGAATATCTGGCGCTGCTGGAAGGAAATTTAAGTTCGGATAGCGGTCGAATCGAAAATCGAATCGGCAGAAATCCGTCCGACCGCAAGCTTATGGCGGTCACAAGCGACGGCAGAACGGCGATAACGGATTATAGAGTGCTCGAGCGGCTAAACGGATATACGCTCGTGTTGTTCAAGATTCTTACCGGGCGTACGCATCAGATACGCGTACACGCAAAGAGTATAGGCCACCCCGTAGTCGGAGATAAGCAGTACGGATATAAAAAACAGAAATTCGATTTAGACGGTCAACTTTTGCACGCTTTTCGCCTTTCGTTTAATCACCCTGTCAGTGGCGAACGAATGACGTTCGTTGCGCCTGTGCCGTCGCATTTTTCGCGAGTATATAACGCGCTTGCGGCAAAAGAGGGCAAACTTACGTTGGAAGAAGTGGCAAATAAATTGAAAAATGAGTGAGAACGGTATGTTTTTACCTCAAACCGTTGACACTTTTACTTAAATGTAGTAAAATAATCGAGATGTATCGGTTTACGTACCGATGACCTTCGAGGAAGGCAAAGAAATAGGAGTAGTTATGTCAAGACCTAAGGAAAAGAATGTTTTTAAGAGATATTTTGCGAATTTCGGCTTAAAGCAGATTTGCGATTTGTTGATGATTGCAGGCGCGATTGTTTTACTTGTTGCGCTCATTATGTCGGGTTCGGTGTTGGACGCTTCGGTGCTTTTGCTCAAAATCGGTACCGCGATATATATCGTAGCGTCTGTGTTGGCACTGGTTACCACGGTAAAAGTGCTTGTCGGCAAGACCGTT
>CAYTKK010000014.1:0-19151 GCA_964438355.1 uncultured Lachnospiraceae bacterium | reverse complement strand
CAAAAAATGAGTTTTTTGACGTTAGAAAACGTAACTAAAGAATTTAGGACGACTGCGGGCGCGGTTAAGGCGCTAAGCGGCGTATCGTTCGGCGTCGAAAAAGGCGAATTCGTAGTGGTTCTGGGTCCAAGCGGCGCGGGTAAAACCACGCTTTTGAATTTGTTGGGCGGAATGGATTCGGTAACAGCGGGCAACATTACGCTTGACGGCAAACGCGTGTCCGACTTCGGCAAAAAAGCGCTTACGGAGTATCGCCGCACGGAAGTCGGATTCGTTTTTCAATTTTATAATCTAATGCCCAACCTAACCGCGCTTGAAAACGTGGAACTAGCGACCGAAATTTGTCCCGCCGCGCTTGACCCTAAAAAAACGCTGGAGAGCGTAAAACTAGGAAATCGCCTTTTCAATTTTCCTTCGCAGTTATCGGGCGGCGAACAGCAACGCGTCAGCATCGCTCGAGCCATTGCCAAAAATCCGAAGCTTCTTCTTTGCGACGAGCCGACGGGCGCGCTTGATTATTCAACCGGCAAGACGATTCTTCGGCTATTGCACGACGTATGTAAGTCTAGCGGAAAACCTACGATAATAGTAACGCACAATCAAGCTCTTAAAGATATGGCAGATAAAGTTATTTATATAAAAAACGGCGGTATCGAAAAAATTTCGACATCGTCCGCCCCCACCCCTATCGAGGAGATCGAATGGTGATGAAAGCGAGTAACCTAGCCGCGCTTCGGCTGTTCAAGAAGCACCTAACACGAATATTAACAATAGTCGCCATAGTACTCGTTAGCGTTGCCTTTATGTCGGGAATAGGCGAAACGGAAAGCAAAATCCGTATCGGCGCCACCGAGCACTACAACAAATACAACATTTACGACTTAAACGTCAAAAGTTCCTCTCCGCTAGGTTTTTCTTCGGACGAAAAAACGTTTTTTATAAATAAATTCGGCGAAGAAAACGTCGAGTGGAGTTTATGTTACGAAGTCGAACAGGGCGAAAACGCCGCGTATCGCGTAACGTATCTGGACATTTACGGACACTCTATAAACAAACTGGAATTACTTGACGGCGAGTTACCTAAGGGCGAGAACGAAATACTCGCCGAGCGCGGCACCGTGTGCTACGATTCCGTTTCCGTAGGCGATGAAATTGCGATTTTTGACATAACTACTAGCGACGAAAAAGTCTATAACGTATGCGGAATAGTGTACAATCCTGCCCTTATCGCCGAGCGCGACGAGCCTAGTATGCAATACGAAGGTAAAGACTTAATTCAGTCTTACTATCTGCCAATAAACGCGTATTTGCCCGTTTCGGACGCACGCATTCTGCTCCCGGACTCACAGCGGATTTTATTTGACGGATTTTCCGACGAATACGAACTCGCTATAGAAGGTTACAAATCGGAAATCGAACTTGCTTTGGGTGCGGATTCCGTTGTCGTATTGTCGCTAAAGCAAAACTACGGAATGTATTCGATGGTATCCTACGCCGAAAAAGTCGGGTTAATCGGTATAATATTCGTTGTATTCTTCCTTTTAGTCACGCTTTTGATAGTGTACTCGACGATGAGTCGGCTATTCGACGAAGAACGCGCGCAAATAGCCTGCCAAAAAACGCTCGGCTTCGGAAACTTAAAAATACTGTCTCGCTATATTTTGTTTGTCGCCGCGGCAACCTTGCTGGGCGGCGTAATCGGATATCCGCTAGGATTATCGCTTACCGGACTATTGTATTTTACCTTCGGCGAGCAATACCGAATGCCGCCGTTTCCCGCGTCGCCGGCGATTAAATTTTACCTTATCACCTTTGCGATTATTTTTGTCGCGACCACGCTTCTTACTCTTTTGACGGGACTAAAAATCACCTCCGAAACGCCAGCAAGCCTTCTTCGCGCAAAATCTCCGAAATCCGGGAAAAAGGTTCTGCTTGAAAAATTGCCTCTTATTTGGAACAGACTGTCTTTCAAATACAAGTCGACTCTTCGCAACGTATTCTTGTTCAAAAGTCGTTTTTTGATGACGGTCGTATCGGTCATAGGCTCGACCGTGCTTGTTTTTTCGGGAATGGGTTTACTCGACTGCTCGTATTTGCTTGACGGAGCGAACTCGTTGGTTTTGGTATCCGTGGCGCTTATCGTGTTTTCGGCAGTGCTGTGCGCGCTGGTAATATATAATCTTACCAACATCAACGTTAGCGAGCGAACGCGAGAAATAGCGACGCTTATGGTGCTTGGGTACCGCGAAAAAGAAGTAACCGGCTACATCTTTCGCGAAATATACGTTATGAGCGCGATTGCGGCTCTACTCGGTATTCCGTGCGGAATGGGGTTTATTCAATTCGTCTTTTCGCTGGTTGACTTCGGCACTCTTTCGGACGTCGGCTGGTGGACGTACGTACTCACTCCGCTACTAACGATGGCGTTTACGTTTTTGTCCACCCTGCTTCTTCGAAGAAAAATCACTAAAACCGATATGAACGCGTCGTTAAAAGCCATCGAATAATTTTGACAAAAAAAAATACCGACTTTTTAGTCGGCGCGGCGAAAAAATATACTTCTCATCGCAAGTATATTTCGCGGCAAAAAATTTTCACCGCTAATCAAAAAAAAGCAAGTATACAAACTCAACGACAAAAAACAAGCAAGCCTTGTCGCCGACTAAACGCGGATTCTTCGCGGCGCAAACGCTTGCTTGTTCTTATATCTTTTTGTAATTGAAATATTGTTGCCAAAATACGCCGCTAAGTTTAACGTATTTTGCCTCGAAGCATCAAAAGCCTTTTTGTCGTTTCCAATAAACGACCGCGAGTTTACTTCAAAATCGCCTTGTGATAAGTCTTTTTGCCCTTCTTTATCTTAACGCCGCCCGAAAGCGCGTCAGCCGAAACGGGGAACGCAAAATCCTTGTTAACCTCGCCGTTCAGCGACACTCCGCCTTGCTGAATAAGGCGACGAGCTTCGCTTTTGCTTGCGCACAGCTTACAAGCGCAAAGAAGATCCGCAAGCGTTATCGAGCCGTCCGTCAGCTGTTCGGCAGAAAGCTCAGTGGTGGGCATATTTTCGTCGTCCGCTCCTCCCTCGAACAACGCGCGCGCCGCAGCCTGCGCTTTCTTTGCCTCGTCGTCGCCGTGCACGAGTTTAGTAAGTTCGAAAGCGAGAATTTCCTTTGCAGTATTAAGCTGAGCGCCTTCCCAAGCGTCCATTTTTTCCACCTCGTCAAGCGGAATAAAGGTGAGCATTCTTATAAATTTAAGTACATCCTTATCGTCGACGTTACGCCAATACTGGTAAAAGTCAAACGGCGAAGTCTTGTTCGCGTCTAGCCAAACGGCTCCGTTTGCGGTTTTGCCCATCTTTTTCCCTTCCGAGTTCATAAGAAGGGTAATCGTCATGGCATACGCGTCTTTTCCGAGCTTTCTTCTTATAAGCTCGGTGCCTCCCAACATATTAGACCATTGGTCGTCGCCGCCGAACTGCATATTACAACCGTAATTCTTGAACAAATAATAAAAGTCATACGACTGCATTATCATATAATTGAACTCTAGGAAGGAAAGTCCGCGCTCCATACGCTGCTTATAGCATTCTGCCCTAAGCATATTGTTTACCGAAAAATGCGGACCGACTTCGCGCAAAACATCCACGTAATTAAGCGACAACAGCCAATCGGCGTTGTTTACGACAATAGCGGCGTTTTCGCCCTCGAAGTCTATAAATCGCTCCATTTGGCGGCGGAAGCATTCGCAATTATGACGAATGGTCTCGGGCGACATCATCATACGCATATCGCTTCTTCCCGACGGGTCGCCTATGTAGCCGGTACCGCCGCCGAGCAAAACGACAGGACGATTCCCTGCCATTTGCAGGCGCTTCATAAGACACAGCGCCATAAAATGTCCTACGTGTAACGAGTCCGCAGTCGGATCGAATCCGATATAAAAAATCGCCTTGCCGGCGTTTACCAGCGCGCGAATATCGCCTTCGTCCGTAACCTGCGCGATAAGTCCGCGCTCTACAAGTTCTTCATAAATTTTCATAAGTCCTCTCCAGAATTTTTTGCCGCGACGAGTTTTTTGTTCGTCAACGCGAAATTTAACGACATTTAGTGTTTTGAGACGCGCAAAACAAAAACGCCCTCGCAACCAATGTAGTGCAAAGGGCGTTTGTATCGCGGTACCACCTATGCTTCGAGCGCGCCTCGCGGAAACGCTCCTTTAAGAGTGAGTCACTCCTAACGCTGTTTCGGGCGCACCCGTCACACCCTACTAAAATCCGAATTCGTTCGAGCAGCCGCTCCCGAGAGTATTCCCTATTCGTCCCTGCCGTGCGTTTTCACCTGCCACGCACTCTCTGTAGGCTACAGACAAACGGTACTTGCCTCGTTCATCGCGTTACCAATATTTTACACGCCTTTGAAGCGATTGTCAAGCGATATTTGCTTTATCGAAATTAACCGACGCAAATAACTTGACTTTTGAATCAAAAAGTCTTACCATTAAGGTGATATGCGGCGAAAGAAAAATCAACGCGCCGCCGACTCGGACAGACCGAGAAAGGAAAATGTAATGAGTTTTTTAAGCTGTAATCCTATGGTTTCGGTAATCGGCAACGAGTACGAAATACTTTGTTTCGCCGACGCAAACGGTATATTCAAGTTATCCGTCGGGGGCGACGTTTACTACGAAGATAACTGCGGTGCCTTGCCGTCCGAAAAACGTTATGCTAAAATCCGCGTTCCTCAAGTCGCGCTGGACAAGGCAAAGTCGTACACAATCATTTACAAAAAAACACTTAACCGCAAAGGTTACTTCTCCGAATTCGAAGAAGAACAGTCTGCCGAATTTGCGTTTCGCCCGCTGGAAAAAACGGACGATATTAAGATGTACCACGTTGCAGACGTGCATTATCACTTCGAAACGGCTCTTAAAACCACAAGCTGGTTCGGCAGTGAGCTTGACTTGCTTATCGTAAACGGCGATATCGGCGAAGTCGAGACGGAACAAAACTTCTTTGAGGTGGGTAAATTCGTCGGCGACGTAACGGGCGGAAACATTCCCGTCATCTTCGTACGCGGCAATCACGACACGCGCGGACATCTTGCCGAGCGTTACCCCGATTACTTCCCCGTAGTCGGCAAAAACACCTACTACACCTTCGAAATAGGTCCGTTCCGCGGAATCGCTCTCGACTGCGGCGAGGACAAGTGGGACAATCACGCCGAATACGGCGGAGCAAACGCTTTCGAGCCGTTTAGAAAACGTGAAACCGAATTTCTTCGCTCACTCGAGCCGTCCGACAAACTCACCTTCGCCATCAGCCACGTCTGCCCGGCAAAAACGGCTGACAGCGTAGACAGCATTTTCAACATCGACAGCGAGTTGTACGAAGAGTGGAACGCTAACCTTGCGCGCTTGCGCGTCAAATTCATGATTTGCGGACACTTCCACAGAGCATATATCATGAAGAAAAACGACGAACGCGCGTTAAGAGCGCACGAATACCCCGTCATCGTCGGCTCGGCTGTATACGAAAACGAGTTGTGGGGCGCAGCAATAACGTACAAGGGCGGAAAACTTAATATCAAATTCACCGATAACAACCTGCGTATACGCGAGGAAAACGAACTCGATATCGAAAGCGGCGAAATAACTCAAATCTCCGCTCAGGAATAACCGATAAAACGCATAAATATAGCATGGGCAAAACGGCTCGCTTTACTAAGTGTAAAAGCGAGCCGTTTTTGTGCGTCCGTTTAGTCTTTATTCTTTTTCTTGTCCTCTAGCAAATTTTGCACCAAAGGCAATTCGAACCAGAACGACGTTCCCTTTCCGACGGTGGAATCGACGCCGTATTTTGCCGAATGCGCCACGAAAATTGATTTTACTATCGACAGTCCGATACCGCTACCCTGAACCGAACGCTGATTTACCGAACGATAATATCTATCCCAAACCTTATCGCGCTCGTCGGGCGAAATTCCCTTGCCGGTGTCGCAAATTTCCACTCTTGCGTTATCGTTATGACGAATAATGTTTATCGTCACAATTTTGTCGTCTCCGGTATAATTTATCGCGTTACCCAAAAGATTATAGAACACCTGCTCTATCAAGCGTTCGTCCGCCATTACGACGCAACTGCTTTCCACTCTGCGAATGAACGTATATCCTTGTTGCTCATAAAGAGAGAACCTCTCCATAACCGTTTTTACAAGCATTCCCAAGTCTACGGGCATTAGCTCCGGCTTGCGCGCTTTCGACTGAAGCCGCGATAAATCCAACATGTCGTTAACAAGCAACGTCAATCTGTCAACCTCGTCGATTATTATGCGACAATGCTCGTCTCGACGTTCGGGATTGTCGCCGGAAATATCACGTATCATTTCCGCATACGCCTTAACCATGGTAAGCGGCGTGCGCAAATCGTGACTGACGTTTGAAATCAATTCGCGCCGCAGCTTTTCCGTCTTTTCCATCTCCGAACTAGCGGCATTAAGCGCCTTCGCCAACTCGTCGAACTCGTAATATCCGCTACTTCTAAACCTGTTGCCGCCGCTTTTGCCGAATGCACGCGCCGTCTGAACGAATTGCGTAATCGGCTTGGTTATCGAACGCGACAACGCCACCGCCAAAAACAGCGATAAAAATACGCAAAATACCGTTACGACCAAAAGCTGATTCGTCAAAAGCATAGTCGTTCCGTCGAAAAGAACTATCGTAGATACTCCGAGAAAGTAAATGCTTTCTCCGTTTATTTCCTTCTTGTCGCCTACTATAAAATTATATACGTCGTCACGCGCGCGCATCGTCGTGCTGTGAGTAAAAACTCCGTCGTTTCTCTTGGCTTTTTCCTCGATTGCGTTTCCCTTCGACAACACGAAACTCATCGAATCGAAGTCGATTTCGTCGCTTACGATTGACGTCTGTACGATTACGATTTGTATGTCGTCAATACTTGTCGCTTCGGCAAGTCCTCCATCCACTTTTACCTTGTAAATGACGACGTTCATCGCGTAACGAGAAACGGACGACATTAAGACGTCGTTAAATCGCTCGTCCTCCTCGTCTCCGTTCCATACGTCGACAATCGTGTTAACCGCCTTTTGAACCTCCATTTCCTTCATCGAGCAGTAGTACGCGCGAAAAACCACAAGCTCTGCCATCCACAGCACAAACAGTATCACGACCGTCATTATTATGAAATACAGCCAAGAACGGAAGAGCAAAGAGCTTTTCCGTTTCTGCTTTTTCTTTTTTTTCTTTGCCTCTTCCAAAAGCTTTTCTCCTCGCGCTATATGCTCACAGCCGTTAGCGCTACCTTAAAGCCGTATATGCACCGTTACAGTTCTATCTTATACCCGAGACCGCGAAGCGTAACTATTTTGTCGCGATACTTTCCAAGCGACGAGCGCAGCATTTTTACGTGCGTGTCCACAGTGCGATCATCACCGTAAAAGTCATATCCCCATACGTTTGACAGCAACTGCTCGCGCGAAATGGCAATACCTTTGTTTTCGACAAGATAAAACAACAGTTCGTATTCCTTCGGCGTCATATTAACCTTTTCGCCGTCGACATACACGTTTCTGCCCGCAACGTCTATCTCCAAGCCGTCGGATTTTATCGTCCGCATCTTTTCGGGTTTGGAGCGCTTCAATATCGCATTTACGCGCGCCATTACTTCCTTTGGCGAAAACGGCTTCGTTACATAATCGTCTACGCCTACTTCGAAGCCGAACAAACGATCGTATTCCTCAACACGCGCCGATAACATCATCACGGGCACAGATGAAAATTTGCGTATTTCCTTTACCGCATAATATCCGTCAAGCCGCGGCATCATTACGTCCATAATTATTATGTCGTAATTACCGTTTTTTGCCATTTGTACGGCTTCCATTCCGTCCTTCGCCTCGTCGCAGACGTGTCCGTCCAAACGAGCATATTCCTTCAATACCACGCGTATTTTTTCTTCATCGTCGACAATAAGCATCTTTGCCATGGTTGTCTCCTCCCTTTTTCCAAACTTTACCGCTCCGCTACCGCGCGGCTTTCTTTCGTAAACGATTGTAGCGCACATAGGCGTAAGCGACGTTATATGCTTGTGAAAGCGGAGTGAAAACCGCCTTCTACGTCAACATTATACAATATTTTGCACGGTTTTGCAACACTCTTTATACAACTCTGTTTTGCAGCTTCACTTTACGTAACTTGCAAAGTTTGCTTCAACGTTTTTTTTAACGCAAACAAAGCTCTTTTATTATTCGGTTAAAGTCTTGAATTTTTATAAAAAAGCGGTAGCGCAAAAAAATTAGAACGCGATAAAAAACGCCTTGACGAAAGACGAGTTTTAATATATAATACGAAAGAAAGTTGCCTTCAGATTAAAAACAAACCGATTATAGGCTTTACAGAGGTATATTATGGCTGAAAACACTCAAACGCAAAACACAAACGCAGCTCAAAGCGAAGAAATGAAAGGACTCGATTTCTTGACGAAGCTTGTCTACTCCTGCGTAGACCGCGCCGAAGAACTTTCTTATGCGCAAAAGCGCAATTTGCTGTTCGGAATGTACTCGTTTCGCGCGCTTTTCGACGGCGAAGAACTGAAACGCGTTTCAAAAATACTGATTAAATACGGCTGCTCGTTCGTTACCGTTGACGAATCGGCAAGCAACGAAGAAGGCGTTTATCGCGTTGAAGCAAAAAGCGGTTCGTACGGATACAAATTCGACGCAGGTTCGCCGCTATGGCTGAAAAAGGTTAAATCGGGCGAAATTATCGGCGAAAATGCGGTTGTTCCCGAAAAACCTACGCTGTACGAACTTGCGCTCGAGTCGGTTAAGCTCTCCTCCGCCACCGCCGAGCTTAAGGCAATGTGGCTTGTGTACTTTCCGTACGTTTTTATGCTTGGTGCACCCGTCGAATACGACCTGTACGACGAGCTTAAATCGGTCATACACACTCCCGAAGTTTTCAGCACCGCAAACGCGGGCAAATACGCCGACAACATCTGCTGCACACGCGAAGAACTTTCGGGAGAACATCCGTTCATTTATGACTGGTATGCGCCGTTCGTCGAATGGAAAAGCGTGCGTAACGACAAAGGCATCAGCCGCGAGGCGGCAAAATACCAACGCGCACTGGCGCTGGGCGAATTCGAATATGCTATGCACGGCACCGAAAAGTTACTTGACTCGTTTCCCGACGACGAAGAATTGCTTCTGTTGAACATATCCGCGCGAATTTCTCTTATCCCCACCGTGGACTTCGAACACCGAGTAAAACTTTTGGGCGACAACTTCCGCATTATCACCGACGCGATGAAATTACCCCTAAAAAAACACGTTTACTTCGTTTACTACCGCGGACTTACGAGACTCGGAATGAACGACGAGGTCGGTGCAAAGGACGATTTTTCGGCATGTCTTAACATTGATTCGAAATTCGAGCCAGCTCTTCTTATGTTAAAAGGAATGGACAAAGCAGACGAATTAAAATAGTGGCTTTCGCTTTGTAAAAAAAGATGGTGACAAGTTTTACAAGATAAATATAACAAATTTTTCGAAATAGATATAACTTAAAGGCACGAAAATGAGCGCCTGCTTTGTAAAGCAGGCGCCCTTTTTTAATTACTTAAAAAACGACTTACGTTTATACTCGAATAAATTACATAATAGCTAACGCCGGCAAACGCTTTTTACCGTAGTTTTCTTCAGATTAGTCGTAAAGTCTGGAAAGCGGCAACTCGGCAAACACGCTTTCGATTGCGCGAGCGAAGATGGGCGCAACGGTAATTTCCTCGATTTTGTCAATCTTCTTTTCTGCGGGCATTTCGATGGTGTTAAGCATAAATACCTTGGAAATGACGGATTTCTGCAATCTTTCGATAGCGGGACCGGAAAGAACCGCGTGCGTGCAGCAAACGTAAACTTCCTTTGCGCCGCCTACTTCCATAAGCGCTTTCGCACCTTGAGTAATCGTGCCGGCAGTATCAATCATATCGTCGACCAAAAGACAAACCTTGTCCTTTACATCACCGACAATGTTCATAACTTCCATAACGTTTGCCTTAGGTCTACGCTTGTCCACGATCGCCAAAGGAGCGCCGAGTTTCGTCGCCATGGTACGCGCTCTGGATACAGAACCTACGTCCGGGGAAACGACTACGAGATCGTCGCCGTGCGCAAAAGGCTGATTCAAAATATACTGGCAAAGTACGGACACGCCGCGAAGATCGTCCACGGGGATATCAAAGAATCCCTGAATCTGCGGTGCGTGCAAGTCCATCGTAAGAACTCTGTCCGCGCCTGCAGCCGTAAGAATATCGGCAACGAGTTTAGCGGTAATCGGATCGCGAGCACGTGCCTTGCGGTCCTGACGAGCATAACCGAAGTACGGCATAACGGCAGTAATTCTGCCCGCAGACGCACGACGAAGTCCGTCAATCATGACCAAAAGTTCTATTAGGTTGTCGTTAACGGGAGTGGACGTGGACTGGATTACGAATACGTCGCAGCCTCTGACCGACTCGTTAATCTGAACGCTCGTCTCACCGTCGGAAAATTGTCCTACGACGATGTCGCCGAGGGGCATTTTAAGGTGATCGGCGATCTCCTTTGCAAGTGCTTTAGAACCGTTGCCTGCAAAAAGTTTAATCTTGTTTCCGTGTGCTATCATTTCGTGACGCCTCCGAATAAATAATGTTTTTTAATTTTCGCCCTTCGCCCATACGGCAAAAAACGTAATTTCCTCTTGAATGTTTCCGAAAAAGCAAACCTGCTACTTTTTTTCGTCGAATTTTTTAACGTATTGATTTTTGTCCCAATCTCGCTTTACGACCTGACGTCCTCTTGCAACGGCAAGCGCTCCTTCCGGGACGCTTTCGGTTATCGTAGAGCCGCCGGCGATAAACGCCCCCTCGCCTACGGTAACAGGAGCAATCAGCGTGCTTTGCGAGCCAATAAAGACTCTTCTTCCGACGGTAGTTCGCGACTTGTTTTTGCCGTCATAGTTCGCAAACACGACGCCTGCGCCCACATTGCAATCCTCGGCTATATCGAGATCGCCGCCATAGGTCAGGTGCGACATCTTTGTCCTAGCGCCGACATGACAATTTTTAAGTTCTACGAAGTCTCCTATCTTGGCGTCCTCTTCTATCACATTGCCCGCGCGAAGGTTAGCATACGGTCCCACCGTAACGCGCTTTCCTATATAACTTTTTACAGCGTGCGAACTGTCAATCGAAGCGCCTTCGTCTATGATACAATCCTCAATCGAATTGTCGCCCAAAATACGTGCGCCGCTTTTGATGACCGTGCGCCCTTTAATCACGTTGCCGTGACCTATCGTGACGCCGCGCTCGATAACCACGTCGCAGCCTATAAACGTGCCGTGCAAATCTTCGAAGTAAACTCCGTTTTCCATATGGTAATCGAGAATACGGTTGCGAAGGACGTCGGTAATAAGACCGACCTGCTTGAAATTAAAAGCCGTAATAAAGTCCTCTTCGTCGAAGTAAAACGTATCGTTTGTATAAATGCGCGGAGCGTTCATAACATAAGAACAAGAAAAAACGTAACCGCGAGTCATCTTTAGTACGGTTTTGCCGCTGTTGTACGCCTCGTCAACAGCCGCCCGAACGGTTTTGGCGGTAATAAGCGGCGTATCCGAAAAAAGAACCACGATGTAATCGCAGTCGAATTTAACGTGCGGACGAACGAGCGAAAGAAGTTCCGCTTTCTCGTCGTAATCGGCAACGTCGACGGGGGCGTCGCCAAGCGACTTTTTAACCCAGTCGAGCATGCTCTTGCCGAGAATTTCGACAACGGACGTTTCTCCCATACTCGCGTAAGCCGTTTTTAATATTAAACCGCTAAATTTCTTGCCCATAGCCATAGTATTATAATCCCTTTCCACGTATTTTGTCAAGGAAAAAGCCGCTTGCGCGACAATTATTGCTCGGTTCCGTCACGCTCGCAGTTTATTTCGGCGGCGCTTGCCCCCTCGGCGTTTCGCGTCTCCGCTTTTTTGCGCCGAATTTCAGCGAAAAAGTCACTCAATATCTTCGAGCACTCTTCTTCCATGACCCCGCCTACAACTTCGGCGCGATGGTTAAACGAATCGCAGTTTGCCAAATTCATAACGCTTCCGCAACAGCCGAAACGAGCGTCACGCGCCCCGAAAACAACCCGCGCGATACGTGCGTTCACGATAGCGCCCGCGCACATCACGCATGGCTCCAGCGTTACGAACAGTTCGCAGTCGGACAGATTTTTTCGTCCGAGTTTACGCCCCGCTCGCCGCAAAGCCTCTATTTCGGCATGAGCGGTCGGGTCTGAATTTTTTTCGCGCCTGTTTTGGGACGAACCGACCACTTTGCCGGCGCAAACTACAACGCAACCTACCGGTACGTCTCCGGTAAGCGCCGCCTTCTCTGCAAGCGCAAGACATTTCTTCATATATTTTTCGTCACGGTTCATTTTAAGAAGATTTTCTCCTTGGATATATTAAAGACTCCGCGTAAAAAGTTAACGATTGAGGCTAATTCGGAACGTCAAACTACTAATTACGCGCACACGTATATTATAAAATTTTTAAGGTTTAATCGGCGTCGGTCGCTAGGTTCTCGCGCGTTAACTTCACAAGAGCATCGGCTACTTCAAAAGCCAAAACAAAAATCTCGGCAAATCCTTCGCGCGCCGCACGTCCTCTTCCGCGTCGGATTTTGAAAGCGGATGCGAAAAACTATCGGCTACAAGTTCTATCGTCAAAGCGGGAATATTAAGCGCCCGAACGCACCAGTCTTTGTATCCGCCGGCGCTTCCTCTTTCCGTCGCCACCAATTCATAGCCGAGGTATTTCGCAACCGCCGAAGCGATTTTTTCGTCGCGTTCGACAGCCTCCGCCTTTTGATGAAAGCGCCAATAAACCTCTCTACCCTTCGCGTGATAACTGATAGTCATCGACGGTTTAACGGCAAGCGTAAAATCGCGTAGCGCCCGAGTTTCGGCTTCGGAAAAAGCGCATTCTCCCACAAAGTTTTCGGAAGCGGGAGCATAAACGTTCGAGCGACCGCCTCCCCAGTCTGCGTCGAAGTTAACGTTTAGGTCGACGGCTCGCGCGTTCGCCTTCCACAACGAAAAGTCGTCGCTACCGCCGTTTGCTCGTAGCAAAAATTCTTTTCTTCCCGGGAATGCTTCCGCTCCGCTTTCGATAAGCATCAGTCCGTCCGGATTGACTATCGGCAGGACATAGACAGTGCCTTCGTCCGACCCAATCGCGCTATTGGCGTTTTCAAGCGCGGCAAGTGCGCCCACCCACTCGCGAGCGTGAGTTACGGCGGTAATTATTATACTCTTTTCTCCGCTGCCCGCCTTTATAAAAGGCAAGTCGTAACCGCATTCGCTTTTTCCGTAAACACCCGTCCTCGCACCGCGCCGCGAAAACTGCTCGACGCGTTTAATTATCTCGGCATATGTTAACGTTTGCTCACCCTCCCGCTACGATATGTATGAGTTGGATTCACTAGCGGTTACACTTTGCAAATCAAATATTCGCGGCACATACAAGAACGTTATGTTTAATAAACGCGGATAATGCAAAAAAATTCTGCTTTTGATAAGCACGAAAAATACCGGATGATTTAATATTTTACGAAGCGTTCTTCTATTTATAAATATTTAGCCCTATTGTTTAATGAAACCGCCTTTTATAATTTCGTTCGACGCGCTCACAGCTTATTTGTGATACGGAGTTCCGCAAGAAATACAAAACGCGCGATAAATCTGTTCGGTCAAAATAAGCCGCATAAGCTGATGCGGATAAGTCACTCTGCCAAAACTTATGCGTTCGTCCGCACGCGCTTTAACTCGTTCGTCAACGCCCTCGCTTCCTCCGATAACGAAAGTGATTTCCGGAGAAGTCAGATATGAATTTTCGATAAGTTCGGAAAGCTGCGGCGAAGTCACTAATTTTCCCTCCACATCCATAAGGACAACTCTGCCGCTCATGCTTTTAAGCAAAACGTCGCTTTCTTTTTTCACCGCAACGTCCCCACGCTCGTCGGGAAGCTCCACTATCTTGAGTTCGCAAAAACGAGAAAGCCTCTTTTTATACTCTTCGATACCTAGGTCGATAAATTTTTCTTTTATTTTGCCGACGCAAAGTATTTTTACCTTTTTCATATTATTCCCCACAGGAAGGTCGCCAAAGTCGTCATTGCGGTAATAACTATTGCGCCGATATAAAACGCCCAATCCGCCGCAACGGGTCTATAGAGCACCTTATCCGCAAGCGGCTCCGCCGTATCGCCAAGCGAATCGGCTTTTTCGCTAGCCGAAGCTCGTCTGTTGCGCTCACCTCTCGCTATCTTACGAGCGATAAACACTATTCCGACAGCCGCCGCCGCGACAAGTATCATAACAAGGAACAAGTGATTGTATATGAATGCAGAAAAATTCGCCGAACCTATCACATAAACCTCGACGTAATCGCTAATGACGCTTAGGGTGTTGTTTGTAAAGTGGACTATCATCGCAGGAACGATACTTTTCGTCTCCAGCGTCAAGTAAGCCATCAATCCGCCGAAAAGAGCGGTGTAAAATACCTGTCGAATATTTTGGTGAAACAGTCCAAAGGCAAGCGCGCATATAAGAATCGTCTGCGTAGACGTAAAACTACCGCGCATGGTTGTAAGAAATCCTCCGCGATTAGTAAATTCTTCGCAAACGGCAGGAAGGATTCCTGTAAGCGCGATGTCGCCTATAAGCTGCCACCATATAAATTCGTTTGGCATGGAACTGCCCGACGCGGAATAGCCAAACGTAGTTAAAAACACATACCAGCACGACGACACGACAACCGTTACCACGATAACGCAAGCGCCCAACGCAAACGATAGAAGCACGCTTTTGCCGCTTACTTTTCTTACGTTTGAAAACTCCAGCACTTCTTTCGCGGATTTTTTAAGAGCTATCTTATATATCAAAAACGGAACTACCAACAAAAAGCCTATCTGCATCAACACCGTAAAGACAGTGTCGGACAAATATTCGTCCATATCGGCAGGGAAAAGTCGCGTCAAAATTCGACAAACAATAAGTCCCGCCGCCGCGACGAACGCTACCGCGCCCGAAGCGCGAAATTGTCTTTGCCTTTGTTTAATTAAATTATCCATAATTGCACCTCTTCGTGAAGGACGCCGTCCCCCAACCTACGCTACCAAAATATTTTGCACAAAAACCGCGATCCACATAACCGCACATATCGTCATTCCCAGCAAAAATATTATAATGTCGGTATGCTTGCCAAACACCGCCGAACCCGATTCGCCATTACGATCGTCTTCGCCCTCTTCCCTTAAAGCCGAAAGAGTTAAAAGCGCGTCGCCGTCGGCGCGATTACCGAAAATTCCGCAGCTTGCCTCCGTCTCGCGCTTTTTAAGCCGCTTACAAAGCAGAACCAGTAGCGCAACTCCCGCCGCCAGTCCTATGACGGTTACCAAAATACCTACCCAAAACGTATCCGCGCCCATAATTTCTATACCCGGAAGCCAGATATACGAGGATATGTTCGCAATAAGATTGTTCGCTGCATGCAACAGTATCGACGGTAAAATAGAACGCGAATATACGGCAAGCGCCGCGCATTCGCAACCGATTATAAACTGATACACGGTTTGTTGCGGATTGCAGTGGAAAAGCATAAAAGCAAGTCCGGAAAGAAATATCGAGGCGGCAACGCCGAATCTTTTGACCAATCCGCCGAGCAATACGCCGCGAAACAAAAGTTCCTCCGCAACAGGCGCGATAAGCGTAGTTACAATTGCCGTTACAATGGTGGCTACTATACCCGTCTCGGGAACAGAACTCCCGGTATAACCTATGCTTTGCAGGAACAATTCAAACCAGTTTGCAAGCATAACGAATCCGTACACGCTGACCACGGCGAACAAAGCCGAAAACAGGGCGCTATCACCCTTAACGCGAGCAATCGGATATACAAGCTCCTTTTTGAAAAAACGAAGATTGATTACCACGATTGCAAGATACGCCAGTTGCAAAATCAACGTCCCCACAAGCGAAAACGCCTCGAGAGAAGCAAGCCGTACGCCTCCTATTTCCAGCGCGCCCGCAAACGAAATAAGCGCCTTTACAAACAGTCCGATTGCAACGGTCTGAAAATAAATCAACGCCGCGTCCTTAAAACTTATCGTGTTTTTTTCAAGGGTCTCGTTTTTCAATCCCTTTCTCCTCGCCGACAAATCGACTTTGCCTACAAACAAATCTCGCTTTTTACCGCTAAACGAATTTCACACTATCTCATACAGTCCCGTCATTCGATCCGGAAGCGCAACCTCGATGCTTACGTCGTCCGACAACCCGTCCGCTATAAGCGGTTTCATACAGGTATCGAAAGCAAGCTCCGGATAATTGTTTTCGCGGCTTAAATGCGCCAATATAAACCGCTTTACTCCTCCTGCCGCCAACCTGCGCACCGCAAGAGCGCACTCGGCATTGGACGCGTGTCCCTTCGACGACGCTATACGACGTTTCAGGTACGGAGAATAATTCTCGTTTTTGTATAGTAATTGCTCGTCATGATTGCATTCGATAACCACCAGCGAACTCCCCGAAAGAGCGTCGATTACGGATTCGGTAAGCTCGCCTACGTCGGTCACTATACCGACCTTTACCCCGCCGCACAAAATACCGTATCCCACGCACGGAACGTCGTGATGCACGCAAAACGGCGAAACGGTAAGGTCGCCTACGTAAAAATCGCCTTTTTCTTGCCTTACATCAACGTCCAGTCGCCTTTTTATTCCGGCGTAGCAAGAAGAATGACAAACGACGTCAATATCGCCATTGGCTTTGACAAAACTTGCAACTCCAGACACGTGGTCGACATGCTCGTGAGTAAGCAATATCGCTTTTACCCTTGCAGAGGACAATACCGACAAGCATTTCCTTACTCGCGTACACGGCAATCCCATATCGACCAGGACAGCCGTCGTTTCGCTGGATACGAATATACAATTTCCCGTGCTACCGCTTCCCAGCACACATACCTTCAAACTCATAACGACTTTATTATACAATAATGCGCGAAAATAATCAAATCATTTTGCGTTTATTTATTTTTGTGATAGAATAATGACGTGATACAATCGCACGGAGCAAGAAATTATGAAATTTTACGACAAAACCGAGCTAGTCGACGCCGTAAGTCACCTTATAAATCACTCGTTACGCCGAGTAGAAGACGAAACGGTACGACTGCTTAACGAAGCATACGAAAAAGAAAGTTCTTCGGCGGCGAAATGGGCGCTCTCTTCCATATGTAAAAACGCCGAACTTGCCAAATGCAACGATTGCTTTGCTTGCCAAGATTGCGGACTGGCTATTTTATTCGTTTCGCTCGGAAAAGACGCGGCTATTACTTTCGACCTCGAAGAAGCGCTTAACGAAGGTGTGCGCCTAGGCTACCGCGACGCCAGAAAATCGGTCGCCGACCCGCTTAACCGTCGCAACACGGGCGATAACACCCCGGCGATAATATATACCGAAATCGTAGAAGGCGACTGCATGGAGGTATCGTATCTGGCAAAAGGCGCGGGCAGCGAAAATATGTCCGCCGTCTATATGCTGACGCCCTCAAAAGGGCGCAACGGTATAATACAATGCGCCGTTGACTGCGTACAAAAAGCGGGAGCCAATCCCTGCCCCCCTATAATACTTGGAATAGGGGTAGGCGGCACTATGGATAAAGCGGCTGTACTGTCCAAAAAAGCTCTCCTTCGCAGTACGGCAAGCGAAAATCCGAATCCGGACGTCGCCGCTTTGGAAAAAGATATTCTCTCAGCCGTAAACAAACTGGGTATAGGCGCACAGGGCTTCGGCGGCGAAACAACCGCGCTTGCCGTCCACGTAGAAACCTTCCCTACTCATATAGGAATGTTGCCCGTCGCGATAACCGTCCAATGCCATAGCGTTCGCCACGGTAGCGTAAAAATCAAAGCAAAGGAGGACTAAAAATGGATAAAAAACTTACTCTTCCGCTTTCTTCTCAACAATTACTCTCCCTAAAAGCAGGCGAACGAGTGCTTTTGTCCGGAGTTATATACACGTTGCGCGACGCGGGACACAAGCGCCTCGTAGAAAGTTATATTAACGGAAAACCCGACTTCGACGTAAAAGACAAGGCTTTTTATTACTGCGGTCCGACGCCTACGCTCGAAGGCGAAATTATTGGCTCGTGCGGTCCAACCACATCGACGCGAATGGACGATTACACTCCGTTTTTACTGGATCGCGGACTCAAAATAACAATAGGCAAAGGAAAACGCCGACAAGACGTAATCGACTCGATGATAAAAAATAAGGCGGTCTACCTAGTCGCAATAGGCGGCGCGGCGGCGCTTTACAAGTCTTGCGTAAAGAAAAACGTTACGCTTGCTTACGCCGACCTCGGTTGCGAGGCTCTGCGCGCCCTCACGGTTGAAAATATGGACCTTATGGTTGCGGTTGATACAAACGGAAACACAATATTAAAATAAATTACCCGGTAAACGCGCACTAAAAAATCGCGAACATGCCGATTTACAAAGGCTCCGAAGAAGAATACCTTCCTCGGAGCCTTTTTATAACTACGATATGGCTTTATTAGATAAACCGCATAAGTTCAAAGCGAAATGTCCACCAACTATTCGGGTGAATATTTTCGAGCAAGAGTTTCCCTTTCACCGCCTCTTCGGCTATATTTTCGTCACACATTACTATCGCACACCTTTCGTTACGCACAAAAAATCGCCGTTTGCTTTCGGCTATTTTTCGATTTGCAACGCGCTTCTTCTTGTATTTTAAGCCGGAAGACTTACATTAAATTACCGCCAAAAAGTTAACCTTAAATTTCACCTTAAATTTCACCTTAAATTTCACTTCCAGACACACAAAAAGCAGCGTTTTATAGTAACGCCGCTCTTTAGATTATTTTTCCAGGATCATATTTTATGTTTTTTTGAAAAGAGTTAACGCTTGTTGAGAATTATTTCGATTTTCCCGTTTTTCGGAGTAAATTTCCAGCCTTTTCCCTTTTTTTCCGTATTTGCTAAAACATCGACTTCGTAAGCAAAACCATTGTGTTCGTAC
>CAYTKK010000013.1:12914-20249 GCA_964438355.1 uncultured Lachnospiraceae bacterium | reverse complement strand
CGTATGCGTTAATTCGATTCGGGGAAGTGCCTATGCGGCGCATTAATGTTTTTTAGACTTGCTCTAATTGAAAGGATTTTTATATAACAGAAGAATATCGGCGTAAACAAAATCCCAATTGTTATTACACAATCGGGATTTAACTAACTTTTTATTTTTGTCGACAAATATAAATCAATATAAAGACGCCAACAACGATATCGCAACAATTATCAATATTAAGGTAACAAGTATTTCTGTTGCGGATATTGCTATGCCGGCGATACCCAGTCCTTTCAGCTTTTTGTCGGTCTTAATCGCGTCTTTTACTCCGATGATAGAAACGACCAAAGCTGCACCTTCTATAAAAAGTCCCCACCAAAACCGTACGAAGAAAGCTGCGACTATCGAAAGCACAAAACCGATTATGCTTATAATGCTTAAGTCGACGGCGCCGGCTTTGACTTTTTTGACGACACAACCGCAATGCGGACATATGACGGCGCCGTCGCTGATTTCTTTTCCACAATTAGAACAAAACATTTTTTCCCTCCGGTGTATTTACTTATTGTTTTGCAAAATTTCCTACAAAACAACTTAGGGATATTATACATCATAAAGTGGTGTATGTCAACATTTTTACATCGGTTTGTGGTATTTTTTTGCTATGAGGATAGCAGAGATAGTGGGAAAAAACTTAAAACAGGCAAGGCGAGACAAGCACTTGACGCAAAAAGAGGTTGCCGTAAAGATGAATATGACGCAACAGCAGTACAGCCGTTTCGAAAACGGAGTGTTCGAGTTGAATTATCGGCAAATTGCGGAGTTGTGCGAGCTTTACGATATTTGCCCGAACGACTTGTTTCAAGATATTTGACGGTACGTTTTTTAATGTCGCGCGAACGTAAATTGCTTTTGTTCTCGATATTTTCAAGCACGAGCAAATTTCGCTCAACTTAAACCGAAACGAGTGCGCATAAGTTTTTGTTTATCGGAACTTATACGCTTTTTTTTATAAACTTCGAAGGAAAGTTTTGAGAAAATTCCGGCGGCAATGCGGCGGATAGCCTTAATGGTTTTTGCTTTAAGCAAAGTGTAAGTTGCTCATAGAAAAACCTCTCTTTTCTCTTGTTTATTCGATTAAAGACAGTCGGTTTTCGGCGTACGCGTACAAACGATTGATTTTTTTTATTTTGTGTGGTAGACTTCCTTTATGGATATATTAGGCGTTTTGAAAAAACACGGATTTACGTTTTCGAAAAAATTCGGACAAAATTTTCTTACGGACGAGCACTTGCTTTGCGATATAGTGCGTTTGGCAGGAGTGACTAAAGACGATACGGTAGTGGAGGTCGGCACGGGCGCAGGTACGCTTACAAGGGCGATTTCGCTGGCGGCGGGAAGGGTGCTTTCGTTCGAGATAGACCGCTCGTTAGAGCCTGTTTTAAGCGAGACTTTATCGGGTTGCGACAACATCGAGCTTATAATGGACGACGTTACGAAGTGGACGGATGAAGAATTGGACGCGGCTACAGGGACTAACTATAAAGTTGTGGCGAATTTGCCGTATTACATTACGACGCCGCTACTATTGATGTTTCTTACGCGAAAAAATAAGCCGCGTTCCGTTACCGTAATGGTACAGGAAGAAATGGCGGAACGCATATGCGCAACCGAGAAAAAAGGCGATTACGGCGCGCTTTCCGTCGGAGTTGCGTTGAGGGGTAAGGCGCAAATAATCAAACGCGTCCCGCGTTTCGAATTTACTCCGCCGCCTAACGTAGACAGCGCAGTGGTCAGAATTGATTTATACGACGAGCCTATTGCCGAAAGTAAAAAGCTGGATACGCTGATAATGCGCGCGTTTGCGATGAAGCGTAAAACTTTGGTCAATAATCTTTCGAGCGGATACTCGGTGGACAAGCAAACCGTTAAGTACTGGTTAAAAACGCTGGGTAAAAGCGAGACGGCTCGCGCCGAAGAACTATCGCCCGAGGAATTTGTGAAACTTGCGGAAATTATCGAGTGAGTGAGTTTTCTTGGTTAAAGCGTCGTCAACGGCAGATGAAAATCGCGAAAAAGGTCGCGAAAACAGTTGATTTATTGACAAAAATCAAATATAATATAGCGGTGAAAGTCGGCTTTGAGGAATTATGTTTTCGTAGCGGCTTTTACGACTTACTTAATGAAAATTATTTTTGGAGGATATTATGAATACCTACGGAATCGAAAAGTATAACATCATGACGCCGACGGCGGTTCTTCGCAACCTTTCGCCTGCAGTATTGACGGAAGAGGCTCTTGCGACCGAGGAGTGCTGCCTTATGGACAGCGGCGCGCTTTTGGTCGAGACCGGCAAGTACACCGGAAGAAGCCCCAAGGACCGTTATGTCGTAGACGAGGAGACTTCGCGCGACAAGATTAACTGGAACAACGAAAACAGACCCATCAGCGAAGAGGCGTTCGAGCGCATTTACGGCAAGGTATCCGCTTACCTTTCCAACCGCGACGTGTACATCTTCGACGGATTTGCAGGCGCGGACCCCGATTATCGCTTGGCTATCCGCGTAATCAACGAGTACGCTTCGCAGAATTTGTTTATGAACAACATGCTTATTCGTCCCACCGACGAGGAGCTTGAAAACTTCGAAGAGGAGTTTACCGTTATCTGCGCGCCCGGACTTAAGCTTAACCCCGAGGTTGAGGGAATCAATTCCGAAGCGGCTATCATTCTTAACTTTAAGAAGAAGATGGTTCTTATCGCAGGCTCTAAGTACAGCGGAGAGATGAAGAAGTCTGTATTCTCCGTAATGAACTACATTTTGCCGCTTAAGGGTGTGCTGGGAATGCATTGCTCGGCAAATATGGCTACCGACGGCAGCGGCGACACCGCTTTGTTCTTCGGACTTTCCGGAACGGGTAAGACCACGCTTTCCGCCGATCCTAACCGCGGACTTATCGGCGACGACGAGCACGGCTGGTCGGACAAGGGTATCTTCAATATCGAGGGCGGTTGCTATGCAAAGTGTATCGACCTTACGAAAGAGAAGGAGCCTGAAATCTTCGGCGCTATTCGTCACGGCGCCGTAGTCGAGAACGTAGTAGTCGATCCCGAGACTCGCGTTCCCGATTATACCGATAACAGCCTTACAGAGAACACTCGCGTTTCTTATCCCGTAGACTTTATCGACAACGCGGTTATTCCGTCGGTTGGCGGCAACCCCAAGACCATTATCTTCCTTACCGCTGACGCATACGGCGTATTGCCCCCCATCAGCAAGCTTACGAAGGAGCAGGCTATGTACTATTTTGTATCCGGTTATACCTCCAAAGTAGCGGGCACCGAGCGCGGAATTACCGAGCCGGTATCCACCTTCTCGACCTGCTTCGGTTCGCCGTTCTTGCCGCTCCGCTCCAGCGTTTACGCAGAACTTCTCGGCGAGAAAATCGAAAAGCACGGCTCCAACGTTTACCTCGTTAACACCGGTTGGAACGGTACCGGCAAGCGTATGAGCCTTAAGGCTACTCGCGCTATGGTTACCGCGGCTCTTAACGGCAGCCTGGCAAACGTTGAGTACGAGGTAGAACCCTATTTCGGACTGGCTGTTCCCAAGACCTGCGAGGGCGTTGAAAGCGATATTCTCGACCCGATCAATTCGTGGGCGGACAAGAAGGCGTACGACGCAAAGGCGAAGGACTTGGCAAGAAAGTTTGTCGAGAACTTCAAAAAGTACGACCATATGCCCGACAACATCGTAAAAGCAGGTCCTAAGGCGTAAGTTTTAGCTAAACATCCGAACGAACGAAGGAAAATTAAAGACGAAAGAAGCGTCAGTCGACGGCGGCAGGCGCTTCTTTTTTAGTTCAGAAAATGTTTATTTTGCAAAAAATCGTTGCATTCTGTTTCTATAAGTGGTAAAATGCTCCAGATGGATATAAAAGAATTAAAAATCGTACAGCAGTACGATAAAAAAGCGGTGTGTTGCTTCACCGGCAACCGTCCGCCGCGCTTGCCTTGGGGTAACGACGAATCGTCGCCTCTTTGCGCCCGAGCGAAGTTTTTGATATCGACGGAAATAGAGGGTAAAATAAAGCGGGGATATACGCTGTTCGTCAGCGGAATGGCGCTCGGTGCCGACACGTTGTTTGCCGAGGCGGTGCTCGAATTAAAGAAAAAATACCCGAGTATCGCTCTTGAATGCGCTTTGCCGTGCGCTAATCAGTCGGACGGGTGGAGCGGCGACAACAGAATCCGTCACGCTCGGATATGCAACGACGCCGATTACGTTACCGTTGTGTCGCCGACGTATCGGGACGGCTGTATGATAAAGCGTAATCGTTATATGGTGGACAAATCGTCGGCTGTTATAGCTCTTTGTTGTTCGATGACGGGCGGGACGAAATCCACGCTCGATTATGCGAAAAAGAAGGGCGTGGAAATATCGGTTTTAAGCGTCGGCAGCGTAGGCGGAGACGAATTGTCTCGCGATTAAACCGCACAGAAGAAAATAAACGTCAAAAAAACCGAATAAAAACCGAAATAGGGGCGCAAAACAGTTTACAAACGCCGCACTATTGCATATAATATTGCAGTAATCGACAGCAAAAATGGAGAGAAATATGAGCGATAACAAACCGAAATACATTCTTTGTCCGAAGTGTGAACTCAATTATATAGAGGAGAGCGAAGGCTATTGCAAGATATGCAAAGCAAAGATGGGACTTATCGACGGTTCGACGTTGATACCCGACGACGAGGACGAGGTCGGCGGAGAGAAGCTTTGCCCGATATGCAAGGTTAACTACATCGGCGAGGACGAGGATATATGTTTCCTTTGCCGCAAGGAGCGTGAAGAAAAAGAAGCCGCGAACAAGGAAGCCGACGAAGATAATTGGGAGGACTTCGAAGAGGACGCTCTCGACGGCGACGACAAAAACGAAGTATCGCTTTCCGAGCTCGAGGACGAAGAAGCCGAAGAGGACGATGAGGAAGAAGAGTACCGTTCGGACGCGGACGATTTCGATTACGGTGACATTAACCCCGAGGACTTCGAGGACTCCGATGACGAAGAGGACGAGGAAGAAACGTCAGATTCGGACGAAGAGTAACGTATCCGGTGTAACTAACGATTTAATAACGGACGCAACGCGCACGAGAAACGCTTTCGTGCGCGTTTTTCCTTGCAAAGTATTCCCGCTTTTGGCTTTACGACAATAACAACTCGCGTTTTGCCTTGAAAAAAAGTAAAAAATTTGCGTTTTCATACCCCAAAACGCTTTACATATTTATTTTTATAGGCTATAATGATTGTGCTGTTGTGATTTAGTGTGATAAAGCATTAAAATGACAGTGAACGAAATTGTTAACGGAGAAAAACAAAAATGAAGAAATTCGTGGTATTTATTCTTACGCTTGTTTTGGGCGTTTCGTGCGCGACGGCACTGTGCTCTTGCGGCGACAAGAAGCTGATAGGATTCGATACGGAACTTGCCGAGGCTGTAGGCGAGGTGCTCGGTGTGGACGTAAAGTTCCAAGAGATTAACTGGGATACGAAGGAGACGCTGCTCGAAACCGGCAGTATCGACGTCGTTTGGAACGGCTTTACTTATACGGAAGAGCGTGATAACGGCTATTACGATACCGAGCGCAAGGCTCAAATCGGCGGCTTGGACTTTACGAACTTTTATATGGTAAATAAGCAGGTTGCAGTAGTAAAGAAGGCAAACGCGTCTTCGTATACGAGCAACGATAGCTTTACCGGTAAAAAAGGTTGTGCGGAAGCGTCCTCGGCCGGGGAAAGCGTCATCGTCGACATTTTGAAGTCTAACGCGGCTCAGCTCGAAAAGCAATTAGATTGCTTTACCGGTGTTCAGTCTGGCACTTACGACTATGCCGTAATCGACGCCAGCATGGCAAGCGAATACGTCGTTTCGGAAAAGGGCGCATATAACGACTCTTTGGCTGTTGTAGAGATTGCCGGGGTGGAAAACGAATATTATGCCGTAGCGGTTAAGGAAGGCAGCAATCTTAAGTCGGTGCTTGACTGGGCGCTTGCAAAGGTGTTCGCTTCAGGCAAGGCAAGCAACATTGCCGAAAAATATTCGCTGTCCAGTGTGCTTTATAACGGCTTTGCTAGCGTGGATATCGACGGTTATGCGTTGCCCGAAAACGGCGCGTGGAAGACGATATCGAACAGGGGTGAACTGGTTATCGGTTATACGATTTTTGCTCCTATGAATTATTTTGAGGCGTAAAGCGACACATTTCGCTTTGTAAACTATTATGAAGAAAGCTATCCCTCGATTTTCAACTGTCGGGGGATAGTTTCGGGGTATTTGAGGTAAAGATGTTTTTAACTTTGTTCGGCAAATTAGCAATAGGTTTTTTAACTACGATGGAAATATTTGCGTTAACGCTCGTTTTGTCGTTGCCGCTGGGGCTTGTGGTCGCTTTCGGCTCGATGTCGAAGTTCAAACCGCTTAAATGGCTTGTACGCGGATTTGTTTGGATTATACGAGGAACGCCGCTTATGTTGCAATTGCTGGTGGTATGCTACGGCCCGGGACTTATCGGAATGTCGCCTATTCGCGAACCCATGGTTGCGGTTATAATAGCGTTTGTTATCAACTATTCGTGTTATTTTTCGGAGATATATCGCGGTGGAATAGAGTCGATTCCGCGCGGACAATACGAGGCGGGACAAGTTTTGGGAATGAAACGAAGCCAAATATTTTTTCGCGTAGTCATTATGCAGGTGGTTAAGCGGATAATGGCGCCTATGTCCAACGAGATAATCACTCTTGTAAAAGATACGTCGCTTGCGAATACGCTTGCCGTTGCGGAAATCGTCCGCGTTGCGAAAAACTTTACGGGAACGTACGCTATCAATATTCTCATTCCGCTTTTGTGCGCGGGACTGTTCTACCTTGTTTTTGTAGGCGTACTTACCATCGTTTTCGGAAGAATAGAGAAGAAACTATCGTATTATAAGGTGTAATTATGGCGTTTTTGGAAGTAAACAATATACATAAAAGTTTCGGCAAGACCGAGGTTTTGAAGGGGATATCCTTCTCTCTAGAGGAGGGCGAAGTAATGTCGATTATCGGTTCGTCCGGTAACGGCAAAACGACGCTTTTGCGTTGTCTTAACTTCTTAGAACTTGCCGACGGCGGTGAAATTGTCGTTGACGGTGACGTTATCTATGACAGTAATAGCGAAAAAAAGATGAAAGAGGGCGAGATTCGCGACGCTCGACTCAACTTCGGTTTGGTTTTTCAGTCGTTCAATCTTTTTCCGCAATATACTGTATTCGATAATATAAGGCTTCCGTTGGTGCTGCTTGAAAAGGAGCGAGC
>CAYTKK010000013.1:0-12814 GCA_964438355.1 uncultured Lachnospiraceae bacterium | reverse complement strand
TGTCAGCGCGTCGCCATAGCAAGAGCGATTGCTCTTAAGCCGAAGATACTTTGCTTCGACGAGCCTACAAGCGCGCTTGACCCCGAGCTTACCGGCGAGGTATTGAAGGTAATAAAAGAGCTTAAGGAAACCAGCGGAATCACGATGATTATCGTTACTCACGAAATGGAGTTCGCGGCAAACGTATCCGACAAGATACTGTTTATGGCGGACGGCATGGCGGAGCAAACGGGTACGCCCGACGAGATATTTAGGGGCGAGCAGTGCCCGAAGTTGTACGCGTTTTTGCACCCCGAGGATATTTACGCCGATAAGGGCGACGATAAGCAAAGTGCGGAGCAATAACAACGGCTTCGAGCCGTCTTTAGCAAATCGGTAGCGCTTACGGAGCGGGGCGTTTAGGCGAAACGCGCGATGAAATATTAAAAAACAATCAATTTAAGCGAACAAAAAACGAGGACGACCGTTCTCGTTTTTGTCATATTTCCGTTTTTCGAGCCATACGATATATTGCAAATATTTAGGAGGACAAAAAATGGCTTTTGAACCTATATTATCGGTGGTTGAACCGAATCGCTTTGACCGATTGTGTCGATTCCAGTCCGTAACGGAGGCGCGCCTTTTGCCCAGACCCGACGCGGAAATCGACAAGTTGCTTTCTTGTTCGGCTGTTGCGAAAATCGGCTCGAGCGAGGTGTATAACGGTGAGGTGCGTGTGCGCGGACGAGTCGAGTTTCGCTCTGTTTACGTCGGTACGGACGGAAGCAACAACGCCCTTTCTGCCGGCGTTGATTTTTCCGAAAAAATCGAGTGCGACAAACTTGTTAGCGGTATGGACGTAAGCGTCAGCGCCGAGGTAATAGACGTTGAGACGGTTAAACTTACGCCGGGAGAACTCAAGCTTAATGCGATTTTGGAATTAAGCGTGTTCGGCGTCGAAAAGAAGAAGTATTCCGTTGTAAGCGAAATGCCGGAGGGCGTTTACGTTAGCGAAAAAAGCATGACTCATTCCGTTTTGGTTTGCTCGGGTCGCGGAGAAAGCGAGCACACGGCTTCGGTTACCGATTCCGCGGTGGCTGACGTTTTGTGTTGCGAAAGCCGCGTTTGCGTAAGCGAGGCGATTGCCGGAGAAGACAGCGTTCGCGTATCCGGCGTTATATACGTCGAGGCAATATGCGAGACGACGGACGGAATGCTACTTGCCGTTAAAAGCGATATTCCGTTCGACGAAGAATATTCCGCAGTCGGCGCGTCTGCGTCCGACTGCGTTGTCGCGCGTTCGTTCGTCACAAGCAAATGCGATTTTATCGCCGGCGAGGAAGGCGGCGGCGAAATAGAAATTACGTGTACGCTGGTTTCGGATTACTTCGTGTTCGGCGAGGAGAGTTTTACTTACATCGACGACGCATACAGCGTAGAGCGCGATTTAATGACCGAATCCGAAAGCATAAGCGTAAGCCGAGTAAGACAAAGCGTTACGGTAACCGAGCGCGTGGACGGTAGCGTTATTTTGGAGCGCGACATGCCGCCCGTCGATAATATTTTGGCTGTTACCGGGTTAAAGGCTATGGTGACGGACGTGCACGCAGGCGACGGTGAGGCTACGGTCGAGGGCGTGGTTGCAGGTAAAATAATTTATTATAGCGCCGAGGACGGAGTAAAAAATTCCGTGCCGATGGAGTTGCCTTTTTCGACGGACGTTATAGCCGACGGCTTCGAACGCGGGGATATCGCAATGGGCGAGGGCGCGGTAAGCGGCGTCAGCGTCAAGATAAGAAGGGGCAACGAGCTTGACGTGCGCGTCGACGTGTCTTTTGTTTTGAATGCTGTCGGATATACGCGGGCGGAAGTTTTGACTAACGTTAGCGCGGGTGAACTTCGCGCGCAGCCTAGCGCCGCTATAAGCATACACTACGGTAGCGCCGGGGAAGGACTGTGGGCGGCTTCGCGAGCATTGGGCGTTACGCCCGAAGAGGTTGTAAGGCAAAACCCGGAATGCGAGTTCCCGCTAGAAAAGGATATGCGATTGGTAGCGTATCGTCACAAGTCCGTACACTAAAATTTGTTTGTGCGTTGACACGCTTAGGCTTTCGTGATATAATTTACTTATGGAAAGCGTGCGTTTAAGAACATATGCAAAGGTCAACCTCTCGCTGTCCGTTACGGGCACGAGAGGTACTCGTCATACGCTGGATAGCGTGGTGACCAGTATTTCCGTGTACGACGAAATAATTGTCGAACGCACTCGAAAAAAAAGTATATTCGTAAATTTCGAATCCGGCAAAACTGCGCATAATGCGCTACTCGCGGCGTCTTTGGCTTGTCAAGCCTTGGGCGTGGACGGACTAAAAGTCGTAATAAAAGAGGGAATCCCCTGCGGCGGCGTGGGCGGGTCGAGTGCCGACGCGGCAGGCGTTTTGCGTGCATTTGCCGAGTTGTTCCGCTGCGATGTCGACGGCGAGATGATTCGCGATATCGCTTTGCGAGTGGGCAGCGACGTCCCTTATATGTTGCGCGGCGGTTTTGCTCGGCTTGGCGGAATAGGCGAGAACGTCGAATATTTTTCCGCGCCGAATCGCGAATTGTTGCTAGTTCCGCTGGGAAGCGTGAATACGGCTGAATGTTTTGCGGCGTTTGACCGACGAAACGTGTGGTCCTTTTCGGACGAAGGCGCTTTTGCGGACGCGTTGAGACGCGGCGACGACGTGTCGCCGTATTTGCATAACGACCTCGGTGAAGCCGCGGTTTCGCTTATGCCGAAAATAGGCGACGTCATTGGTCGCTTGCATTCGGAGGGACTAAAGGCTATCGTTACCGGTAGCGGCGGCAACGTAATAGCGTTCGGGCCGCGCGACAAACTGCTTCATGCGCAAAATTCTATCGACGGTGCGCGCATAGTCGAGACCAGAAACGAAGGAATCGAAATATTAAACCGGACATAGGTATAAAATTTTATTTTCGGACAACACTCCCTTGTATAAACGAGGGAGGTTTTTTATGAAAGAACATAAAAACGAGCTGGCGCGGCGAGTAAGAAGTAAAAGAGTATACATATTTGCGGTGACGATTTTGGCGTTATTGCAAATTTTTATGATATTTTCGGGATGTACGACGCATAATACGCTTGACGAAAGTTGTGCGCTCATACGCCTGCACGTTCGCGCAAACAGCAATTCGAGCGACGATCAGACGGTAAAGATGACTGTAAAGGATGTCGTGTGCGATTATTTAACGCGCAAACTCGAGGGCGTAAACGATATTGAAACCGCTTATCTGGTCATTTCCGCCTGCGTTGGTGACGTGGAGACGCTTTGTGAACGAACGCTTGAAAAAAACGGCTTCCTTTACGGGGCGAGCGTTCGTCTTAACGAGGAATATTTCCCCACGAGGGCGTATTGCGATTTAATCGTGGAATCGGGATATTACGATGCGCTAATAATCGAACTCGGCTCGGGCAAGGGCGATAACTGGTGGTGCGTGTTATATCCGCCGCTGTGCTTTGTCGGAGCGGAAGGCGCGGGTGACTTTCGTTACAAGTCGAAGATTGCCGAAATCTTTGCGCAATTTTTCGGATAGGAGGAGAAAATGACGGAAAAACAAACGAAATTTCGCACGATAGCGATAATGCTGCTGGCGGTTTGTATGCTGTTTTCGGCGGCGCTTGCCGTTTCGTCCGAGGCTGCAGCGGCGAATATAGTCAAAGGCGATACTCCGGCTAATATTCGTCTCGTGCAACAAAGGCTTAAAACGCTTGGTTATTACAAAATAGCCGTGGACGGAATATGGGGAAGTAAGACGCGGACGGCGGTAAGAAATTTTCAGCGCGATTACGGATTGACGGTGGACGGAATAGTCGGCTCGCGAACCGAAAAAGCGCTTGGAATAACGCTAAACGGTTCGTCGTCCTCGCTGTCCGGTAGCGAACTTAATCTGCTTGCCAGATGTGTGTACGCCGAGGCGCGAGGAGAGCCGTATACCGGTCAGGTAGCGATAGCGGCGGTCGTACTCAATCGCGTACGTTCGTCCAAATTCCCCAACACCGTATCGGGCGTAATATATCAGTCCGGAGCGTTTACCGCGGTAAGCGACGGACAAATCAATTTGACTCCCAATCAGACGGCTTATAATGCGGCGCGAGACGCTCTTAACGGTTGGGATCCTACAAACGGATGCTTGTATTACTACAATCCCAAGACCGCAACCAGCAAGTGGATATGGTCGCTTACGGTAGAGCTTACGATAGGAAATCACTCGTTTGCTCGGGGCTAAAGGAGGAACGGCAATGGATAAAAATTCTAATATGCATGAGAAAAAATCGCGCGTCATGCTGTGGGCGGCAGTGGTTGCGTTGGCAGTGTTCGCCTCGCTTATGACGGCCGCTACCTTGATTGCAAGCGGAGCGATTAACGAGCAAGATGTTAGATTGGAAAACGTCTATCGTCGTGCGTTGTACGATATGTGCGACGGCGTTAACAATATGGAGATAAACCTGTCGAAGATGTTGATATCGGGTAGCGCCGACGGCGAAAACGACAAAATATTATCGGATACGCTTGCGGCGGCTACGCTTGCCGAAAGTTCGCTTTCCGTGCTGCCGATAAGCATGGAAAACTCGATAAGCACCGGCAAGTTTCTAAACCAAGTCGCGGACTGGTGCGAATGTTATCTTGCCTCGGACGACGCGGATACGGCGGCTTACGGCGGCAACGTAAGGGAGCTTTACGAGGCGGCTTGTAAACTTAACGCCGAGCTTAAAAAAATAACCGTTCTGGCCGAAAACGGCAAATTGAGTCATCGCGACGGCTTCAAACTCGCGTTCGACTTTGATACCGGATTCGGCGATATGCAAAATAACAGCATTAAGTATCCCGAACTAATTTACGACGGTCCGTTTTCGGACGCGAAGAAGTATTGCTATAAGGCGCTTGACGCACTGCCCGAAATAACTCGAGAAAAAGCCGTGGAAGTCGCCAAAGGTATCGGAATGCGCGACGCGGTGATTTCGGGTGTTGCCGAAGGAAAGACAACCAGTTACGAAATAGCGGGGACGTACGCCGGCAAGGACGCGCATGTAAGCGTTTCCGTTAAAGGCGGCAAAATATTACTTTTCGACGTTTTGCCTAATTTCGGAGCGGTAACGATAACGACGGACGCCGCCGTAGCCGCGGCGGTGGAAGCGGCAAACAATTTTGGTTACGGCACGCTTACGCCCGTGTGGAAAAACAATGACGGCGGTATAGCGTACATCAACCTTGCGCCAAAAGAAAACGGAATAGTGTATTACACCGATTTGGTAAAGGTTAAGGTGGATATGACGGACGGCTCGGTAGTAGGACTGGAGGCGAGCGGATATTGCAGATGCCATTGCTCTCGCCTAGAAAAGCCGATTATTACGCCCGTGACGGCGCGTTCGCGAATAAGCGATAAGCTTTCCGTCGAAAAGACGACGCTGTGCGTAATCCCCGACGGCGACAACGAGCGATTGTGTTACGAGGTCGCGGGGGAATACGACGGATTGACGTATTTCGTGTATATAGATGCCGAAAGTGCGCGGCAAGTCGATATTTTGCGCGTGATTGACGGAGATCAAGGCACTCTTGTGATGTAGAAATGAAAAAAAATTAAGTGCAAAGCGGGGGCGATTATGATTTCGTCTCCGTTTTGAATAGTAAATTCATAAGCTTTGGCGCAGCGAAAGCGGGATTTTGTTTCGATTGCGTTAGATATTCTCGCGTGTGCGTGTGCGCGCGAAAAAATTTGGCGAATTTATCAATATCGTCGGTTAAACCGTTGACTAAAATCGCGAATTGTGGTATTTTTGTAAGTAGTTTATTTCGGTATGCGTTTACGCTTGCCTAAAGGAACAAATTTATCTCGAATAATTCGAGTATTTGCCGCAATCGCGGGAAGAAGGCTTTTATGGAGATTACTTTTAAGAAAGCAGACAAGTTAAAGGAGCTTACCCCCGAGGATAAACTCGGCTTCGGAAGAGTTTTTACCGACCATATGTTCGTTATGGAATGGGCGGCGGACAAAGGCTGGCACGACGCGCGCATCGTTCCGTTCGAAAACATATCGCTTCACCCGGCTTCCACCGTGCTTCACTACGGCGCGGAGATATTCGAGGGACTTAAGGCGTACAGAAGAGCGGACGGCGGAGTTCAGATGTTCAGACCCATCGAAAATATCAGAAGAATGAATCGTTCGGCAGAGAGAATGAGTCTTCCGCAGATAGATGAAACCGACGCAATGCAAATTTTGGATACTTTCGTGCGCACGGAACAGCGCTGGGTGCCGAACTCCTTCGGCACGTCGCTATATCTTCGTCCGTTTATGTTCGGTAACGACGAGGCACTCGGCGTACACGCGGTGCACAGCGCGGTATTTATGATAATAGCGTCGCCGTCGGGCAGTTATTATGCAGAAGGCATCAATCCCGTCAAGATTATGATCGAAAGCGAGGACGTTCGTACTGTACGCGGCGGCACCGGATACGCTAAATGCGGCGGCAACTATGCGGCAAGCACGAGAGCGGGCGAGCGCGCGGCAAAGAAGGGTTATTCGCAAGTCTTGTGGCTGGACGGCGTTGAAAGAAAGTATATCGAAGAGGTCGGCGCGATGAACGTTATGTTCAAGATAGCGGGCGAAATCGTTACGCCTAAGCTTACCGGTTCGATACTTCCCGGAATAACCAGAATGAGTTGCATCGAGGTTTTGAAGAGCAAGGGTTATAACGTTAGCGAAAGACTGTTGTCGCTTGACGAACTGATGACGGCGATTAAAAACGGAACCTTGGAAGAGGCTTGGGGATGCGGAACCGCGGCGGTCGTGTCTCCCATAGGCGCGCTTGGCGTCGGCGATAAAGAATACGTTATCGGCGGTGGTAAAATCGGCGCGGTGACGCAAGAACTTTATGACACGCTTACCTCCATTCAGTGGGGAACGGCACCTGACGAGTTCGGTTGGATTTACAAAATTTAATATAGCTATGACGGGAAATATCCTGTGAAGGCGACCTACAGAGAGCAGGCGGACGGTGCGAGCCTGTGGCGCAAACAGGCGACTCGACCCCGAGCTGATTCGGTTAAGAACCGACGGTCATTCTTTCCGTCAAAAAGAACAGAGTGGGCGCGACACCGTTTTTACGGCGCGCCAAGAAGAGTGGTACCGCGGAGTAAAACTTCGTCTCTTTTATACGCAAGCGTTACGCCGTGTAAAAGAGACTTTTTGTTTCTTGCCCGATACGATCACGGCAACATTACTACAAAAAAAGGACAAGAAAAAATGAAAAATTACGACAAATACGTTAAGCAATACTTCGAGCCTCAGGGCGTAACCATGGATTGGACCAAAAAGTCGGCGATAGACAAGCCGCCCGTTTGGTGCAGCGTCGACCTTCGCGACGGCAATCAGGCGCTTATAATACCGATGAGTCTGGAGGAAAAACTCGAGTTCTTTAAGTTGCTTGTCAAGATAGGCTTTAAGGAAATAGAGGTAGGCTTTCCTGCCGCAAGCGAGACAGAGTACGAATTTTGTCGTACGCTTATCGAGCGTAACCTAATTCCCGACGACGTTACCATTCAAGTGCTTACGCAAAGTCGCGAGCATATTATAGCCAAGACTTTCGAGGCGATAAAGGGAGCGCCTCACGCGGTCGTTCATCTTTATAACTCGACTTCGGTCGCTCAACGCGAACAGGTTTTCAAAAAAAGCAAGGACGAGATTATTGAGATAGCAAAGTTCGGCGCTAAACTTTGTAAGGAGTATCGAGATAAGGCGGAGGGACATATTTCATTCGAATATTCGCCCGAAAGCTTTACGGGGACGGAGCCGGAGTTTGCTGCCGAGATATGTAACGAAGTGCTCAAAATTTGGCAACCCACTCCCGATGATAAGACGATTATAAATCTTCCCGTTACCGTTTCGCATTCGATGCCGCACATTTATGCAAATCAGGTCGAGTATATGTGCAAACACCTTATCGGTAGAGAAAACGTCGTCATATCGCTTCACCCGCATAACGACAGAGGGTGTGCGGTTGCAGACAGCGAGATGGGCTTGCTTGCCGGCGGAGATCGCATAGAGGGCACGTTGTTCGGCAACGGAGAAAGAACGGGTAACGTTGATATCGTAACGTTGGCGCTTAATATGTTCTCGCAGGGAATTGACCCCGGACTTGATTTATCGAATCTTCCCGCGATTGTGGAGGTTTACGAAAAGGTTACCAGAATGCGCGTGTACGAGCGCCAACCGTACAGCGGACAGCTTGTGTTTGCGGCGTTTAGCGGCTCGCATCAGGACGCGATTGCAAAGGGAATGAAGTATCGAGTGGAACGCGATTGCAAGACGTGGACCGTGCCCTATCTTCCGATAGACCCGACGGACGTGGGCAGAGCGTACGAAGCGGACGTTATTCGTATAAATTCGCAGTCGGGTAAGGGCGGAATAGGTTATATTCTCGAAACGCAGTTTAAGCTTGTTCTTCCTCCGAAAATGCGCGAGGTGTTCGGTTACCACGTCAAGAGCATTTCCGATCACGAACACAGGGAGCTTATGCCCAAGGAAGTGTATGATATTTTTATGCGCGACTTTGTCAACGTGGAGGACGGACTCTGCATAACCGGAGAGGAGTTTATCGTTAACGGAGACGAGGTTACGGGCGCGATTTCGCTTAGGTGCGGCGACGAAAGCAAAACCATTACCGTGCGCGGAAACGGCAGACTGGATTGCGTAAGCAACGCGATTAAATTGTTCACCGGTTGCGATTATACTCTTGACGGATACACTCAGCACGCTATAGAGGAAAAATCATCGTCTAAGGCGGCGTCGTACGTAAGCGTTACGTACAAGGGTAAGGCTTACTGGGGAGCGGGAGTACACAGCGATATTATGAAGGCGAGCGAAAAGGCTCTCGTTACTGCTGTAAATCGGTTGCTAAAGGAAAGAGGATAGGAGATACTTAATGAAATTATCAGGTGCAGATATACTAATAAAAACGCTTATCGAGCAGGGCGTAACGGACGTTTTCGGCTACCCGGGCGGACAAGTCATCAATATTTATGACGCTCTTTATCGTTACAGCGGAGAGATAAATCATATTTTGACCGCTCACGAACAAGGAGCGGCACACGCAGCCGACGGATATTCTCGCGCTACCGGCAAGGTGGGCGTATGTATCGCGACCAGCGGTCCGGGTGCGACCAACCTCGTTACCGGTATTGCTACCGCTATGCTGGATTCGATTCCGATGGTTGCTATTACGGGCAACGTGCCTTGCTCCCTAATAGGAAAGGATAGCTTTCAGGAAATAGATATTACCGGCGTTACCCTGCCGATAACGAAGCATAATTATTTTGTCCACAAAATCGAGGATTTGGCGGACATCGTTCGCGAGGCGTTTAAGCTTGCAAAGTCGGGTCGTCCCGGCCCCGTACTCGTCGATATTCCCAAGGACGTACAGGTTGCGACGTGCGATTACGAGCCTGCTTCCGTTGTCGAAAAGATATCGCTTCCGAAAGCCGACGACGATAAAATAAAAGCGGCAATCAATATGATTTCCGAAGCAAAGCGCCCGTACATTTACATCGGCGGCGGTGCGGCAGGACTTAAAATGGGACAAAAAATTGTCGACTTTGCGTACAAAATCGACGCCGTAATAGGTTGTTCGTTTATGGGACTTTCGGCTATCGACAGCGACGAAGAGCGTTTTCTCGGTATGCAGGGTATGCATGGGCACTATGCGTCATCTATGGCGCAGGACGAAAGCGACCTCATACTTGCGGTTGGCGTTCGTTTTTCTGACAGAGCCACCGGTAACGTCGCTAAATTTGCGAAAAAAAGCAGAATAATACAGCTCGACCCCGATTTTGCGGAGGTAAACAAGAACATTCGCGTGGATTTGGGTATCGTGGGCGACGTTGCAGACGCGTTCGACAGAATCGCGCGCGGTTGCAAGGCGATGAAAAATCCCGAGTGGCTTGCTCGCGTTGGCGAACTGAAGAAGCAAGAAATTCAGTGCGAAAGCGAGATCGCGTCATCGCAGACGGCGGAGCTTACGCCGCAAAAGGTATTCGAGGTTATCAACGCGAATAAACTCCCCGGCACTATATTTGCAACCGACGTAGGTCAGCATCAGATGTGGGCCGCTCAATACGCGAAATTCGACGAGCCGCGCAGAATGGTATCCAGCGGCGGACTCGGCACGATGGGATTCGGACTAGGCGCGGCTATCGGAGCGAGGGTGGCAACCGGAGATCCTACGGTGCTTATTACGGGCGACGGCAGCTTCGGAATGAATCTTAACGAGCTTGCGACTGTTTCGACGTATAATATTCCGCTTATCATAGTGCTTTTCAATAACGGAGTGCTCGGAATGGTTCGTCAGTGGCAGACGTTGTTTTTCGGCGGAAGATATTCTAACACCGTACTAGAAAGAAAAACGGATTTCGTACGCCTTGCCGAGGCGTTCGGAATCGACGCGGTACGCGTAAGCACCAAGGAGGAATTTGAGTCTGCGTTTGTTACGGCGCGCGACGCAAACGTTCCGTATTTAATCGACGTCGCCATCGAAAAGGACGAGTTTGTTCTTCCTATGCTTCCTCCGGGCGGTGCGCTCGGCGATATGATAACCAAGGTCGAGAAAAAGTAGGTGATAATCATGAAAGACAATCAATTCGTAATAGCCGTATATGTGGATAATACCCCCGGCGTTCTTACAAGAGTAACGAGTATGTTTACTCGCCGGAACTTCAACATCGACGCGTTGACGGTAGGAGAGACCGAACTTCCCGAGTATTCGAGAATTACGATTTGCATGAGCGGCGACGGATATGCTCGCGAACAGCTTATAAATCAGCTTCGCAAACAGTTCAACGTCAAAAAGGTAGAGGTTTTGGACGATTCCGCGTTGGAGCGCGAACTGATGCTGATAAAGGTTAAAAACGACCGTAAGTCACGAAGCGAAATAATGACGGCGGTAGACGTGTTCAGGGCGAAGGTAATAGACTATGGTGTAGACGTAATCGGGATAGAAATCACCGGAGACCCGACGAAAATAGACGCATTCGTAACGCTGATGAAGCCGTACGGAATACTCGAAATGTGTCGTACTGGAGTGGTCGCGCTCGAAAGAGGCGCGTCGACGCTCTTTGAAAAATAGTAATCGTCCGATTCGTTCGCGCGTTTTGAGCTTTGCTTAAAAAACGAACGGAACGGTGGATTTATAAAAAACAAAATCTAAAAAATAAATCAGGAGAAAGAAAATTATGGCAAACAGAATTTTTTATCAACAGGATTGCGATCTCAATAAGCTTAACGGCAAGACGGTAGCCATTATAGGTTACGGCAGTCAGGGACATGCTCACGCGCTTAACCTTAAAGATTCCGGCGTAAAGGTAATCGTCGGCCTTTATAAGGGCAGCAAGAGCTGGGCAAAGGCGGAGAAAGCCGGACTTCCCGTTATGACCAGCGCCGAGGCGGCAAAGGCGGCGGATATTATTATGATTCTTATCAACGACGAGAAGCAGGCGAAGTTGTATAAGGAAAGCATCGAGCCGAATCTTACGGAAGGAAAGACGCTTGCTTTTGCGCACGGCTTCAACATTCACTTCGGTTGCATTAAGCCGCCGAAAAACGTCAACGTAATCATGGTTGCGCCCAAAGGTCCCGGTCATACCGTAAGAAGCGAGTATCAGGCAGGCAAGGGCGTACCGTGCCTTATCGCGGTAGAGCAGGACGCAACGGGTGACGCTCTCGATATAGGCCTTGCGTACGCGCTTGGTATCGGCGGAGCAAGAGCGGGCGTTCTCGAGACCAATTTCCGTACCGAAACCGAGACCGACCTCTTCGGCGAGCAAGCAGTTCTTTGCGGCGGCGTTTGCGCGCTTATGCAGGCAGGCTTCGAGACTCTTGTCGAGGCAGGTTACGACCCCAGAAACGCTTATTTTGAGTGCATTCACGAAATGAAGCTTATCGTCGACCTTATTTACCAAAGCGGATTCGAGGGAATGAGATATTCTATTTCCAACACCGCAGAGTACGGCGACTATATTACCGGACCGAAGATTATTACCGAAGAGACAAAGAAGGCGATGAAGAAGGTTCTTTCCGACATTCAGGATGGTACGTTTGCAAAAGACTTCTTACTCGATATGTCCGACGCAGGGTCGCAGGTTCATTTCAACGCAATGAGAAAAATCGCTGCAGAGCACCCGGCAGAGGTCGTCGGTAAGGAAATAAGAAAGCTGTACAGCTGGAGCGACGAAGACAAACTCATCAACAACTAATATTTAAGATCATTGCGTTTTTTCGGCGCAAGAAGGATATTTCGCCTCACTTAGCGCCGAAAAAAGCGCTCGCTTTTTGAAAAGGCAGTGTTAAAGCCGAGTCGTTTTTGTCGGACAAAAAAGCTTGTCGCGTGACAAAAAGCGGCTTTAACGAGACTAATTGGTAGGATAAGGTAAAACACAATGGTAAAAGACAAGATAGTAGACGGCTTTCACAACGCACCTCACCGCTCGCTTTATCACGCGCTGGGACTTACGGAAGAAGAACTTTCGCGCCCGCTTATAGGAGTGGTAAGCTCGTATAACGAAATCGTACCGGGGCACATGAATCTCGATAAAATAACCGAGGCGGTAAAGTTAGGCGTGGCAATGGCAGGCGGCACTCCGATAATGTTTCCTGCGATAACGGTATGCGACGGTATTGCGATGGGACACGTGGGAATGAAGTATTCGCTGGTTACTCGCGACCTTATTGCCGACAGTACTGAGGCTATGGTAATGGCTCACGGCTTCGACGGACTCGTTATGAT
>CAYTKK010000012.1:8935-21845 GCA_964438355.1 uncultured Lachnospiraceae bacterium | reverse complement strand
CGCAGGTCCTATAAGGACTCTGGTGAAGGTAATATTGCCGCAGCTTGTTCCCGGAATGATAGCCGGCTTCGGACTTGCGTTTACGCTGTCGCTTGACGACTATGTCATCAGCAAATTCATTAACGGAAGCGTTCAAACCATATCTACGCTTATATACAGCGCCACCAAAAAGGGAATTCCTGCGGTGTGGCGTGCGGCTTCGTCGCTTATTTTCGTCGTTATTTTGCTGGTGCTGGTTTTTATCAACGTATCGTCGTCGCGTAAGGCAAAGGAGGCGCAAAAATGAGAAAAATAATCGCTATTCTTTTGTGTATGGCGACTTTGTTCGCAACGTTTACGCTTACAGGGTGCGGCAATCGCGAAGAAATACTCAAAGTTTATAATGCCGGCGAGTATATGGACGAAAGCGTTATCGAAGGCTTTACGGATTGGTACGAAAACATCAGCGGAAAGCGTATTAAAATCGAGTACAAAACGTATTCCACCAATGAGGATATGTATACCGAAATATACAAAAAGCACGCCGATTACGACGTTGTGTGCGGTTCCGATTATATCGTTACCAGAATGATAAAAAACGATTTGCTTTTTCCGATTGACAGGGAAATAGTGTATAACGGTAGCGGCGAAAGCGAGGTGATTTCTTCGCGCGTCGTCGATTTCGTCAACGATTACGAAGGCTTTGACGGCGGCGAACGTTACTCCGTGCCGTACATGTGGGGAACGTTCGGAATAATGTATAGAAGTGACTATGCCGATTTGGATTGGCAAAATTTGTCGTGGGACAGCTTGTTTAAGAGCGGAGTGTACTCCGGCAAGCGGTATATGAAAAACAGTATCAGAGACGCGTATTCGTCAGCAAGCATAGTTGCAAATGCTTCCGCGCTTTCGGCGGCATCGGACGGATTTACGAATTACGGTGAAGAATATAGGGAGCTTCTTTCCACCGTTATGAACGACGTGTCGAACGAAAATATGGCAAAGGTGGAGTCCGTTCTTAAGGAACAGAAAAAATATCTGTTCGCTTACGAGTCCGACGACGGAAAGGACGATATGATATCCGCGCAACCGTCTGCTTATTACGGGTTGTTTTGGTCGTGCGACGCGGGTTATGCTATGGAGGACAGCACTTTATTGTATTACGGCGTTCCTAAAGAGGGTGCAAACGTTTGGGTCGATTCGTTCGTAATTCCTAAATTCACGAAAAACGAGCGCGCGGCGCAGTATTTTTTACGCTATTTGTGCGAATACGAGCAAGCGTATCTTAATCGCGATTACGCGGGGTGTTCTTCGCCTATAGAGGAAGTGTCGGCGGACGTAAGGGCGGCGATGAGCACTGCTTGGAACGTGGTCAAAGGAAGCTTTACCGATTACGACGATACCGACGAGGATATATCGTATTATATTGACTTCTTCTCCGAAGCAGAAGGCGACGATTTCGGCGATATGTTTATCGAAATGCTGTTCCCGTCCGACGAAACGCTCGCTCGTTGCGCGGTTATGCGGGATTCGGACAAGGATTCGTGTATAGAAATGGCAAAAATGTGGATAAGAACAAAGGCGGCGTAAAGATGGAAAAGACTAAAAACGAATTTTATTGCGACGCCGTCGTTGTGGGCGCGGGACACGCGGGCGTAGAGGCTGGACTTGCTCTTGCTAGGCTCGGACTAAAAACAACAGTGTTGTCGATTACTCTGGATAACGTCGGATATCTTGCCTGCAATCCAAGTATAGGCGGTACGGCAAAAGGACATCTTGTTCGCGAGGTGGATGCGCTCGGCGGAGAAATGGGAATTGCGGCGGACAAAACTCTTACTCAACTTCGAATGCTAAATAAGAGCAAGGGCGCCGCGGTGCAATCGCTTCGCGCACAGGTGGACAAGTACGCGTATCATAATTATATGAAGTCGGTGCTCGAAAAAACCGAGGGACTGATTTTGCGCCAAGGCGAAGTAAAAGAAATTATAGCTGACGATGGCAAAGTAAAGGGAGTTAAGACGGTTTACGGTTTGACGTATTTTGCGCCTGTAGTCGTTTTGGCTTGCGGCGTATACCTTAAATCGACAATCATCGTGGGAGACGTCATCGAGGAAAAGGGACCGGTGTGTTTTAACAGGTCGAATTATTTGTCCGACAGCTTGCGTTCGCTCGGGATAGAGGTTAGGCGATTCAAGACGGGTACGCCGGCGCGAATAAAGCGTTCGAGCGTCGATTTTTCCGCGCTGGAAGTACAAGAGGGCGAGGACGATATCTATACGTTTTCGGCGCTTTCGGGAAAGGTGAACGCCAAAAAGCGCAAATGTTATCTCGGTTATACGAACGAAAGCACTCACGATATCATTCGCGAAAACATTATGCTGGCTCCCAAGTATGCGGGACTGATTCACGGCACCGGCGCGCGGTATTGCCCGTCAATCGAGGATAAAATCGTGCGTTTTTCGGACAAGAGCCGCCATCAGTTCTTCTTGGAACCTGAGGGCGAAGGCACGGAAGAAATGTACGTTCAGGGAATTTCGACGTCGCTTCCGGCTGCCGTTCAGTACGGAATTTACCGTTCCATACGCGGCTTCGAAAACGTCGAAATAATGCGCGACGCGTACGCAATCGAGTACGACTGCATAAATCCGCTCGAACTTTACCCCACGCTGATGCACAAGAAAATCGAAGGCTTGTTTTTTGCGGGGCAGATAAACGGAACCAGCGGATATGAGGAGGCGGCAGCGCAGGGAATCGTTGCGGGAATTAACGGCGCTCTTTATTTCAAGGGCGAAAAACCGATGGTTCTTACGCGTGAAAATTCGTATATAGGCGTGCTTATCGACGACCTCGTGACGGTGGGGACGGACGAGCCGTATCGAATGATGACATCGCGAGCGGAGTTCAGGCTGTCGTTGCGTCAAGACAACGCCGATTTGCGCCTTACACCCATCGGTAGAGCTGTCGGGCTGGTAACCGATAGGCGCTGGCGAAGGTACAAAAAAATGCTTCGCGACCTAGAAAAAGCGCGTGCCGAAATGAAAAAATCGCTTTCTCCCGCCGTACTTTCACCGCTGTTTGCCGAGTGCAACGAGGCGCCTCCTACGACAGGATATACGGTGGAGGAAGTGTTGCGCCGTCCGGCGGTGACTTTAGAGGCGTTTACAAAGCACTTGCGGGTATTTGACGGACTTGACAAAGCGGTCGTGCGCCAGGTGATGGTAGAGGCTCGCTACGAAGGATATCTGACGCGAATGGAAAAAGCTCGAGCCGAGCAAAAACGTCTGGAAAACACTCTCTTGCCCGCGCAATTAGACTATCGTGCCGTCAAAGGACTTCGATTGGAGGCAGCGGAAAAACTGGATAAGATAAAGCCTCTTTCCATCGGGCAGGCGGCGCGGATAAGCGGCGTTACTCCCGCGGACATCAACGTTTTGATAATAAATTTGAAAAAATAGCAGAGCTTTTATGTTTTTACGGCGCACGTCGAATTTGTGATAAACTTCGATGTGCGCTTTAAGTTTTTGAAAAAATCAAAGCGTTTGTTAGGGTAATATTGTCGATGTCGCATTTAAGTGCGGATTCAACGTCGTTTTGCTTTTTTCGGCGTCGCCTTTATCTTTCTGGTTGGTTTTAGCGGTTGATTTTTCTTGAAAAAACGCTTGACAAGCGGCAAAGCAACGGCGATTAAAAACGAAAAAAGTCTTTTGGCGGACGCGAGTGGTCGAATTTTTGGCTTTTGGAGCGTTTTTAGAGGCGAAAAGAGGGTTAAAGACGAGAAAAAAGCGAAAAATGTGCAATTTTTTGCAAAAAATTTATAAAAAGTACTTGCAAAATGAGAATGGTTGTAGTAAAATATTTTCAAAGGTAGAAATTTTAAGGGGGACTCTTATGAAAATAAGCGAAGTACGTGTAAGATTGGTAAAAAAAGACGAAGGCAAGTTAAAAGCCGTTGCGTCTGTCACGATTGACGAATGTTTTGTCATACACGACGTCAAGATTTTGGAGGGCGCGGATAACTACTTTATAGCGATGCCCAGTAAAAAGACGCCGGACGGAGAATATAAGGATGTCGTTCATCCGCTAGATACCGAGACGAGAGAGATGTTCAAAAAAGCCGTTTTGGAGGAGTTCGAAAAGGCTCGTGCGCAGGTTGCGCTGGATACTCAGCAATAACGCTCGCGGCGTAAAAATTATACTTAAAAGAAAAAAAGGACTTGGTTGTTTGCCGAGTTCTTTTTTTTTGCGTTCGGCAAAAAATGGCTAATCGTAATAAAAAACGGTTAGCGAATTTGCTAGCGTTTTATTCGCGAAAATCATACGTCGAGTTGTTTTTGGGCGTATGATTTTTGTGTAATCGTGGCAAAAAAAGGGCGAAATGCGTTACAAAAAAATATTTTTTCAAAAAGTTAATTTTTTTACGTAAAACGCTTGACAAAAGCGGGGGGGGGGGGGTGGTATCATAATAATGGTATGCAATTGTGGCGATAAATCATCGCGCAGAAAGCATATTTCGGGGAAGGAAGTGCGTAAACAGCGTAGTTTTTCCCTGACGAACGTACAGCGGCAAAACAGCCTGATGAAATTTATATGCCCGCAAGAAGAAATAAAGCCGCCGACGGTTAATAAAGCCGCTTGGCGGCTTATGCGTTTTTTACGGACCCTAACGAGCTTAAAAGCGGAATATTAGCGGTAAAAAGTCGATAACGGTTATATCGAAGGAAGCGAGGACGTAAATTTATTTGTCCGGCAGGGCAATCGAAGGGAAGGCTATGAAAAAAAGATTGATGTTTATTTTGATGCTTGCTTGCATGCTTACGGCGTTTACCGGAATCGTCATTTGGACTGTAATGCAAGGGGAAAGCAATTTGGAGGAGAATACCGTAATCGAGTTAAACGGCGAAACGAGCAAGTCGTTAAAGGCTGAACTTGTCGGCTTTTATCCTGGGTGCGAGCGCGAGTATTCGATTGTGCTAAAGGGCGATTTGTCCGAAAATTACTACGTTGAAATCAATTTTCGAAGCGGTGGCGAAAGCGGCGGCTTAGAAAGTTATCTTGTCGTAAGGATAGCGACAAGCGGCGTTACGGTGGAAAAAAGATTGGCAGAACTGCTTGACGGAGGGAGAATAGAACTCGGCAAAAACGCAAACAAAATTACGATTACTTACGTAATGCCTAGCGACGTCGGAAACGAGGCGCAAGGCTCGAGCGCTGCTTTTTACGTAGACGTTTCGGCAAAGAATAGTTAATGGCTGCGGCAAAGAAAAAGTCGGCGCTTAAGAAGGCGTTGAGAATAACGGGAGACATGTTGCTGTTACTGGTAATAGCGCTAGCGATGTTCGCGTGCGTTGTGAGTATCGCGTCGAAGAAGGATAGCGACGGAACGGCGACGGTGTTCGGAATGCAATTGAGGTTTGTGCAGTCCGACTCGATGGCGGAATGCGATTTAACGGACGTAAGCGAATACGAAATTAAGAGCATTCCGGTAAAGTCCTGCGTATTTATAGAAGTCGTGCCCGACGGCGAACAAGAAAAAAGCGAGTGGTATAAAAGTTTGCAGGTCGGCGACGTGCTTACGTTCAAATACGTTTATTCGCGGCAGGAAACGATAACGCATCGTATCGTGAATATCGCAACTAACGAAACGGGCGGATACGTTATTACCTTGGAGGGCGACAACAAAAGTTCGGATGACGGACTTTTAAGTCAGACGATAGACACTTCGCTTGACGATAGTCCCAATTACGTCATAGGTAAAGTGACGGGACAAAGCTACTTGCTGGGACTAATCGTTTATGCGTTAAAAACGCCCGTAGGTATAGTTTGCTTTATTATCATTCCTTGTTTAATTATAATCGTGCTCGAGGTTATGCGGCTTGTGCGAGTGCTGGGCAGGGATAAAAAGGATAAAATTAAAGCCGAGTGCGAAAAACAGGCTAGCGAAATCGAGGAGCTTAAGCGTCAGATTGCAGAGCTTAAGGGCGACGCCGAAACGCCTGTGACGGAATCGGACTTTAAGGCGAAAACGGAAATTCCGTCGGACAATACCGACGTTAAATAAACTCGTGGAGGATAAACCTATGCAAGTGTTAATCATCATATTTATAGCTTTTGCTCTTTTAATCGGACTGCTTAGCGCTGCGCTCGTTACAAGAGAGGTCGTAATCGAAGAAAAAGAGAGGCGAAGCGCGAAGAATGCTTCCGTGTTTAAGCCTGAACCGAAAAAAGAGGAAACTCATGCGGCAGTAAAAGCGGAACGCGCGTTTGATGTTGCGGTGGAGGAAGAGACCGCAAAAGACGAAACGGCTGTTACGGAAGCCGAGTTAGACGAGGACGCGGTTACTTTTTCGGCGGGGTTTCTTTCGCTTGACGAAAAATATCTGCAACTTTCTCCCGACATAAAAGGTTATTACGACGAGGTCGTTCGTTTTGCCATGGCGGTTGAAGGCAGCAAGCGCTACAAAAATTCCGCCTACGAGGAATACAAGGTGGGGAAAAACCGTCTCGTGCGTTTGAAGATAAGGCGCGGAGCGCTTATTTGCGAACTCGTTATTCCCAATCTAACGTTCAAAAACTACATAAGCGATAATAAAGTTGCCGTAAAGCAAGCGCCTGCTACGATAAAGGTTGTGGACGAGGCGTCGCTTAACGCCGTAAAAGACAGTATCGGTATTGCGGTTAAGGCAATCGAGGAAGAAAAGGCGTATAAAAAAGAACAGGCGAAGCTACGTAGAAGGCAAAACAGGGCGTCTGCTAAGGAATCCGCCGATTCCGCAGAATAAAGTAAGTATCCTATTCGTCTTGCTTAGATTGGCAAAATAAGGCGATTGAAGATAAATACTAAAAAAGGAGGGACATATAAGTGGGAAGAAGCAAAATCAGGACGTTGCTTATGGCAAGCGTAATGATAATGTTGTGTGCCGCTATGATCGTCGGCGGGACTTACGCGCTGTGGAGCGACGAAGTTCGGTTGGGTAATCATCTTGTCGCGGGTGAACTGGATGTAAAGCTTGAGAGAATAAGTCTTACGAAAACGTATCTCGATAACGCGACCGGATATTTGGTAACAACTAAACCGGATACGAAAGTAGTCGATTTTAGCGGGTCCACCACCGAGAACGTGTTCGGTATCGACGAATTGCTGGTACCGGGGTCGGCGTACGAGGCAAGGCTTAGGCTCACCAACAACGGCGACGTTGCGTTTAGATACGACATTACCGTTAAACTGACGTCGATAGTCGGTGACCTTGCAAAGCAACTAAAAGTTTACGTTTCTTACGGCGACGGCGCTTTGGAATACAAAGGTACGCTTTCGCAGTACGCAACGGACGGCTTGGCGGTAGTTTCTAGGTCGACTATGACTAAGTCGGATTCGGCAAAGACGTTTACCGTTAGAATCGAGTTTGACGAAAACGGTACCAACGCCGCGCAAAACGACGAAGCGACGTTCGATTTGCTGGTAACGGCTTCGCAAGAGACCGAACAGGCAACCGCGTGACGGAAAGGCGGGCGGATTTATCTTAGGATATTAAAAGCGAAAAACAAAATTATAATATAAAACTATTGTTTTACAAAGCAATTAAAGGGAGAACATCTATGAACAAGACAATTAAAAGAAACGTTGTTGTATCGGCTATTTTGGTTATTGCTCTTTGTGCAAGCCTTATGGTGGGTGCAACGTTTGCGCTGTTTACCTCCGAAAGCAAGGTGAATATAGCAGTCACTTCCGGTAAAGTCGACGTAGTGGCAAACGTCGACGAAAATTCGGTTTACACCAAAGCTTTGACGGACGCGGATTACATAGCCGGCAGTAATCATATGTACGAAGCGACGGCAACGTTCGATAAGAACGGATGTCTGGAACTTAAATATATGGTTCCCGGCGACGCGATTAAATTCAATATCATAGTAAAAAACAACAGCAACGTTACCGTAAAATATCGTACGCTGCTTGCTTGTGAGGACGACGGCTTGCTTGACGGACTTAACGTTACGATTGACGGCAACAAGTACTACGGAACGACCGATATTTCCGATTATGAGACGCTTTGCGTCGGGTCTAACGACAAGACCGTTTCCGTAAGCGTCGAGCTTCCCGAAAACGCAGGCAATGAGTGTAAGGGGAAAACCTTGAAGCTATTCTACACGGTGGAAGCCGTACAGGGCAACAAGGAAGTGTCTAATCGCGACCAAAATACGCAATATATTTACAACATTAACGACTTGTTGGCTTTTAGACCGTCAGGACAGAACAAGTCTTATAAACTCGAAATCGTCAACGACATTGATATGACGAGATGGACGAATCCCCTTAATATCGACTACATCAGCGTTGAAATCGAGGGCAACGGTCATAAGCTTAGTAATATGAAGGCGGCTTTGTTTAGCGCAAGCAGCAATAACACGTTGACTGTTGAAAACGTTATTATAGATAACGCAAGTATCGGTGACGACAAAAGCACTGCCTCCGCGGCGATCGTTAATTACGTAAACAGCAACGGCGGCGGAAACATCGTTCTAAACAACTGCCATGTAACGAATTCCGAAATTCGCGCTTATCAATGGGCGGGCGCGTTTATCGGAGCGGAAGCCGATTGTCGCGGTGTGTTTACCTTGAATAATTGTACCGTGGAGGATACCACGGTTACGACCGTCGATTCTTCGGCAGGCGCGTTCTTTGGTTACGTAATGTCCGAAATTACGCTTAATAACTGTAAAGTTTTGGGTAAAACCACCGTTAAGTGCAACGAGGATAGAAAAGGTAGCGCCGCAAAAGCGGGCGCGTTTGTAGGTACCGTCGGCATAGGCTCCACCGGACTTCAAGCAACGCATTTCAACAATTGTACCGTTGACGATACCGTCAAGGTGGAAAACGTCAACGCGAAAGAACCCGTTGCCGGCGGATTTGTGGGACGTATTGCTTTGGGACAGGTTGAAGTCAACGGAGGCAAGTGGATTGCAGACGGCGTTATTTTAAGAGGCGGCGTATACGAAATTTCTTCTGCAAACGGTATGTTCTGGGTGTCGGAACAAGTCCAAAAGAACAACTACTTCTTTAATAACAAGACCATTAAACTTGTTGCCGATATCGACCTCGATAATCGCGCATGGACGCCGATGGGACAGTCTGCCGCTATGTTTACCGGAACGTTTGACGGCAACGGCTACATTATTAAAAATCTTAGCGTTACCGAGGGCGACGGCTACGCGGAAAACGACGCTGTAGGCTTGTTCGGCTGGGTCGGAGAAAACTCGGGCGGTATGGGATACGTCAAGAACGTAAAGATTGACGGCGCTGTCGTAAACGGTCATAGCTACGTAGGCGCCGTTGCGGGATACGTCCAGTTCGGTTCGGTCGAAGATTGCACCGTAGTAAACGCAAAGGTTACCGGAACGCATTTGGACAACGCGCGTTGCGGCGACAAGGTAGGCGCAGTAGTAGGTTTCCTCGCGCCTAATACCTATGCTACCGTTAGAAATTGTAAGGCGGATAAGTGTGAAGTAAAAGCTGCGCGCGACGCAGGTCAGGTCATCGGTTGCGTATATTCGGCTTATAAAAACTACTCCGGATTGTCCGCAACGGAAGTTACCGTAACCGCAACAAACGGTTGCACCCACGGTTCTGCCGGTAGCAACATTAACGAAGCGCCCATTGGTCGCGACGCAACTTTGGGTTAATATTTAGGGCATATTTACGGCGACGTTAGCGATTAAAATATGTCTAGCGTAAAACAACTGCGGAGAGTAAATTAAGAAAGCTCTTCGCAGTTTGTTTTATAATGAGAAAATTGTCATAAAAAGCAAGAAAAATATGCGTAAGCGTGGTAAAAGAAAAGTTTCGAGGACTTGCGGGTATGCTTTTCGCGCTCAGTGCTGAGAATAAGAAATCCTCGGTGCCACTTTGAGTTAAATAAGGTAGAATCGAACTGCTTAGAGTTGACAAAATAGCGCTAACAATGCTATAATCACGATAAATCAACTGTGAGGATATGGATATGCTAGAAGAACTCAAGATTAAGGTTTTAGAAGCCAACAAGGCTTTGCCGAAAAATAATTTGGTAATATTAAGTTGGGGGAACGTCAGCGAGATAGACCGAGAAACCGGACTAGTCGTTATAAAACCCAGCGGCGTACCGTATGACAAGCTTACCGCGAAGGATATGGTTGTCGTAGATTTGGAAGGGAATGTGGTCGAGGGAGAATTGCGTCCGTCGTCGGACACTCCGACGCATTTGGAGTTATACCGCGCATACGAGCAGATAGGCGGAATTACGCATACGCATTCTATTTATGCGACCGCGTTTGCTCAGGCGGGTAGGGATATTCCGTTTTACGGGACGACGCACGCCGATAATTTCTACGGCGATATTCCGTGCGTCCGCGCTCTTACCGAAGAAGAGGTTAGCGGCGATTACGAGGCGAATACCGCACGCGTTATTATCGAAAATTTGGAGGGGTGCGACCCGATGGAGGTCCCCGCGGTGCTGGTTCGTTCGCACGGAGTTTTTACCTTCGGCAAGACGGCAAAAGAGTCCGTGGTAAACGCGATAGTAGCGGAAGAGGTCGCGAAGATGGCGCTTATGACCGAGCTTGTTTCGCCCGACGCGGAACGTGCCGAGGGATATTTGCTGGACAAACACTATTTTCGTAAGCACGGAAAGAACGCGTATTACGGTCAGAAGTAGGAGATTTTGAATGGAAAACGCAATTAAAGAAGAACTGCTTGCCGCCAAAGAATTTACGGACGAGGACATATTGTCCGTCGCTTCTTACGGCGAGGGTCATATCAACGGTACGTTTTTGGTGCTGACACTTGGCAAAGGCGGCAAAGAATCGAAGTTTATACTTCAAAAAATCAACGAGAACATATTTTCCGACGTAGACGGATTGATGAGTAATATCTGCTTTGTTACGCAGTTTATGCGCGAAAAAACGGCGCAACGCGGCGGCAATCCAGACAAAGAGTGCCTTACGGTTCTTAGGACTCGTGGCGGAGCGTCGTACTGTAGGCACGGCGGCGTTGCTTGGCGAGCGTATAAATTCTTGGACGGTAAGACGTATCAGTCGGTTGATAGCGCCGAACAATTAAAGGCTTGCGCGAAGGCGTTCGGAGAGTTTGCTTGTGACCTTAACGATTTTGACGTGTCCCTTCTTTTCGACGTTTTGCCTAATTTCCACAACACCGAGAAAAGATACGAGAAATTTGTCCAAAGCGTTGAACGCAACACCATGGATAGAGCGGATAGCGTACGAGAGGAAATAGACTTTGTTACGTCGCGCCGAGAGTATTGCGGGCGAATCGTAAGCTTGCTCGACAGCGGCGAAATGCCGAAAAGAGTTACGCATAACGACACCAAATTAAACAACCTCATTTTCGACAAAACCGGGAAGCGCGGACTTGCGGTTATCGACCTCGATACCATTATGCCCGGCAGTATTTGCTATGATTTCGGCGACAGTATACGTTTTGCTTGCAATCATTGCGCCGAGGACGAACGCGATCTAAAAAAGGTTAATTTCGATTTGCAGCTGTTTAAGGCTTATGCAGACGGCTATATGTCAGCTGTCGGCGACGTCATCACCGCTGTCGAACGCGAAAATTTGGCGTTTTCCGCGATTTTAATGACGTACGAGTGCGGAATGCGATTCTTGGCTGATTATCTTGACGGGGACGTGTATTTCAGAACACATCGCGACGGACAAAATCTGGATAGAGCGCGCACGCAGTTTAAGCTGGTGGCGGACATGGAACGCGATTATGACAAGATGCGCAAAATAATCGCCGATTGTTAACTTCGAGCATAATTTTGTGTAAGCAGGGAACGCTCTTAAGGTAAATAATGTTAGAGGGGAGATAATTATGGATAAATTGCAAGAACTAAGAATTGTGGATAATTTCTATCAGACGTCGTCGTTTTTTCCCATGCCGACCATAATGGTGGGCACAGTCAGCGAAAACGGTCAAACGAATTTGGGCGCGTACTCGCTGTGTTTTCCGTACTATGTTGCCGGTAAAGATTATTATGCGATGATATTGGAGTGCAGAAACAGCTCTAATACTGCGCAAAACCTGCTTAGAACCAAGAAATGCACGTTGAATTTTATTCCGGACGACGCGAAGTTTTTTAAGGAAGCGGTAAGACTCGGTTTCCCCGGCGATACGACCGAGGAAAAAATGAAAGGCTGTTTGTTTACTTTGGTCGACAGCGATTTGGGAAGCGACAGACCGAAAATCGTTGAAGAAAGTTTTCAAGTGTTCGAATGCACCTGGATGGATTCTTTGGACGGCGCAAGCGAAGATAAGGCGGGCAATTTGGAAGGATACGAGCCGCCGTATCATGACTTTAACGGTATCACCAGTAAGTTCGGCGCGCACTTCATTTTGAGGATAGACAGAATACTTATGAAGGAAAAATATCGCGATTCGATAGTGAATGGAGTCAATGGACGTAATTTCCCGAACGTCCCGGTTGATTACGGATATCGCGACAGCACGAATTTTTGGTACAGTAAATTCAAAAAACCGAGAGCGGAGAAAATCCCCGAGAAAAACGACGGTAGCGTAAAAACCGTTATTTACGCCGCCGAGCGTATTGATCCGGGTGTTAAATTTACCGAGGAGGCTTGCGCTAAACTGGTTAAGATTCCCAGAATTTTCTTAAAGGCAGCGCTTACCCAAATGGTAGAAATAGCAAAGGAAGAGGGAATAACGTTGATTGACGAAAAGGCGTTGGACGTTATTAATGACAAGAGGCGCAAAGAGAAAAGGTAAACCCTAAAGCGTTATTTTTTAACGATATTTAGGTGAAAAAATAATATATAAACCAAATAAAAGGTATAATATAACAGCAAAATAAAGCAATAATACGCAACCGCCAAGCAAGTTTTCCATTCTTGGCGGTTGTTGTTTTGTTTATAAATCGGATGTTTTCGG
>CAYTKK010000012.1:0-8835 GCA_964438355.1 uncultured Lachnospiraceae bacterium | reverse complement strand
GAATACGTGCAAAGCTTTATGCGTTCGTTCATCGCGTTAAAGGCGCAATTTCTAAGGTATGCGCGGTTTTCTACGGGCGATATATTTTCTTGCGGGAAGAACGGTCCGTCCACGTATACGACCGTTTTTACGCCGTGAAACAGCTTGCGCTTGTGAAACGTTTTGGTAAAAGTGAATATCGGTTTTCCGGCTTCGACGGGGTATCGAAACGATACGTCGCGAAAGGGACGTATGTCGGTGTAGTACGGCCAGATGTGAGCTTCGGGATATATCACGATTATTTTTCCGTCGTTAGCGCGCTTTTTTACTGCGGCAAGGAAACGCCGCATGTTGGTTTTGTCCTCTGGAATGGGAATCCCGCCAAGCATTCTTACAAGATGACCGACTACGGGAATGAAAATAGCGTCGGGATTGATTATTACATAAGCTTTCTTGGGGAAAGAGAGCATGGACGGCGTAAACGCGTCGCCCTCGTACGTAGTGTGGTTGCCGTACAGGAAAAATCCCGTTTTTCGGTACTTTCTCAACTTTTTTCTGCCGACTATTTTTTCTTTGTAAACGATTTTGTTGTAAAGCGTAACGAGTGGCAGAGCTACGAAATGGTAGAGTATAAAGCCGAAGAAGCGAAAAACAGGGTTGCGCGAAACGAACGGATAGTTTTTGCGCCATTTTCTGCGTTTTATGTTGCTTGCCGCGAAATCGTCGTTTACCGCGTCTTTATAGTGATATCGTATGCTCATTCGGTAGCGACCTCGCTATTTTGTGCCGCGAGCGAGATTTTCTTTTCTTCGACGGCGGAGCGGAGCATTGCCTCCATTCGGCGCATTGCCTCGGCTTGCGAAATGTTAGTGAAGTTATTCGCGTAGTTGCTCCTGCATTCATTGCGCTTATCGGGATTGTTCAGCCAATATTCGATTTTCTCGGTTAGTGAAGCGGTCGATTTGTAATCGTACAAATTTTCGTCGCCGAGCGCGAAATATCTTGTTGCCGAGCGCGGTGATGACGCAATTACGGGGACAAGTCCGCACGCTATCGCTTCTAGACACGAAATCGCTTCTATTTCCACCGTTGCGCTGTGGACGTACAGGTCCGCGCCGCGCAAAGCCGACGTAAGTTCGTCGCGCGAGTAAAAATTGAATCTGCAATCCACGCCTTTTTTTGCGGCGCGTTTTTTAAGCTTTTTTTCGTCGGGTCCGCAACCTGCAAGCACCAAAGTGATGTCGTCGCGATATTTCGACGCGGCAACGGCATCTATAAGGAAAGCCTGATTCTTTTCCTTACAATATCTTCCCGTGCAAAATATAGTAAATTTATCGGAAGTTCTCACCGCGTTGCCGGTGCTGACGAAGCTGTCGTTTACGCCGTTGGATATGACTTCGCCGTCGGTTTTTGCGGTTTTACTTTCGAAAACCTCGCGAATAAACTGCGTAGGGTAGTGTATTTTGTCGCATTTAGAGAACACGTGTTTGTAGATAAAACGATAAACGACGTCGTTTGCTGAACTGCAATTCATAAGGCCTAAATGAGACGTGACGTTTTCGGCTTGGCAATGGAAGCTGGCGGTTAGCGGCTTGTTTAACTTCTTTGCGATTTTTACCGCGGTCATTCCCAAAAGAAAGGGAACTTGTATATGTACTACGTCGGATTCGGCTATTAGTTTTTCCAGCTTTGTTTTCGCTTTTTTGCCGCAACGCGATAAGGAAACGCCGTTACGTTCGATGATACGCTGTATAAATTTGCCGAGATAAAGCGTCGGTACTACGACGTAACCGTCCTCGCCTTCGTGCTCGACGTCCGAGCAAACGACGGTAACTTCGTGTCCCGCTTCTCGCAGATATTTTATAAGATTGAGCGTTGCGACGGTTGTGCCGTTGTTGGGGGCGCCCAAAACGTCGCAAATCATGGCAATTTTCATCTTTTTACCTCCGTTTTTGTCTGTGAGTTAAACGAATTTTTGTAAAAGCGCGTTTTCTTGCACTTAAGCGCTTTGTTTAAGTTCGCCTGCTTTGTTTGAATCGTTTCGCCTTTGCCTTTGCGTTTCCCGCCGCGCGGCTCGGTAAAATACCCCAAACGACAAATAAAAGTATGACAAATACATTATATGACAAACGAAAACCGCTAGCAAGCATTTTAAGTTGAAGCGTTTTCTACCCCTATCGTATTCGTGGAATGGCAAAAAATTGTACTCTCAAATTAGGAGAATGGTTGATTTTTGCTTAAAAACGTGCTAGAATGAACGTATGGAAAGAGACGTGAAAAAAATTGTAGCCGAAAATTTGGTCAGGCTACGCAAAAGTAAAGAAATGACTCAGGGCGATCTTGCAAAGGTGCTTTCGTATTCCGATAAAACCATATCGAAGTGGGAACACGCCGACTCGTTGCCCGATATTGCAGTGCTTTCGGAAATAGCGGATTTTTACGGCGTTACGCTGAATGATTTAACAAGCGAAAACGCGGTGGAAAAAGTGCAAAAGCAGAATGCGTTCGACTATAATTACGCGATTATCTCGTGCCTGATTGCTACGGCGGTGTTTTTGATTGCTACGATAGTTTTCGTGTATTGCCATATCATATTCGACGAAAACGTGTGGACGGCGTTTGTGTGGGCGGTACCGTCGTCGTCGGCGGCACTGCTACTGTTTAATCGGCGCAGTCGAAAAAAGGATAAGGTTCTTGCCGCGTCGCTTTTTTCGGTTTTGCTGTGGAGTTTTCTGCTGGCGTTTTATCTGCAGTTTCTTTCGCTTCAGCTTTGGCTTATATTTATTATAGGAGTGCCGGTCCAGCTAATAATAATATTCTTGACGCAACTGAAAAATCAATAAACGGAGTTTGTCGAAAAAAAAGAATGCACCTGCCGAGAGTTTAGATGCTTTGGGCGGGTGCATTTTGAAAAATTTGACCGTTTTTATAAAACGTTATTATGTTTCGAATTATTTCTTGGACAGAGAGTTAAGTTTGCAGGCGCGTTCGTAAGCGTTTGCAAGGAATTGTTCGTCGGATATGTTCGTCATTTTTGCGCTCTTTTTGTCGGTCTCGATTGTCAGATGGCGGTCGTACCCGCAATCGTCGAGATCGCGAATGATGGACGCGTAGTCGATGTTTCCGTCAAAGGGCATAAGGTGAAGATCGGTCTTTTCTTCGTGAATGTGCGAAATTCCGAGGTTGTCGTGGATATGCGTACACTCTATGCGATTGCCGTAAATTTTGGCAAACGGCACGGGCATGTAGCAGTAACAACTCGCGTGACCGAAGTCGTAGCAGAGTTTAGCGTATTCGTTGCCTTCGTAGCGTTCCATTAAAAACGCCAGGTGACCGAGGCGGCGCAAATTTTCGAAAGAGAGAATGACTCCGTTCTTTTGAGCGAAATCGAGGAGCTTATCGTATCTGGCGACACCGATTTCGTTTATAATAGGGGGATTCCAGCCGGACGAAACGTGAGTGATGACCGAGCGTGCGCCGTACTCGTGCGCGCTTCTAACGCTTTCGATAAGTTTTTCGAGCATAGCGTCGCCTTCTTCGCCCTCCAGCCACATGCTGTTGATACCGGCAAACGGCGCGTGAATAAAGTCAAATTCGAGTCCTACTTTAGCTGCCTTTTCGGCTATTTTCGCAACGTCCTCGCGGCGATAGTAACCGGTAAAAAATGAATCGAACCCCGCGGTTTTAATAAGGGGTAGGTTTTTTACGGTGTCGTTTCCGATGCATTCGGAAATTATACCCAATTTTCTTTTCATCGTGTTGTCTCCTGTGAAATTTTGGTATTGATTTTTGTTTGGAGGGGCGCTAATATCCGTCGGATAACGGATTATACGTTTTTAAGCGCTTCTATGACGTCGGTAGCGGAGTGTAAACCGATCATTCGGTTGACCTCTTTGCCGTCTTTGAAGACGATAAGCGTCGGTATCGCGCTTACGCCGAAGGCCATTGCGACGTCTTGAGCCGCGTCCACGTCGAGTTTGAAGAATTTAACGTTCGGCAACGCTTTTTCCGCCTCGATAAGCTGCGGAGCCTGTACGCGGCACGGACCGCACCAGGTTGCCCAAAAGTCGACCAAGGCGACTCCCGATTCGTCAAGAACGTCGTTGTCGAAATTTATTGAAGTAAGTTCTTTCATGTCTATATTATCCTCCTAAAAGTCGATTTTGTCAAGCGAAAGTATTGCGCTAAGGTACAAGTCGTACAGCATATCGAGATGTGAAAGCTTAATACTTTCGTCTGCGCTGTGCATATTATTTTCCGAGCCGGGGAATTCTATTCCGAACGCTACGGCATTCGGAAGCGAACGCGCGTACGTACCTCCGCCTATTTGCACGGGCAGGGCGCCTTCTTCGCCGGTTATGTTTCGATAGACGGACAAAAGCGTGGATACGAGAGGCGAGGACGGCGGAAAATAAAGGTTCGGCGAAAAATTAACTTCTTTTACGCTCGAGCCGTCGGGGAGGGCGGCGGAAAGCGCTGCCGTGACGGTTTCTTTGTCCATTGTAATGGGCAGGCGAAAATCGAACGACATGGTAAGATTAGCGCCGTCGTAGTTTATTACGCCGAGATTGCCCGTGGTGCAGCCGCTTTTTACGTCGCAAGCGTACGCGCCGATTGCTTTTGTAATGTCGTCTTGCGTGATAAAATCGGATAACTTGCATATCGTCGTCGACGCGCCGAGTGCTTTCGACAAAAGGATAAACAGTTTTTTGATTGCGTTGTCGCACTTTTCCGGAGTGGACGCGTGGCCTGCCGTTCCGCGAGCGGTTATTGTTACTCCGTCGTCGCAACTTAAAAACGTAAAATCGGTTTGCGTTATGTCGGCGTCGAGCATTTTACGACTAAACGTCGGTGCGAGCGGCGGTTCGTTTACGGATTCTTCGCCAAACAAAAAGCGGTATGCGTCGGAGCCTTTTTTGATTACCGCGACGGCTTCGCCCGGGACGACGTTTGCGCGCTCGCCTCCGAAAAGATTCAGTATGCTTTCGCGAAATGTCGAGTCGCACGGAACTACGGCGTCGACGTGCAAAATTCCCTTCTCGCTGTTGATAACCGGAAACGCTCCGTCGGGAACAATCGAAACTACGGGTATTTCTTCGTTTTTGACGTACTCTTTCATACAACGCGAGCCTGTTTCTTCGTTGCAACCCGCTATAATGCGGACGCGGTGATTAAGGGAAAGCGATTTGCCGCCGATTTGAAGGTCGCGAAGAAGTCTTAGCATAACGACCGCCGCGCCTTTATCGTCGGCAACGCCTCTTCCGAACACTCGGTCGCCTTTTACGGTTGCAGAAAAGGGCGGGACGCTCCAACCTCCGCCGGCGGGGACGACGTCGAGGTGTACGGGAATCCCGATTACGGGCGCTCCGTCGGATCCTGTTTCCGCCCAGCCGTAGTAGCCGTTGCCGTCGGAAGCGTTAAGGCCGTATTCTCGCGCTTTTTTCAAAAACCAGTCGAGAGCGGCTCTTACGTTCGTGCCGAACGGAGCATTTTCGCCCGAGCGCTCCGCCTCTACGCTGGGAATGGCTATGATTTCTTTTAAGTCGTCTAGCATAATTGTACCTCTCAGGTTGCTTTTTGCTTGCAAAAAGGTTGAAATTGCTATATAATAACAATCGGCGATCGCTTCTAAAACAAAAGCGGTCACGATAAACAAATTATAAACGCATCGAAGCGTTTTGTCAAACGAAAGGAGAATACAATGGATACGGTAAGAACAAGATTTGCACCCAGCCCTACCGGGTACCTTCATATAGGAGGTTTGCGTACCGCGCTGTATGCGTATCTTTTTGCGAAAAAGAACGGAGGTAAGTTTATTCTTCGTCTCGAGGATACCGATCAAGGCAGATATGTTGCCGACGCGGCGGATATAATTTATCGCACTCTGCGCGACGTCGGATTAAACTACGACGAAGGTCCGGACGTGGGCGGAGAGTACGGTCCGTACGTTCAGTCTGAGCGTAAAGACACTTATATGCAGTACGCGCTTCAACTTGTCGAGCAGGGCGACGCGTATTATTGTTTCTGCACCAAGGAGCGCCTCGAACAGATTCACGAGGCGGGCGAAACGAAGTACGATAAGCATTGCCTGTCGCTTACCAAAGAAGAGATTGCGGCAAAGCTTGCCGCGGGCGAACCGTACGTAATAAGACAAAATATTCCGCTAACAGGCTCGACGACTTATCACGATATGGTTTTCGGCGATATAACGGTCGAAAACAAGGAACTCGAGGACAATATTTTGATAAAGTCCGACGGAATGCCCACGTACAATTTTGCCAACGTGGTAGATGACCATTTAATGGGTATAAATTACGTTATTCGCGGCGTTGAGTATCTTTCGTCGACTCCGAAGTACAATCTTTTATATCACGCTTTAGGCTGGGAAGAGCCGCATTATATGCACCTTCAGCCGATAATGCGCGACGCTACGCATAAACTCAGCAAGCGTCACGGCGACGCGTCGTATGAGGATTTTGTCAAAAAAGGCTTTTTGAAAGAGGCGATAATAAATTATATAGCCTTGCTCGGTTGGAGTTCGAAGGACGACCGCGAAAAATTTACGCTCGAGGAAATGCAAGAATTATTCTCGGTCGACGGATTAAGTAAATCCGCTTCCATTTTCGACGAAAAAAAGATGACGTGGCTTAATTCGTGCTACATTAAGGAACTTACCGACGAGCAATTTTACGAAAAAGCGAAGCCGTTTATGCAACAGATTGATTATCTTGACGGCTATGACCTAAAATATCTTGCGTCGCTGCTTAAAAATCGTTGTGAGCTTCTTTCCGACGTGGGTAAACTTACCGAGTTTTTGACGTGTTTCGACGGCTATGACTTGTCCGCACTTACCAACGTTAAATGGAAAACGGACGCCGATGTGGCAAAGAAAATGTTGCCCGGACTTATCGAGACGGTTGAGCGCGATTACGACCGCTTGCATGACGCTTTAGTGGCGTTTGCCGAGCAAAACGGGTACAAGAAGGGGCAAGTTCTGTGGATATTCCGCGTAGGTATAACGGGCGCTCAAAGCACTCCGGGCGGAGCTACGGAAATGGCAACGCTTTTGGGTAAGGAACGCGTACTCGAAAGACTGAAAATTACGCTTTCTCGTCTGTAAAAAGCGGTAATCTGCTAACTAATTGACGAAGATTGATTGGATTGAAGGTAAAAATTAACAATTGAAATAATGAAGAAGGGCGATTTCCGTTACGCGGATTCGTCCTTTTTTGTGCATAATACGATGCGCGAAAGAATGTAAAATAGGGTGGCAAAACACTTAACGAAGTGCTGAATAAACGGTAAAACAATGCAAAATCGCACCGAAAAACCATAAAACTATGATAAAAATACGTCTTAAAAAAGCGAGTTTTCTGAAGAAAAAGTGAACGGCGGATTATTGAAAAGGAGAAGCGCTAGTTAATTTATTGTTTGTTAAGCCGTGCATTCGCTTGCATTCGTAAAACTTTTTTTATATAATGTGATTGTTGTGTGGCGCGTATCGAAGCAGAAGAAGCGTCGCTAGGGCGAAGATAAGGAGAGGATACGTCGCTCTATGGCAATAGGTCGTCGCTAGGGTAAGGTGGCGTGTAAGCGAGATTAGCGCTTTTGATAAAAAAGGAGAAATGAAATGTATAGATTTTTTTGCGATTCCAACTGTGAGTTGTGGCACTCTACGGTAAAGGAACTTGGACTTAACGTTATAGGGATGCCGTATGTCCTCGGCGACACCGAGCAAGTTTACGATATGGGTGAAAAGCACGATTTTAAGGCGTTTTTCGACGCCATGCGCGGCGGTGCGGTCCCCAAGACTTCGGCGCTTAACGAATACGCGTATACCGAATACTTCGAGCCGATACTCGCTCGCGGCGAGGATATTTATTACGTAACTTTTTCGCATAAGATGAGCGGTACGTTCGAAGCGATGAAAAACGTTATAGCGCAACTTAAGGAAAAATATCCCGAGCGTGAGATTCGTTATAAAGACACGAAAGCTATTTCGATGGCAAGCGGAATCATTACGTATTATGCGGCTCTTCGTTATAAAGAGGGCGCTACGATGGACGAGCTTGATGAATATCTTGATAGGATAATTCCGTGTTTCGGCGCGTATTTCGTTGTCGATTCGCTTACGTATCTGTATCGCGGCGGTAGAATTTCGGGGACCTCGAAGGTTTTCGGAAATATGCTGGGTATAAAGCCGATTTTGCACATCGACGACGAGGGCAGGATTTTTAACGTGGATAAGCCGAAGGGACGCAAAAAAGCGCTTATGACTTTGCTTGGTTACATCAAGGAAAGCGGCGCGAATCTGGACGAATACAAGACGTTTGTTTTGCACGCAGATTGCGAGGAAGAGGCAAGGGCGTTTGCCGATAAACTAAAGGCGGAAATGGGCGCGGGCGAAGTGTGCGTTCAGCCTATCGGGCCGGTTATCGGCGCTCACTGCGGACCGGGAACTATCGGCGTCGTTTTCCACTGCCGTCAAAGATAATATATAGCGGCGTTTGACTAATTTAATCGGTAGATTCCCACGCTTGTTATAAAAAAGCGTTCGATTGGATTAAATAATAATATTATATAAAAATATCGCTATTAAAAGCGCGCCTATGTTTCGTAGACGCGCTTTTGTTGAATTTGTATGTTGTTTTTTCTTTGATTTAACGTTTTATCGAGTATTCGTTTGTTTTTTGAAACGTTAGGGCGAGTCGTTATTCTAAAATTGAAAGTTGTTGATTTGTAAAAAATCAGAAGCTGTCTTTCAAAATTTCGACGACTTCGTTTTTCGTCAGGGTCTTATATCCGCCGTTAGTTATAAAAGTGCCGTCCGCGATACCGTCTAGCATATCTTCTTTT